>JBEQBC010000024.1:0-6127 GCA_041640035.1 Candidatus Nanohaloarchaea archaeon | reverse complement strand
CTCATACTAGTAAGGTAGTCGACAAGATTCTTAATAATGTCCAGAAACAAATGTTCCAGTATGAAAATTCGGGACCTGCTGGTATTCATAGCCGGTATATTTGCCTTGGTGGGAGGAGGCTTGATGGCGTATGCATACCTGTTATCCGGTTCCATAAACTTTGGAATGGCAGGTCAGATATCAGTAGCCCTTTCAGTAGTCTTCTACGGCTTCTACCATCATGTAGTAGGTGAAGATGATCTCTACCACGCTGAAATGGTCTGCGCTTTAGGGATAGCTGCTCTTACATCGCCACCATTGATTCCGGCAGGTCTGCTCGAGAACCTGGTGATAGCTGTAGGAGTTATCAGTCTTGCAATCTCAGTGATCTACATCTATGTTTTCTATGTATTTCCGGAGATCAAGAAAGAAGTCGGGATAAAGTAACTATTTTTCGCCTTTCATTTCGGCCCTGAAACGGTCAACGAACTCCTCGACATACTCATGTCTTTTCTCAGCTATCTTTCTACCTGATTCCGTGTACATACGGCTTTTCAGGTTCAGTATCTTTTTCTCCAGATGGTTCAATGAAGTTTCACCTTCATCTGATTCATCCTTTTCAGCCGGTAGTTCGGGATCAGCAATCACACTTTCATGTTCCCCGCCGTAGGTGAATGTCCGGGCGATCCCTGAGGCTCCGAGGGCATCTAGGTTGTCGGCGTCCGAAAGCACCTTTGCCTCCAATGATTCTGGTTCTGGAGGTTTCGAGTATCTGTGGCTGCGGATGCAGTGCTGTACATTTTCTATAAAATCTCTACTGTAGTCTAGTTCTTCAAGAATATTGGCAGCTTTCTCTGCACCCCATTCTGCGTGGTTGTCTATTTCGCCGTTGTCTTCCTTTGCTCTTCCGATGTCATGTAGAAATACTGCGGCCTCGACGATTTCTTTATCTGCTTCTTCCTTTTCTGCTAGGTTTAATGCCAGTTGGTGTACTCTTCGGACATGAAACCAGTCGTGTGCCGGGTTGACTTCTCCGAAGAATGACTTGGCTTCTTCTCGTATCTGTTCCAGTGTTTATTCACGCTCTTCTACTGCTTCCTGGATTGTTTTGACGGGTAGCATCGCGCATTTGATCCTCATAGGTGAGAGATCGATATCCAGTTTGTCCTGTATCCAGTCACTGTCGTACTCCTTCACTTCTTCCACTGGCGTGCCTACCAGATCTTCGGACAGGATGCTGGTGGATGCGGTTGATATTGCGCATCCGTCTGTTTCATGCTTGATCTCCTTTATTACTCCGTCCTCGATCTTCAGATAGATCGTGGTTTTATCCCCGCAGCTCGGGTTTTTCCCTTCGAACTCCGTGTCTTTCAGTCCTTCGTCTAGGACACCTTCGTTTCTTGGTTTCTTGTAGTGGTCGAGTATCTCTTCTCTGTACATCTAGAAAACCTCTTTCACTTTTTCTACTGCTTCCAGGAACTTCCCTACTTCTTCTTCCGTGTTGTACAGGTATGGTGATGCCCTGACTGTTCCTGAGATCTCCAGTTCCTGCATCTGTGGCTGTGCGCAGTGATGGCCGGCTCTTACCGCCACACCGTCTGTATTCAGGACTTCTGCTACATCATGCGGATGGGCGTCTTTCATCGTGAATGATACTACGGAAGGACTTTGATCTTCCGGTGCGTAGATCTCAACGCCTTCGATTTCCTTCAAGCCTTCGATCATCATGTCGCAAAGCTTTTTCTCATGTTCGTCGATTTTCTCCAAGCCTATTTCTTCTAGGTAGTCGATTGCGGCTGCGAATCCTGCTGCTCCTGCGATATTCGGTGTTCCGGCTTCGAACTTGCTTGGAACTTCGCCGTACTTGACTTCGTCTTCCTCTACAGTTTCGATCATGCCGCCTCCGACATTGAAAGGTTCCATTTCTTCAAGTATCTCTTTCTTTCCGTATAATGCTCCTATGCCGGTTGGACCGCACATCTTATGTCCGGAGAAAGCCAGGAAGTCGATATCTGCCTCCTTCACATCGATTTTTTCCCGTGGTACTGACTGTGCACCGTCAACGAATACATAGGCATCGTTTTCATGTGCGATCTCTGCAATCTCTTCTACAGGATTGGTGCATCCGAATACATTTGACACATGTGATACGGATACAAGTGCTGTATCCTCGTCGATTATCTCTTTTGCGGCTTCGAGGTCTAGTTTGCCGTTTTCTGTAGGTATGAATTCTACTTCAAGGTTGTTCTCCTCCGCTTTTCTTCTCCATGGTAGCTGTTCGCTGTGGTGAGACATTTTCGGTAGAACTATCTTTCCGTCAAGTTGCAGTCCTTCTGCTACAAGGTTTGCGGATTCTGTGGTGTTCCTTGTAAATATTATTTCTTTGCTTTCGGCGCCTACGAATTCTGCTACTGTTTCTCTTGCTTCTTCGTATGCGACTGTTGCTCTGTTTGCTAGTTCGTGAAGGCTTCGTCCTTCATTTGAATTTTCTTCTCTGTAGAATTTTTCTATACGGTTTACCACCTGTTCAGGTGTGTGAGTGGTTGCCGCGTTGTCGAAATAAACTATCTGTTCGCCGTGGCTTTTCTCCTGTAGAACAGGGAAATCCTCTCTGTAGTTTTCGGGGTCAAGACTCATTATCTATATCATCCAGTCATGTTTCAATTGCTCATCTATTTTTAAGATAACCTACAAGTAATCTCCGGAAACCTACTTGTTATCCAGTTTTCTCTTAACTTCCTCTCTAATCCGTTCCTTGATATGCGGAACCTGAATTTCACGCATAACCGGTTCGAAGAAACCCTTCACTACAAGTCTTTCGGACTTCTCAGCGTCCAGACCTCGGGATTCCAGGTAATGCTGCTTGTCTTTTTCAACGGTTCCTGCGGCCGCTGCGTGTGACGCCTCCACATTCGGATCCTCAATCATCAGCTTCGGTGATGCATCGCTCTCGGATTTCTCTGAAAGCATCAAGGTCTCCTGATCCTGGAAACTTGAGGTATCCACAGCCTTTCTCTCCACCTTCTGAAGCCCTTCGTAAAGGCTTCTAGCTTTGTGGTCCACTACGCTTCTTGAATCCATGTCGCATTTCGTATTATTGCCGATATGCCTTACATGCAGTGAGATATCGTGGTGCTGTTCCTGTGTAGGGTACCAAACTCCGGTCATCTCGGTCTCGGAGTTATCGCCTTTGAGAATAGATTCGATTTTGGTACGGTTCAGTTCTCCTTCGAACATGCTGTTCAGCCAGTTTATCTTGCCGTATCTCTTGTTGATGGCTTTTCTGTGGCTGTATGAAAACCCTTCAGGTGTTTCCACCGCTCCATACTCTACTGATGCGTTTTCACCTATGTAGAGTTCTGTGAATGAAGTGTTGAACTTCTCACTTCTGGTTTCTTCCGTGATTACTGCTTCTGCGTTGTCCTGTACATCTACGGTTAGATGGCTAAGAACAGGTCCTTCTTCATCGTACTTAACATGTAGTTCTGACTGTCCTGAGATCACTGCATAGATGAAAGAGTTGAAGTTCGCTGTATGTATCGCGTTTACCTTGTTCTCTTCTGGTTTAATCAGGTCAAAAGCTTTCTTCCCTGCCTTCTCCAGGGCTTCCTCTCCCCGGTAGATCTCCACGTCGCCTTCTGTCTGGATCTCCGGCTCTACCTGTTCAAGATTATCTAGATCTTCTTCAAGATCGTCCGGGTAACGGGTCCATGTCCGTCCAGGTGTTCGGATAGATTCAGGGTTGTCAAGTTCTTTGATCGTATCTCGGGCGTCCTGCCTCAAGGTTTCGATATTCATACTATCAAGTTGCTCGGTAAACTGTAAAAAAGGAACTGAATAACAGAGGTTAGTTCAGGAGAGAGTTCTCCGGTAAAATATTTTCAAGACTACTCTTGACACTCTCTGTAATCGTTTCACCGAAGCCTTCCGTTTCCTTTGCTACTTCTCCTTTCGCCTGTTCTTCCTCAGTTACTGTCTGTCTCCAGGTACCTCTCTGGTACCAGAGATATGCAATCAACGCACCGGCGATGTTCGATACTGCGAAGGCTATCCAGACACCTGCAGTCCCTATCTCTATAGCTCCGATGTATGCGATAGGTAGTCGGATTAGTCCGAGTGTTGCGATTGATATGACTGCTGCGGTAGCTGTTTTTCCTGCTCCTCTCAGGCTTCCGTTGTAGCTTCTAAGTATTCCGATGAACCCGAAGCTGAATGATACATAACGCAGGAACTCAGCGGCTACTGATGCGATCTCAGGGTTTGTGGTGAAGATGCTTGCTATTGGCTGTGCGAATATGAAGGTGAGTGCGCCGAGCGCAGTAAGTATTAGGAATGTGTATTTGGCTCCGAACCGTGCAGTTTCTGCTGCTCTATCGTAGTTGCCTGCTCCGAGGTTCTGTCCTGTCATGGATTCTACTCCTCGGCCTACAGCTGCTGCGGGGAGGAAGACCATTGAGAATATCCTTACTGCGATTCCGTATCCTGCTACTACCGGTCCCGCGAACATGGTCCCGATTACGGCTACCAGTGCGTTTACTGATAGTGATCTTCCGGTTCCTTCTGCTGAGGCCGGTATTCCGATCGCCATCATCTTTTTGAAGAAGCTGAGATCTGGTTTCATCTGTTTCAGTGATATTTTGATGCCTCTGCTTCCTCTGAAAAGTATTCCTATCCCGACCGCAAGTGAGAGTGTTCTTGAGAGTACTGTGGCTAGTGCTGCGCCTTCTACACCCATTTCTGGTATGAAGCTCCATCCGAAGATGAAGAACGGATCAAGTATAATATTGAGGATTACAGTTCCCAGCATCAGTATCATCGGTGTTACCGTGTCTCCGAAGCCACGCATCAAGGACTGAAATACCAGGAATCCGAACATGGAGAACAGTCCGAGGGAGATCAGTTCCAGGTATCCGGCTGCTGAAGCAGCTACTGCTCCTGACGCGCCGAGTAATCCAACCAGGTCTCCGATTATGAAGAATCCTAGTCCTCCGAGTACTACGGAAGTTACCGCGCTGAATGCTACTGTCTGTGATGCTGCGTAGTTTCTTTTCTTGTTGTTTCCTGAGCCTTCGTTCTGTGCTACAAGTACGCTTCCGGCTACGCTGAGACCCATTCCCAGTGATATCAGGAAGAAGACCAGTGGGAATGCGTAGGTTATCGCTTCCAGTGCGTTGGAGCTGTACTGGCCCAGCCAGAAAGTGTCAGCCAGGTTGTATGCCGTTTGCAGCAGGTTGATTACGATGACGGGTAGTGATAGGTAGAACAGGTTCTTTCCTACCGGTCCCCCTGTCAGATCCAGTTCTTCCTGTGATTTGAACTTGCTGCGGATGTATCCTGTGATTTTGTCTAGTACCATGTTGCAGAAATTTCTGTGGAAAATTTAAAAACATGTATCGAACCGAAACATTTCGATTCGTAACAGGTTAAAGATTTGTTGGACAGGGTACATCCAAGGATTATGGGAAAGAAAATTCCAGGCGATGTCCTGAAGTACCTCGTGATGGAGGCATGTATGGAAGGTCCGACCTACGGATATGAGATTGTCTCCAGAATTGAGGATATAACTGATGACTGCTGGAGTCCTAGCTACGGCACTATCTACCCGTTGATCCAGCGACTGGCGGATGAAGGACTTGTAAGGTCTCTCTCAGATGAGGAAGCTGAGGAAAAAGGCCTGGAAACCGGTGAAAGAAAGTACTTTGATATAACAGAGGAAGGCGAGGAAAAACTTGCTGAAGTATCAAGAGAGAAAAGAGAAAGTTTCGAGGACCTGATCAAAGGATACCTGAAAGTCTACGAACATGTTCACGGAGAGGAAGCCACTGAAAACTTCCTTGAAGAGTTCCAGGATTAAATCTGAACTTATTCCTCAAGGCTGAACATCTCTTTAACACCTGTATCAAAGAAGTTTGACAGTTTAAGCGCCAGTTCCAGGCTGGGATCATACTTACCGGTCTCTATAGCGTTAATCGTCTGCCTGGATACATCCATCTCCTTAGCGAGCTCTGCCTGCGTGATCCCTTCGTTCTCCCTGAACTTTCTGACCTGATTTCTTATCTCCATATAATTCACTTTTCACTATCTAATATCTTTATAGTCTGTACTCTAGATAAATTTCAGCAGGTAATAAACTGCTATCATTGCTATC
>JBEQBC010000023.1:0-6729 GCA_041640035.1 Candidatus Nanohaloarchaea archaeon | reverse complement strand
GCATGCAGCGCAGGTATATTCCCAAGCTACTACGAACCATGGGGATACACACCGGTTGAAACAGCAGCAAATGGCGCATTATCTATAACTACTGATCTCGCAGGATTTGGAAAGTTCCTGGAGGAGAAAACCAGTCCGGATGAAAGGAAAGGTATACAGGTCTTGGAAAGAGAAGGAAAAACTGATGAAGAAGCAGCAGCGCAGCTTGCGGACATGATAGAGGACATAACAGAATACTCGAAAACAGAAATAACAGAGCGAAAGCATAACGCCAGAAGACTGGCGCAGATGACATCATGGGAGAAACTGGGAGAAAACTACAAGGAAGCACATGAACTAGCGGTGAAAAACAAATGATCGAAGTAAAGAAAGGAAACTTAGAGGAAATCCAATCATCAAAAACAGAGGTGCCGGATTACACAGAGTACAGTCCGGATATAGAGAAGATAAAATCGCTTAGAGAAGGAAAAGAATACGACAACCTGATCGTGATAGGTAATGGCGGATCTATAACCTCCTTCAGAGCATACTACTACGCCTTCATCGATGAAGTAGATGTAGAGGTCAACTTAGTCACCACCATGGATCCGGACTACCTTGAAAGACTCAGCGACTCAACAGAAAGGAACAATACATTGGTGATGCCGATAAGCAAGTCAGGTCAAACAGTAGGAGTAATAGAAGCACTAATGTACTTCCTCGAAAAGGGTTACGACTTTCTACCGGTCACCTCGGACAATGATGGCGCGCTGAAACAGATAGTCGATGAAAGAGACAAAGAGTACATTCAACATCCGGACATAGGAGGAAGATTCACGGGAGCAGTAGAAACAGCATTAGCGCCAGCATACTTCGCAGGTATCGAAATCAAGCCAATCAGAGAAGGGGCGGAAAAAGTCTACAGCAATCCTAAAGAGGCTTACACTGTTGCAGAAACTCTTTACAATGCGGAAGGTAATGGCTATCAGGAAGTACTTACTCCTTTCTATTCCACACGACTGTTCGGCTACTATCCGCTTCTCGTACAGCTGATGCATGAATCAGTCTGTAAAGAGGGCGAAGGTCAGACTGTATACGGTGACCTAGCACCCGAGTATCAGCATCACACGAATCAGAGATTGTTCGGAGGCCGTAAAGATGTAATGCCGATGTTCTTCAGCCTTGGCAATCACAGCCATGAGGAGATTAAGATCCCTGAAGACCTGAAGAATATCGATGTAAGAGACCGAAAGCTTTCCGAACTTGCCGATGGAAGAACCTATCAATCCGCTTTGAAATCCGAGTATGAAGGTGTCAGACAGGCTCTTGAGCAGCATGATATGCCTTACCTGAATATCGAGATCGATTCTCTGGGCCTGGAGGAAGCAGGCCAGCTTGTAGCGTTCCTTCAGTTGATGGCGGTAAGATCAGCTGAGCTTAGAGATGTTAACCCGTTCAACCAGCCGGATGTTGAAACTAGTAAGAAGCTTGGGCTCGAAAACAGGTTCAAGGAGGTCGAAAAATGATGAAGGTGCTACTTCTATCCAAAGAGTTCAGAGATGGAGAAGATGTCTCAGAACATGTAAAGCACCTGGCAGAATACCTTGTGGAAAAAGGACACGAAGCAACTATTATCTCATTTGAAGACGGATCATACTACAGCATCGATGACAGAGTAGAAGTAATACGCGTACCAGTACATTTCGAAGGAGACAATATCTACAACTGGTCGATGATACTGAACAACGAACTGAAAAAGCCGGCGGCAGAACTTGGAGAGGATGAATTCGATCTGATCCATGTTCATGACTGGACAACCGTCAGCGGAGGAGTAACACTTGCCAAGAGATTCGAGAAACCGCTTGTCCTGACCATGCATTCAACGGAGAACATGAGAGGTTTCAACGAGGATTTCTCAGAGATGATCTCCGAACTGGAATGGCAGGGGGTCTACGAGTCCGATAAAGTGTTGACGAATGGAGAGGATGCGAAGAACTCGGTTCTCTTCGACCTGGATGCGCCAGATGAAAAAGTTGAGGTTATAGACCCTTACGGCGAAGAATGGCAGCAAAATGTTTTAAACGAATACAGAAAACTTGTAAAACAAGAGAAAAAGGTAGAGAACTAACTGGTAGATACTATGCGTCCGCTTTTCATAACCTGGGAATACCCGCCGATCAAGGCTGGAGGAATTGCAGCACACTGCGAAGACCTAGCTACGACTATGGCGGACCAGGGACATGAGCCCGTCGTCATTACATATGGAACTGAGGACGAGGTTGAGTACCGGGACGGAGTCGAGATCCACCGTTTGACAGGTACAGATAGAGCGGACAACACTGTTTCTTGGTCGATGCACTTGGGACACGAGATGGAGAAGAAGGCTATAGAACTCTCCAAGAACCAGAGCTTCGATCTAGTGCATGCGCATGACTGGATGACAGTGCCTGCTTCTGTGGGAGTCAAAAACACTTTAGACCTGCCGATGGTCTTCACTGTCCACAGCACACAGAAAGGCCGTGACGGAATCGACTCAGACTACCAGAGAACTATACATGATCTGGAATGGTATGGAACATATCAAGCCGACCAGATAATTACTGTTGGACGAGATTTCTCCGAAGAAGTAAGACATACCTTTGATGTACCCGATGACAAACTCAACTACATACCGAACGGCGTAGACCTCGAGAAATTTGATAATCATAGCGCCAACCTGAACCGTGGAAACTACGCGCTGGATTGGGAACAGATAGTACTTTTCGTCGGAAGAATGTACCCACAGAAAGGACCAGGACACCTTATTGAAGCGATGCCCCAGATAATCGACAACAATCCAGAAGCTAAGTTTGTCATGGTGGGAAGCGGAGCAACAGAGCACTACAAGGGAATCGCAAAGAACAAGGTTGGCGATAAAGTACACTTCCCTGGCTATGTATCAGATGAAGAACTTATCAGCCTGATGAAGAACGCAAGAATGACTGTAGCACCTTCGGTATATGAACCATTCGGAATTGTACCTCTTGAAGCTGCAGCATGTGAAACAGCCACTGTAGGAAGCTATGTGGGCGGAATGAAAGATACGATTGTCCATGAGTACACAGGTCTGCATACATATCCTGCTGATCCTAATTCTATCGAACATCAGGTATCAAGAAGCCTGAACGACCCTGAGTGGACTGAATGGCTTGGGGATAATGCAAGAGGCCGTGTAGAAGATAATTTCCGATGGGAGCAGATCTCCGCATGGACGACAGGTATTTACAAGCGCGCTCTAGGTCTTGAATAGTTTTTCTTGGTAGTTGCCGGAATCTGGTTTGAGCTACAGCAACCGAAACTTTAAGTATCTCCAGTGATAATGTTGTTATTGTAAGGTGACAAAAAAATGCTAGGTGTCTTAGATGGCGACGGTTTTGGGTGGAACGACGCTGAAAATGAGCTAGACCAAGAGTCTGAACAGGATCAGGGCAGAATCCAGGAGCTCACAGAAAGATATGGTTTTGATGCAGCTCTAGGTATGGCGGCTGGAGCCGCAGGTCCTGAAGTTGCAGCTGGAGCGGCAGCAGCATACGGCTCGATGACTCTGGGGGAATACACTGCTGAAAAAATGGAGAATGATGATTACACACCTGTCAAAGATAAAGCAGAAGATCTCTGCCAGGGCGCCAGAGATCGAGTTGAAGAGTTCCAGGATGAATACGGCAACATAAGTCTTGGAATGCTTGATGAAGACAGTAATCAGGGCGCAGCAGCTGTCTAGATGTGTTCAAGCCATGCAAACATCATATCTCTCAACTTTTCTTCACCTTTCTCACTCATCGAATGTTCCTCGCCTTCAATCTTGTAAAGTATTACATCGGTATCTAGGTCTTCTGCGGCGCTCGATGAGTTTTCGAAATGAACTGTTGTGTCGGCACCGCCATGGAAGATAGCGACAGGGCATTCGATTTTTGAGGCGACCTCGTCAAAGCTGTAGTCGTCGAAGTCCTGGAAGAATCGTTTATCGATGGTTTTATCCGCGAAATGTGTGTAAGTTCCTTTTTCCTCGACTACTTCCCTGAACTTGTCCATTATACTGTTGTAGGTGACAGGGGATTTCAGTATCAACGCCTCAATATCTATATCCTCTGAGGCATGAGAAACAACTTTACCTCCGAAGCTCATCCCGAACAAGTAGATATTTTCAGGTTCAAAAAACTCTATACAGGCCTTTAGATCATTGATACGGGAACTCAGGCTTTGATCGATGAAGTCGCCGTCGCTTTCACCGTTACCTCTGAAATCGAATCTTACAGCATTATATCCTTCCTCTACAGCTCTTTCAGCTCTCTCCTCATAGCTACCTTCCTTGTTGCTTCCGTAGCCGTGGCAGAAGAAAATCCAGTTATCAGAACTGTTTTCATGGTGTACAGCGGCGACTGATTCTCCGTCTTCAACCTCTATAGAGTGTTTCTCCGTCATAATACAGTATTCAGTCTCGGTTTTTATAGAAGGTTTCAAGTTTGTTGAGCTTCCGGTTCAAGATTTCTTTCCTCTCCTCCTTATCCTGTTCCTGTTCAACTCTCTTAGCTGCCCACACAGCGTCGTGGAAGGCCAGGAAACCAGGGTGGATTTCGCGGACCTTCTCGAATACTTTCCCTAGGTCTCTGTAATTCCGGTATTCTTCAAGGAACTCCTCCCGTTGATCTTCGCTCAGTTGTCCATGTTCGAACAGTATCATCAAATCATGTCCTGCGTAACCGCTGGTGCCGTACTCCCAGTCCACGACGACTGCTTTATCACCCTTTGTACGAAGGTTGAATCCCAGATCCGAATGGATAAAGGATTGAGGTACCTCTATGTCCGGTATCTCTTCCAGAAGTTCTTTCTGCATCTCAAAGTATTTCTTCAGGTCTTCTCTCGGCTCTTCAACAATTTCAAGGTACTCTTCGTATGGTATCTTTGACCATCTCTCAAACTCTTTCTGGTAGATTTCTTGCAGGTTCTTCTTCCCTGTTTCGTTCTCACCGAATACTTCGTTGTACTTTTCGATATCTATCGAGTGTGTCTTTCCCAACAGTTTGGCCAGTGATTTCATCTGGTTGCTTTCCAGCATATGCGCTCTTTCAAGGTCCTTTTCTCCGATGAAATCCTCAACTATGACGGCTCCGAAAGGACTGTCCTTTGCGAAGTATTTTTGACGGGGAACCTGTTCGATATCTTCCTCTTGAAGCATTTTCAGGGATTTATCCTCGTTTTCAAGCCGGTTCTTTCTTGAAACCTCTTTGGAGATCCGCAGAACATATCTTCCGGAATCAGAACTTAATATGATGTTATGGTTGGATTCTCCACCTTTAACTTCCTCTACTGAAATGTTCTTCAGCCCGATACTGTCCTCATTATTTCTGAGCCAGTTCCTCACTTCTTCAGTATCCATTCCAAGAAAACCTTCAGTCTTTCAGCTTCTTAACCGTTTCTCCACCTGAACCTGGAAATCCATCAGGTGATCCATGATAACCGCGAAACCTTGATGTGGATGATCGAAGTATGAGAAGTAGTTGTGAACGCTTCCATCGTCCATGGTTTTCGTCGCGATATGATGCAAGTGATCGGAGGTCAGGAATTTCCGCCAGATATCCAGTACTTCGTCGTCATCTAGCTCCTTCACCTTCGGCTCCAGTTCCTGCAGCTTCTGGAAAATCTTCTTTTGAACAGGGTTTCCGAGCCAGGCAGATGCGTCCATTTCTTCGTCTGCCCAGGAAACTGTGTTGTATTCGAAGGCGTCAAACTCGCCGACCGGCTCCTTCTGTGCAGCTTCCCGCACCTTCAGGAACTCCATGTTGTCGTGTTCAAGTATCTGTGCTGGCAGGTCTTCTAGGAACCATAGGATTCCGGTGCCTTCCCAGTGGTGTTCGCCGAAGGTCTCGTAATCCATGAATAAATTGATTACATCGCCATCAGCTTTGGAAAGCCATGATGCGTATTTTTCAGCTGTCAGCGGGTATTCATCCCACCATTCGGCTGAGAAACGGTATCCTACATCGTCTGTCAGTTTCCGGTTACGAAGCATGATGCTGTTGCCGTCTTCTGTCACGAAGTCTGGCTGTGTATAGTTATGGTTAGGTGAGCGCCATCCAAGTACCCGTGGTACTCCTTCAGTAAATATTCCGTCAAATCCTTCCTCAGCAGCGACTTTACCGATCCCGTTGTGGTAGATAAGCTCGGTATTAGTCATAACCTTCGTCTCAACGCCGAAAATATCTTTAATCATGTCTCTATGCTTCTGCAACTGGTTTCTGAACTCTTCCTTATCGTGGAAAAGTCCTGCAAGGCTGTGATAGTGTGCCTGTCCGATGAAGTCGATAGTATTGTCCGGGAACTGCTTCAGCATATCAATAAGTTCTGGATGGTATTTCTGCGCCTGCTCCAGCCAGCTAGTCGAAATCGAGAAGTTAACCTTGAACGGCCGGTCTTCATCCTGGTATTTCTTGGCGTTCCTGAGCAATCGCTCGGTTGCAGGGAAGTAACAGTTCTCAGCCACATCCTTGAAGAAGTGCTCGTTCATCTCATCGTCAAAATACCGGTCGTACAGATCATCGGCATCCTTGTTCACTCCGTCGATCCGCAGCCGGTGAGGCTGGTGCACCTCGAAGCTCAGGGTTATAGGCGCCATACACACTGTTTTCAAAGCCTGATTTATAACACGGCATGTTGCCACGAACAAGGGAAAAAGAACGGTTGTTGACAAGATTAAAAGTCTCTCGGTCACCA
>JBEQBC010000022.1:0-6986 GCA_041640035.1 Candidatus Nanohaloarchaea archaeon | reverse complement strand
GAGGTGACTTGGACTGAGACCGCGTTCTCCTTGTTTCCTGCGTAAGCTGCGTAATCTGTAGGTCCTACACCTGCGTCCACTACATCGACCCCTGTGCTCTGTATACCTGCTGTAAGGTACTCTTTCAGGTTCTTGGAGCTGTCCTTGTTATCCCTACATACTACAGCTTTCTCATCGTATTTTCTCTTGATGAATGTTCCTACTGATTTTCCTAGTCTTTCTGCGAACTCTTCGTTGAGTTCTTCAGGGTATTTTCCTCTTATATCGTATCTCTTGAAAACTTCTTCAGGCTTCAAGTTCTTTCACCTCATCTAATACATCTTTTAGACTTTCTTCCTCTCGCTTGAAAAGTACTCCGGGCACATCCGCCCTTTCAATCTCTGTAACCGTGTCATCAACCAGTACATCGATATCTACCTGGTCCTTGGAACCGGATTCGATCACATGAACTTCCTCAACCCAGTCAGTTATTCCAGAGTTCTCGATCTTCGCTCTCTGAAACTTTTTCTCTCCACGAGAAACAATCACAAGCTCGTCCTCAAACTTTTCCAAATCTCCAACATTGTCGAATAGGAACTGTGATGTATCCTCTATAGCATCGTATATCCTTTCTACCGGTATACCGCATAGCTCTGCATGTATCTCCGGACTGTAAACCTCATTCTCATTATAAGGGGAGGCTTCCACATGTTCAAGTCCTTCCACATTCTCTTTCAGGTACTGGTTGAAGCTATCTGTATCAAAAAGTACTCTGTCGAAATCCAGGCCTATTCTCACTTCTTCCTCACCTGTTCCTGATCCACATAAACTGTTTCACCGTTCTCAACATTCTCATGTACGACTGTTCCCGGACCGATTTTGGCATCGCTGCCGATCTGGACGCCAGGCATCAGGGAGACATTTACTCCGATATCAACATCGTCTCCGATTACTGCTCCCATGTAGCTTCTGCCTGTATTCTTATCGTAGTCTTTTCCGATCAAGTCGGACTCTACATCAGGTCTTTCACCGTTTTCCGGGAACTTCCGGTTGGCGGTTATTGTGCCGGCGCCGATGCTTGAGTTCTCTCCGATTATCGAGTCTCCTATGAAGCCGGAGTGCATTGAGCTTCCGGGCTGGAAGATCGAGTTCTTCACTTCGCTGTTCGCACCGACCGTCGCGTCTTCCTCGAGTGCTACATGTTCTCTGACTACTGAGTTGTTTCCGACTGTTGCGTTTTTCCCGATGTATACTGGTCCTTTGATCGCTGCGTTTTCGTACACTGTGGCGCCGTCTTCGATTATAACATCTCCTTTGATCTCCGCTGAGTCCGCGACTGAAGCGTTTTCAGAAATATTCTTTCCTTTCTGCTCCATCAACTCCTCTATAACAGAGAAGAGATCCCAAGGATACTTGATGGAGTTGGTTTCTTCTTCTATCTTGAGTACTGATGCGGGTTCCTCCTGCATGTGGTTGCTGAGAGCGTCCTCGTACTGGTACTCCCATGTCTCCACTTCGTCTAGGTGATCGAAGAAGTTCTCGCTCAAAAGGTACATTCCAACGACTTTATGGTTTGAAGGCGCTTCCTCAGGTTCAGGCTTCTCTATCATATCCACAGCTTTACCTTCATCATTCAGTTCAAGTATTCCGTATTTCTCAGGTTCATCTGTAGGTGTCGAGACGAATACGACCTCTGCGTCCTCGTCTTCAGCTTTCTCTATCATGGATTCGAAGAACTGTGCTGCGTTCGCGCGGTAAGGAGTTAGTACAAGGAATTTGTCGTCTAGAAGGTGTTCTGCCTGCCTTAGGCCGTTGCCCATGCCTTTTGGTTCTTCCTGAACCACATAGTGATCGGCTGAACTGCCTAGTGAGTTTTCCATCTCTTGGTTCGGGCTTTGAACCACTATGACTTCGTCTACACCGGCATTTCTAAGTTCTTCTATAGTATGTTCTATTATAGGTCTTCCGAGCACTTCGGTTAGTCCTTTGTGCTGGTTGTCGCTGACTGGTTTGAACCTGCTGGACTGTCCTGCTGCAAGTATAACTGCTTTCATCTGGTATCCCGACTCCTCACAAAATTAATTTTTTCATCTTCAAAGTTATTACTTGGACCTTTCATTGACTGGTTCAAAGTTCTCCGACTGCGATCAGATTGTTTTGGGTTTCTCCGGTTGCTGGGTTCCGGTATGTCTGTATCACTGCCTGGTATTCATCTGCTCCGGTCTTCTCCTGGAACTCTCCAATCCTTTCCAGAGCTGTCTCTGTACCTTCGTAATCGCTGTCCGGATAGGTGATTAAGTCGTTTACACCGCTTGTAGCAAGGTGATGTGCTCCCTGAGCTGCGACTACTTCTCCGTCCGCTACAGGATTATCATGTACTCCTAGAACTGCGTAGTCGGTCTGCCAGTCGTTTCCGTCTGCGACAGGTGTAAATCTTCTTGAAAGGTACTCTTCTTTCTGAGTTTCACTAAGTTCAGTGACTCCGTCCTCATCTGGTACGAAGATGTTCTGGAATTCGTTGGCTACATTTGCGCCGTCTTCTCCGTATGATCTGTCCAGTACATAGTTCGGTCTTCCGTTCTTTCTGAACTCTTCTACAGTCATACTGTACCAGTCAACTGTTTCAGAGTCTTCAGGGAATCCTTCGGAGAGTATCTCTCTGCCGGGGACACCTTCGTCGTCGAATGTGAAAGGGAATCTTCTTTCAGTTATCAGCGTGCCGAAGTCCACAGAGTTGATACCCTCAGGGTCGACGGAGTCGTTCAGCATCACGAGTCTTGCGTATGGATTGGCTACTGTGCCTCCACTTAGGTATACATTTCTGTCTCCTACTGCGTCGACCAATTCGTCTCCGTTTACTCCGTAAACTGCTTCTACTGTTTCATCTACATCGACGGTGCTGCTTTCCAGAGCTTTCTGGTCTGATTCTCTAAGGGGTTCGGTGTGTCCTTCTTCCTTCCATTCTGCTCCTCCTACGACGGCGACTGACTGTCCGTCGAGTATGGACTGTATCTGTTCTGCTACATCTTCGGCACTCATCGTAATCAACAGTGTTTGTTACTCTCGGGAGATAATTTATAACTGGTTTAGAAAAATATTGAAAACTAACTTAACTATTTATCAAAAAATTGTGGGTTATGTTTCATTACCTGATCAAGGAGGACGAGTTTTTACCGGTCCAAGAGATAAGTGAAACCGGTTTAGACGCATTGAACAGCTCTGAACGCAGAAAGATGCTTGACATCATATCCGACAATCAGGTATCTGTATCCGAACTAGCCGAAGAACTGGACATGGACCGCCAAACCCTATACTACAACCTTGAGAAACTCAGTGAAGCAGAGCTGATAGACTCAGAGGGCTCCCGGCCAAAATACTACAGCTCGGACAGTGTAGCTTACTACTACCGGCCTGAAAATGTCGAACCTGAGGAAAACCCTGTCGCAATGGGAGAAGTACCGGAACTGATGGAAGGGTTCGTAGAGCAGCGCAGAATCAAAACAAGGATAGTGGTGGGCGCACCTTATCCACACGGAGAAAACGACAGAAAACACCGTACAAGCTACCTCGCTGCGGACCTAGCCTGCCAATTAGGCAACTACGGATCCAGAAGCAAACAGCTCATCTACTCAGATGTAGAAGCAGAAAACCTCGATGACGCACCAGAGATAATAATAGGGGGCTTCAGGGTCAACCAGAAAGCAAAAGAGCTCTACACCCGTTTCCCGGCAAAGTTCTCCTCATCAGGCCAAGAAATTCTGACTGACACCGGCAACTCCTACACGGGAGCAGACACAGGGTACATCTCAAAAACGATTATAGACGGTGTTCCGAAAATGATAGTAGCAGGTATATCAGGCCTTGGAACCTCAGCCGCCATCAGAGCCCTCTCATCAAGGATAGACGAACTAGGAAGCAAAGGAGCTGTAGTCAGAGGATACGGTACAAAGGAAAGAGTAGAAGAAGTAAAGATACTGGAGAAACTGGATTAAATCACTTGCTGATCTCCGAAAGATCGGTTCTGGCATCAGGTACGAACTTGATTCCTCTGATTGAATTGTTCATATCGATGTAGCTTCGTCCGCCGATAAACGACTCTCTGATAACGGTACCAGATTTCGTATCAGATTTTTCACCCAGGATACTTCTCTCTACAGCTACATAAGGATCGATGATGTTCTCCTCCATCACTAGGGTCTCCGAGACATGGCAGTCGGAAAGAATACTGCCCCGGGTTATAGTTGAGCTATCGACAACTGTACCTGCCTCAACTCTGCTGTTCTCCCCTATATAGGATTTGCCTTTGATAGTTGTATGAGGTCCGATATACGCACCGGGTTCAACAACAGCTTCGCCTTTGATCTCTGCTGTCTCCGCCACTTCGGCTTCCTCATGTATGGCGGTTTCCTTGATCATGTTTTCTCGGAGCTGCTGGTCTGCTTTCCAGAGTTTTTCTGGGCTTCCGATATCGGTCCAGTAGTCGGAGACCAGGTCGAAACGGGCTTCTTCCTCGCTGATAAAGCTCTTTATCGCCTCTGTAAGGCTTTCACTATCTGAATCGGTTATTACATCGAATATCTCGGTATCAAAAGAGTATATACCGGTGTTTATCAGTGAGTTCTCTGCTTCCTGTGGTTTCTCCTCTATACGGACAACTTTATCGTCCTCGATACTTAGAACGCCGAATTTTTCCGGTTTGTTTTCGTCTGTCGCCAGCATCACGGATTTGGCGCCGCTGGACTCATGTTTTTCGATCAAGTTTGCGAGATCATGGCTTGAAACTGTTACATCTCCGTTAACCACTATGAAATCGTCTTCGATGAAGTCACAGGTAGCTACTGCGTCCGCCGTACCTGTCAGTTCTTTCTGGTGTACTATATCGATATTATTTCTTCCGCTGTATTCGGCTTCGAACATTTCTTCCTTGTAGTTAGTTACTAGGTGTATCTTGGTTACTCCGGCTTCTTCCAGGCTGTTGATAAGATGTTCTACTATCGGTTTGCCTGCGACAGGTATCATGCCGGTTGGCTTGGTTTCTGAGAACGGAAAAAGAGAGTCCTTCTTTTTTGCACAAAGTATTACGGCTTCCACTGTACTTCACTCCTTCACAGTATCTGATTCGGAGTTAACCTCAATAAACTTGTCATCGATAACCAGTGAATCCAGATGCCTGCGAGCCTTCTCAATCTCCTCAAAGAAATCACCTTCAAGACCGTCCCGTATATCGAACAAAGCGGTCAGGAAATCCTCGCCGGTATAGATCTCAGCGCCTCTAACATCTGCTGCATCCTCCACAGCTTTCTCCAGAACTCGGTAAAGCTGGTCATGAAGAAGATCCGGTGTTTCAAGCTCCTCGCCGGAATCCAGATCGTACAGCCGGTCATGAAGCATATCACCTAGCAGGTTCTCATCACCTTCGATAACGAAGAAACGAGCTTCCTCATCCTGATAAGCTGAGTCAGATAGCTCTCTTGTCTCTGACTTAACGATTTTCTCACCTATCTCTCCTTCGAATGCGTGTGCCAGTGTTCTGCATCTGTCACTCAGTCCCAGCCAGCTGCTGTGAAGTTCGATGTTAACTGATCCTGACTGGAAAGCGGCTTTGGTCTGGGCGGTGGCTACATCTTCGTCTATACTATCTGTTTTGCTTCCTCTGATCGTCATCAGGCTGTCTGAGTTCTTCCTGAAAGGCATGAAGTAGTTGATGTTCCGATCTTTGTATTCTATGCTGTTCTCGTTGTTGGATGCGTCGAGGAAGTCGTTGATGTATGCCTCGTGCACCATCTTGTCTAGTATATCTCCGCCTTTTACTCCACTTCTTCTGATAGGGTCGAGTACTTTCTGTACTCCGGCGCTGCTTTCCCTAAAGACTCTTATCCTGTTGATATTCTTGTCCTCGATCAGACTGGTTGCTTTCTTGACTACTGAGCTTTCCCTTTCGATGAAATCGGTTTTCCAGAAGACCTTGTGGTTCTCCGCCATCTTTTTCTCCTGGATGAAGTCTTCTCTGGAGAGGGAAGGTGGTTTCTCAGCTATATGGTAGTATTCTCGTTGCAGGGATTCGTAGATATGCTGTGAATGTGTTTCGGAAGGTCCTGCGTCGTAAACCATTACTTCGTCCGCTTCCTCTATCTCTTCATACATCTCGTCTACATCTGTAAATGTCTCCAGCTCGATATCATGAGTGGAGGCAAATTTCTCCGCAGCTTCAAGCTTTTCGTGGTCGCTATCACATACTCCTTTCAATTGTACATCTACTTCGCTGTGATCCTGGTGTAGTGAGACCAGTTTCTCGAAGCCGTGTCTTCCGAAGCTGCCTAATCCTATCTGGTAAACATTTACAGTCTTCACAACTAACTCTCTGTATTCAGTCCGGTTTAAAGTTCCGGTCAAAAATAAAAGAATTCCTGTTTTTACTATTGATGAGTAATAATGACTGACGAAGGTTCAAACAAAAACAAAACCATCTCATTCCGCGTAGAGGAACAGGTATTCGACAGGATGAAGCAGTCCGACCACAGCCTGAGCGAACTATACCGCGGAATGACAGATATGTATCTGGGCGACCCGTTCTTCCAGAACGGAGTCAACTCTGTGCTAGACGGAACTGTCGACAGCTTCTCAGAATACGCAGAAACATACTTTGAAGCCGCAGCAAACCATCAATCAGCACAGATAGCAGAAGTAGCAAGTGAAGGAGTCCAACCTGAAGAAATCAAGGAACCGCTACGAGACTATCTGGCAGCAGTGAACTTCGGCGACAAAGACTGGGCTGAGAGCGCCGCAGAAGATTTCTACGATGTCGATGAAACACTGGGCGACCTGTTCACCACTTACACTGAACGGTTTTCTGAAAGCCAGTGGGATCAATCACTGCGTTAGACACACCCTATATAAAAATTAAGTCTACTATCCTACAGTACGAGGTTTAAAATTCAATATGGGAGATCGTCCTGCAAGAATCTACAGAGAACAGCCGAACCAGCCATACACACGGCAGAGCCAGA
>JBEQBC010000021.1:0-9664 GCA_041640035.1 Candidatus Nanohaloarchaea archaeon | reverse complement strand
CCACAGACAGTCAGGTCATAATCTGCGTGCCAGTGGACAGTCTCTCCAACTCCTATGCTAGAATTTGTCGTTGGAGGTTCCATGAGGTCGGTGTTCTGGTATACGGCGAATGCTCCGCCTCCAAGAAGAACCAGAGCTACTACGCTTATACCCGCGTACTTCAGTTTCTTTTTCTTGTTATGTTCTGCGGTCTGCTTCTTCTGCTCCAGCTTGTTCAGCTCTGACTTCTTATCGCTTTTCTCGTGACCGGTCATCTCATCCTCGTGCTCGTCCAGCTCGTGCTCCAGACGATCTTTTTTGTTAGAGAATTCTTCGTCACAGTAATCGCAGTCAGTCATAGTACAATTTTCAAAATCGAAAATGTATAAACCTTCCTGATTCGGGAATCTGTTCTTCCGATATTCTCAGAAGTCATGGTTCAGAATTTACACAGATTATTTGCTCTTTGTTAGGCTTGAATAACGAATAAGGTCATCGAAACATTAATTAATGCCTCCTGGGGCCGTGCATTCAATCAGTTTATATAATTTACAGTTGTTCGTCAATAAGTGCGATGAGAAAAACGCCTTATCTAGTGACGGCGCTGCTACTACTTCTGCATGGAGCGGCAGCAAGTAAAAGCGTTACAACAGGTTCAAGTCTATCAATCTATCTTTTTACCGCTATAATGGCTCCTTTTGCGGCTTCAATTATCATAGCTGTATTATATCCATATCTGGAAGATTTATCAGCATATCTCGGCGCTTTCTCAGCCGTCATATCTCTGGTATCTGTGTATAAAATGTACGGAAGCACCTTCACATTCTCAATAGAATGGTTGCCATCTTTAGGGCTTAATCTTGCTTTTTACAGCGATGGATTGGCCTTAATGATGGCTACACTGGCAAGTGGTATAGGTATACTGGTTTTCATCTACTCAATGTACTACATGGAGCATTCAAGCAGGAAAAGAAAATACTATACGGTTTTAACCGCATTTATGGGCTCGATGATTGGGCTAGTTTTCTCATCAAACCTCTTCCTTCTATTCCTCTTCTGGGAGCTCACTAGCATCTGCTCTTTCCTTCTGATAAGCCATCATCAGGCAGCTTCAGAAGCGGTTTACGCCTCCAGAAAATCTCTGCTAATCACTGTAGGATCTGGCATGATGCTACTTATAGGATTTCTTATCCTCGGAGAAACTCTGGGCACCTACAGCTTAGCTCAGATGCTACAGAACGGTAACGCGTTCGATCTCCTATCCCAAGCTGGCCTGTTCACTCCGGTACTTCTACTTATCTTCGTTGGAGCAGCGGCTAAATCAGCGCAACTCCCGCTCCACATCTGGCTTCCGGATGCTATGGAAGCACCTACGCCTGTTTCTGCTTTTCTGCACTCGGCTACCATGGTTAAAGCCGGAATCTTCCTGCTTGCCAGAATCAGACCGATGTTTGTCTCTACAGATCTCTGGACCTGGCTACTCGTTTCAACAGGGCTTCTGACGATGACCGGTGCGGCGGTGCTCGCGGTGAGATCCTCGAAACTGAAGGAGCTACTAGCCTACTCGACAGCCAGTCACCTCGGATTGATAGTTACAGGTCTAGGTTTTTCCAGTGCGGTCGGTGCCGAAACAGGAATATTTCATATACTGAATCATGCGGTCTTCAAAGCAGCATTGTTCATGACTGCAGGTATAGTACTTCATGAAGCAGGAACACAGAAGTTCAGCGAACTATCAGGGCTCAGAAAGAACTGGCCCGTGCTGAGTCTGGTAGCCGCCATAGCTTCACTGAGTATGGCTGGAATACCGCCTTTCAACGGTTTTTACTCCAAAGAACTACTTTTTGAGACCTCATACCATTTTGCTACTCATTCAGAAAGCATCTTCTCCTGGATTGTTCCTGTTGTAGCTGTCGCTGGAAGTGTTTTCACATTAATGTACTCTTTCAAGTTCCTCTCGGTATTTTTCGGCAAGAGCAACAATGATATGCCTTCAATATCTCCTGGAATCATTTCGGCTCCAGCTCTGCTCGCTTTTACAGCTCTCTGCATAGGGATCGCGCCGAACCGATTCATAGATGTGCTTGTCGAACCAGCTCTGGCAAGTACGGCACTTGAATCGCATAGTATGAGTGTCCACCTACCGACCTCTCTCAAACCCGCTTTCATCATGACTCTGATTACTGTTTCTACAGGGCTTGTTGGTTTCAGGAATCTTTCCGGAGTAGAGAATTCTCTGGATAAAATCCTGCAAATGGTTCCTCTAACAGCCAACTCGGTTTATCATGGCTTCCTCCAGTACGCTGACAGAACAAGCGATCTACTGGTTGAGTATACGGAGTCACGCCTTCTCCGTACTTATGTTCTCTGGACGCTATTATCATCTATCACGCTGGGTTTATCCGGTTTTGTCATCTCCAATGCAGTTCCGATACCGTCATTCACGCTTCCGCCCTCGATCATTATAGTGCTTTCAACAGCTGTACTAAGCGTTTACGCAGTTATAAGAGCTGATAGATACATCGCAGCTGTTCTCACATTATCTATACTCGGATTCATGGTTTCGATATACTATCTTTTGATGGATGCTCCGGATCTGGTGATGACACAACTTGTAGTGGAGACACTCACACTCATCATCTTCCTACTGGTGCTGGACAAGCTTCCAGAGATGAAAAAACATGTCTCAATCACAAGAAAGACGAAAGACATAATCATAGCGGCTGCATCAGGATTTACCGTTTTCACGGCTGTCCTGTATTCAAAAATGATTGAAACACCTCAAGAACTTTCCCAGTACTACATTGAGAACGCGGTACCTGGTTCAGGAGGCACAAATGTCGTAAATGTGATTCTTGTGGATTTCAGAGGGATAGATACAATGGGAGAAATATCAGTTATAGCGATGGCAGGCATAGCGATAATGATGCTGTTCAAGATGAGAGGTGAAAAACAGTGAGCACAGTGATAGCAAGACAGACAACCAAAGTTGTAGTACCTTTAATGCTGCTCCTATCTCTGAACTTCTTCATACAGGGGCACAACCGTCCTGGAGGAGGTTTCATAGCAGGAGTGCTTACATCGGCAGCTATCGCACTTCTCTATATAGTATTCAACTTTGAAGGAGTGCAGAAACTGCTAGGAGATAGCGAAAGAGTACATTACAGACTTGTAAGAAAATACACCGAGATGAGCGAGGTAGGCCTCGTTTTCGCAGCTGGAACCGGACTGATAGCGATTGAACTAGGTTTAAGGTTTTTGAACCACAGAAAAGGACTGTTGCACCTTCCAATATTCGGAAAGATTCACTGGACCACAGCGATATTCTTTGACCTCGGTGTCTACCTGGTCGTGGTCGGAACTGCTTTAACTATAGTGGAGGTGCTGGGAGAGGAATGAGCTTCTTCGCCGCAGTCGCTCTTGGACTTATCTTTTCGGCCGGAACCTACCTTATACTGCGCCGTGACGCTGTAAGAGTAGTTATAGGTTCGCTAATCATCAGCCAGACTGCAAACATGTATCTGATGGCGATGGCAGGTACGGAAGGAGGAGCACCGATACTCCCACATCACTCTGAAGAAGTACATATGAATGCTACTGACCCGGTACCTCAAGCGCTTGTACTGACAGCGATAGTCATAGGATTTGCCACCACAGCGTTCCTTCTCAGTCTGACCTACCGTTTCTACGAGGAGAATCAGGAAGTTGATCTCCAGAATCTTAGAGGTGAAGATATGTGACACAGTTAACTATACTGCCGATAATACTGCCGCTGCTAACAGCAGTACTATCCATTATAGCACGAGAAAACCGTTTCAGAGACTATATCAGCCTGACGGGGTCACTGGCATACTTCATACTGATAATCTCAATAGCCTCGAAAGTAATATCTCAAGGAACCGTTACTTACCAGGCAGGAGGATGGCCAGCACCTTTCGGAGTCACCTTCATAGTAGACTCTCTATCCCTCTTCATGCTACTAATTACGGCTGTAGTATCTCTAGCAGCAAATCTTTACTCCATAAGCTACATAGGGAACGAAGGAAAGGAGAGCGGGTTCTACGCGTTCTTTCACTTCATGGTGATGGGTATGAGCGGCGCATTTATTACAGGAGATATTTTCAACCTGTTCGTTATGCTTGAGATAACCTTGATGAGTAGCTACGCGATGGTAGCTTACACAGGAACCAAGGAATCGCTTTTCACATCACTGAAGTATGTTGTTTTGAATCTCGTTGGTAGCTCGATAATGCTTATCGCAATCGGCGGAATATACTCCATAAGCGGGACATTGAACATGGCTGACCTCGCTCTCACACTCTCAAAACCTGGTGCAGCCACAGTACCTGTACTTGGGCTGATATCTCTGCTTTTCTCAGTGTTCGCGATCAAATCCGGACTAGTGCCGTTCCATTTCTGGGCGCCAGCAGTTTACAGCAACTCGCCTCCTCCTGCAGCAGCCATGATGGCCGGTATAAGCAAGAAAGTAGGTATATACGCAGTAATCAGGCTTTACATCACTGTATTCTCAGAAGCATCGATACCTGAAAACGCATTGATACTGGGAGGAGAGCCGGCAACGGTCTTCATAGGATTTATCGCACTTCTTCTGGGCGTCTGTACTGTTATAATTGGAGGAATCAGTGCTATAAACAGGGATAAACTTGATGAACTTCTTTCGTACTCGAGTGTCGGCCAGGTCGGATTCATCTTTGTACCTCTGGCGCTTGCACTCATCTACAGCTCTGAAGCTGCTCTGGTAGCATCTCTGATCTACATACTGAGTCATAGCCTCGCTAAACCAGCACTTTTCATGATTTCCGGAATCATAGAGGAGGTTACAGAAACCACTGAGCTTGATGAACTAGGCGGTCTGAGTGAAGCTTCGTTCGCCCTTTCAGCAGCATTTTTCATCTCGGCATTTTCTCTTGTCGGGATACCTCCTCTTCTCGGCTTCTTCGGGAAGATGCTTGTTTTCAAGACAGCTGTAGTACAGCAACAGTTCCATGTACTAATTGTCTTAGTGATCGGAGCTGTTTCCTCTCTTCTTTACTTTGGAGAGGCATGGCTATCCGTTTTCTTCGGAGAACCGGTAGAGCTAGTCGAGCAGATGCCGTGTCTTCAGGTATTTGCTGTCACTTTTCTGGCAGCTCTCGTACTGACGCTTGGCATAGGTTTTGAACCTGTCTATGATCTGGCTTCAGAAGCAGCTGAAGCTGCTTTCAGTACTGAGGTCTACATCGATACTGTTTTAGGTGATACAAAATGAAGAAACACTACTTTTACGGCGCCTTGATGGCGTTCACATGGTTATTCGTATCCGGAAGTTTCCAAATCGCGACAGCATTAACCGGGTTGATGATAGGTATACCGACCGCTTACCTGTTTAGAAGATTCTACACTGGCTACATCCATATACACCTGTCCAACATGTATTATGCCTCTGTATTCCTAGCCAGCTTCACCAGAGACCTTGTAATATCCAACATTGATGTGGCTTACCGCGTACTCAATCCATGGATACCGATCAATGAAGGTATTATAGAATACAATACAGATTTAAGAAGTCCCACGGCTATGACGATTCTTGCCAACTCGATTACTTTGACTCCGGGAACACTGGTGATTGAGTGCCGTGAAAGCGATGGAAAGATGCTTATCCACTGTTTGAACATGAAGAATGAGGAAGAGACAATCAAAGGAGTCAGGAAATGGGAGAAACTTCTTGCCAGGGTGGCAGGTGAAGCATGATGGTGGTAGAGACAGCGATAATGATCTCGGCTTTCCTGACCTTTCTCTGCAGCTATAGGGTGATCAAGGGACCTGAACCAGCTGATAGAGCCGTCGCGCTTGACACGATAGGAACTAATGTGGTCTCAATCGCTGTCCTTTATGCGATCCTGACTGGGAAACAGTTCTTCATAAACATCAGCCTCCTGCTTGCGATCACAGGTTTCATAGCCACAGTCTCGGTTTCCATGTATGTGAGAGAAGGTGATATCATCCGATGATAGAGCTCATAATAGTTACCGGGCTTTTCTTCCTGTCTCTAGGCACATTCGGACTTATCAGGATGCCGGGGACCTACAACCGGATGCATGCCACCTCCAAAGCAACAACAATGGGTACAGGACTAATCTTATTGGCCGGAGCCGTTAACTTCTATCCGGAGAAAGCAGCTTTCCAGGCAGTTATAGCGATCTTCTTCCTGTTCATAACCGCTCCGACAGGCGCACATCTTATCGCGAGAGCCACCTATCACCAGCAGGGAGAAGAGACTGGAAGCTCTAAAAAAGATGACCTCTCTAACTGAATGTATATGAAACTGACAAGCCCGGAGTTCGAAGACGGAGATATCATGCCTGAGAAATTCGGCTACATGGGAGAAAATGTAAACCCGGAACTAGCTATAGAGGAAGTGCCTGAAGAGGCAGAAGCACTGGCTTTACTGCTTGAAGACCCTGATGCTCAGGATGCGGCAGGAAAGGTATGGCTTCACTGGCTTGTCTGGAACATACCGGTCGACCAAGAAACAATAGAAGAAGATAGTTCTCCAGGAGTAGAGGGAGAAACCGACTTCAGGGAAACGGAGTACAACGGACCTAACCCGCCTGATGGTGAACACGAACTGGTTTTCAGGCTGTACGCTCTTTCGGAAGAACTTGAACTCGGTAAAGGAGAAAATGAAGAAACCTTCAAGAACGCTGTAGATGACAAAGTAGTGGAATCAACCGAACTGAAGGCACGGTATCCTCACGATCACATCACGATGGATCAGTAAAGTTAGATTTATCACAGTCCTTTCTTCTATAATCTAATTATGGGCGCTCTAAGCAGAGAAGAGTACATTAACAGACTGGAAAAAGTAAGACAGAAAATCGAAGACGAAGGAATGGACGGCTATGTCCTTTTCTCCAACAGAAGCATCAAGTACCTAACAGGCTACAGCTTCATACCGACAGAACGACCTGCCGCAATCCTCATAACGCAGGAAAACATCGATGCAACAGTTCCCATGCTGGAAAAAGACGCAGCAGAATCAGAGGAACTGATTGACGAGGTATATGTATACTACGACTACCCTGGAAACAACAATGGGGAATACTACCAGCACAGCTCAAAGACTCCCGAAGAAAAAATCGGAGAGATGATCGAAAACCGCGGCCTGGAGAATGTAGGCGCGGATATGAACGGCGCACCTGGCATCATGGGATACGAAGGACCATCACTGGAAGATATAACAGGAAGGGAGGTACAGATAGAGGGCTGGACAGAAAAGATGCGTATCCAGAAATCCAGTGCAGAACTTGAAACTATGAGGAAAAGCTCAGAGTACGCTGACCAAGCCTTCCAGAAGATTAGAGAGATGGTGGAACCTGGAAGGAATGAAGTATCCATGAATATGGAGATGCAGCAGAAAACAGCAGAGATGGTGATCAACGATCAGGGAAGCATACATGTAGGTGCCGGAGAACTATCCTACTACCGAATCCTCTCAGGACCAAACACATACAACCCGCACGGACAGGTAGAAAACAGAGAGCTACAGCAAAACGATATCCTACTGCCTGGAATGGCGCTGGCATACAAAGGATACAATGCAGAGCTGGAGAGGACCATGTTCCTCGGTGAACTAACTGAAGAGCAGAGAAACTACTTCCAGATAATGCTGGAATCTCAGAAAACCGCTGCCGAAGCAGTAGCTGCCGGAGTCAAACTATCAACAGTAGATCAAGAAGTTCATGACTACTTCAAGGAACAAGGAGTCCTAGAGCATTCACGCCACCATACTGGTCACGGATTAGGGCTTCAAGGCCATGAAAAACCGTTTATCGACCGTGGAAACGACAAGAAACTGAAGGAAAACATGGTTATCTCGCTGGAACCAGGAATCTATGTTGAAGGAGCCGGAGGCTTCAGACACTCAGATACATTCCTCGTGAAAGAAAACGGTATCGAAAGGCTGACACAGGATCCAAGAGATCTGGATTCAAACATAATCAGAAAGTAGGAGTGCGAGGGCGAGGATTCGAACCCCGGAACCTCTACAGGACAGCGCCCTCAACGCTGCGCCTTTGACCGCTTGGCTACCCTCGCGTAAAAGGTCTGTAGATGTATTCTGTAGGCCTATTTTTTTAACTGGATGGTTCTTGTCGGTACTTTCTTAACAGGTAAGCTACCAAGTTTTTGATACCGAGTTCTCGGGGGGAGAATGTTTTCTAATTATGGGAGCGAAAACAGTTACACCACAGGAATTTTTACCGTTTACAGAAAACTCTGATGAATCAGATACTTCTGCAAAGTACTCTTCACTGAAGACAACAGCTGCACTGACTACCGCTGGTGTTGCTGGCAGAGTAGCTCTCCAGCATGTACCGAATGTCTCTCCGATCGTGGCTGTAGCGGTTGCTACAGGATTCTACTTTGGCGTCCGTGAAGGAGCTGTTGCAGGTGCTTCAGGATACTATCTTTCAAACTTCCTGGTTTACGGAGGTCAAGGACCCTGGACTGCCTTCCAGGTCTTGGGAGCGGCATCCGCAGGAATAATAGGAGGATTAATCGGCAAGAAGTTGAAGGGAAGTCCGGCTTTTATGCTTTCAGTACTTTTAGGCGTTCTAAGCTTTCAGGCTGTAATGAATATTGGTTCGCTTAGCTTTGCATCTTTCACAGGTATAGGACTGGCTTATCTTGCGGCCTCTATACCTTTTGTCGTAACACATGTGGCAAGTACTCTTGGTTTTGGGTTGATGCTTTATGGATCTAGAAGAAAGATTGGACTCTATCGGCAGAAATGAATTGCTTTATGTTGCTGCAGGAGTTGTTTTGATAGCGGTAGCAGCGGCAGGGATCCAGTACCAGAACAGTGCTCCGGAAACCGGTGAAGAAGGCATTCAGGTATCTCTGGAGCTTGAAAAACTAGGTGAAACAGTCGGAGGACAGATAAATGTACCTGTTAACTCGACTGTTTTCGATGCAGTGAACCAGACCTACAGTGTGGAGTACAAAGAGTATGATTTCGGTTACTTCGTAACCTCCATCGATGGTCTGGCACAGAACGAAACGCACAGCTGGCTTTACTATGTGAACAACGAGTCAGCGACTACAGCTGTCAACAACTATGTACTGGACTCAGGAGACAATGTAACATTCCGTTACACTGCTCAGCAACCTCAATAACATTTTTTATCTATTTTCTATTCTTCAGGTCTTGTCAGGAAACACACATCTCGTTCACGGGTGCCTTCCCTCTCAAGAAGCTCTTCAGCTTTCCTACCCGGCTCATCCGTAAGCTTGTCCAGGAACTCGGTTGATGTAAGCTCATCGGCATGAAACTCGTCTAGAACCTTTCTGTAGAAATCCTGGTCTCCCATGGTGTCCTGGGATTTTTCCATGGCTTCCTGATGGCTCTGAATCTCATCAGCTGATAAGCCGTCCTGATACATGATATCGTATACATCAGGTACTTCTTCCGCCCAGTAGGCTCTGAGGACAGCTGATTCATCTCCGAAGATCTGTGAGGTACCTACTATCTGATCTCCGCCAAAATATAGGTCTCTTTCACCGCTCTGAAAACTGTAGTCGTTTCTGTCGTCGATGAAACCGTGTAGTTCGTCGGTAAGTGTCTGCGCCTTTTTCTGATCAACCGGCTTTAAAGGTACTCCGAAGTTCAAAGCATATTTAGAAT
>JBEQBC010000020.1:0-11040 GCA_041640035.1 Candidatus Nanohaloarchaea archaeon | reverse complement strand
CCATTGTTGCAGAACACTCCTTTTGATGAGGCTTCGTTTTGTATAATGTGTTACCACCAAAGTATATAAAAATGGCTGAAACCCCGGAATCAAGTTAAGAAAACCGGTTTTACCCGGTTATAGAAAATATGGAAAAAATTCTACTCGACGAACTCTACTTCGAAATCTGTATAGTTCTCTACCTGCTCCCGGAATCTATCCTTCATCTCGTCAGGTAGCTCATGTGTATGCCCGTCGTGACTGTGGACCTTCTCGGCCTTCACTACGCCGTCCTCTATCTCGTAGTCACCGTGTCCTACTACATGCTGGAAGATCTTACTGACCTTCTCTTCCTCGTCTTCAACTTTCTCAACTATTTCTACTTCGTAGGTGAGGTCCTGTCCTGAAAGTGGGTGGTTGAAGTCGATTCTTACTCGTCCTGAGTTGTTTGTAAGTACTTTTCCACGGCGGTTTCCGATCATAAGTTCTTCTCCGGGACGCGGGTTTACATCCTGTCTCTGGAACTCTTTCTCAGGGTAAGTTTCGATTTCCTCACTGTCTCTTTCTCCGTATGCTTTCTCCTGAGGGATTTCAACTTCTTTTTCTTCGCCTACTTCCATTTCCTGGATTGCTTCGTCCAGTCCGTCGATTACATAGTTTTCTCCTACCAGTACCGGTATAGATTGGTAGTTTATGTCGTCTCGATGGATTCCTTCTTCCTTCGCTCTTTCTTCAACAGTCAGGTCGAATATTTCTCCATCCTCATTTTTTCCGATGTAGTTTACAAGTACAAGATCTCCTTTTTCCATATTGAACTGTTTGCTACGGGAATGTTAAAAGAGTTCTACGACCATCAGTATAACAGTATTATGGGCTGGATAGAAAACCTTCCTGACCGACTTGAAGCATCACTTAACTCTCTTCTAGACTCAGTACAGGACCACGAAACAGAGTACATGGAAGCAGAGAACGCATCTATAGGTCAGATGTGGGTGGCCATGGCGTTAATGAATCAAAGACTTGAGAAGATGGAAGACCTGGTCAGAGCTCAGAGAAAAGCACTGAACGAACTGGACCAAAATATCGATGTGGATGAACATCTGGACAAGTCACTCGAAGAATCTCTGAAAAACTACTGATCCAAGAGATCGTCGACAGTATCTTCGTCAGTCCAACCCATCAAGGTATCTACTTCTCCATTATGCCGGTCCTCAACAAACTGGTAAACTTTGTAAGCAGCTTCTTTACCTTTCTCAGTTAACTGATAATGTTCGTCATCCCCATGCGTATCCGCTTCCTGTATGTAATTGTTTTTCAGGAAATCCTTGGTGTCCTCTGCAAGCCTTCTACCTAGGTCGTCCTCAACATCATCAAAGGAGTAATGAGGGTTGTCGAAGACCCCTCTCTCGATTTCGTCCTGCCATACATACAGTACGCCAGCAGCTTCTCCTTTATTCACCATGATTAGTCACTCAAGTATGATGGCTGGTTTACCAGGCTCGGCTCTGTCAGCTTTCTCGTCCTCGGTGTCAGCTTCCTTGACGATCTCTATATCTGTATCGAACTCTTTCTCAAGGTACTCCTTGTTCTCCTCGATGATCTGCTTCTCAGTCTCTTCATCAAAGCTCTGAGGTAGGTCGCCAGGGTTGTTCAGGTAGTCCTGAAGGTAGGACTTGATCTGGTCTGCGTGATCTTTCCTTCCGTCAACCATGCGTCCCATTGCTTCACCGAACTCAGGTCGTTCCTCAACAACACTGTGAAGTTCATCGAACACTTCACGCTTCCATTCATCTGCGAGAACGAGCTTGACTGTTTCAAAGCTGTCAACCATGTCCTCAAGCTCTCTGATATCTTCGACCATCGCTTCAACGAACTCCTGACGGCTCTCAACTTCATCATCAATCAGGCTTTCGTCAACTTCAGGCCATTCAGCTTTGGATACAAATCCGTCGTTTCCAAGCTTGCTCCATAGCTCCTCACATATATGAGGTGTGAAAGGAGCCATCAAACGGACCTGAGCTGAAGTCAGCTGATCGACAACTTCCTTGTTGAGGGTTTCGGAACGCTTCCTGTACTTGTTGATCAGGCTGTTAAGTTCGAAGAATGCGTTCAGTCCGGCTTTCCGTGTCTGGAAGTCTTCCAGTCCTTCTGTTGTTTCTTCGATTATGTGCTGTAGCCGAGAGAGAGCGTACTTGTCTAGTGTTGTTTTCTCTCTTTCCTCGCTTTCTTCGTCCATTTCGATTGTACGGTTGTAGAAGCTTCGAAGCTTGTTCTGGTATTTTTCTACTTCTTTTGCACGCCAGTCGAAGTCCTGCCATGGCTCGACGGATGCGAAAAGGAAGAACCTTACTGTATCAGCTCCATACTCTTGAATTGCTTCATCGGGCAGTACTACATGTCCTTTTGAGGAGCTCATTTTTTCTCCTTCGAGAGTTCCCATTCCCCAGGTTGCTATTCCCTGCGGCCAGTTCTCCTCATCGAACAAGGCTGTATGGTGGAACATCATGAAAGTAAGATGATTCTGAACCAGATCATGACCGGATGTTCTCCAGTCTAATGGGTACCAGTACTCGAAGCTTTCATGAGCTTCCTCGATAATCTCCTGATCAATATCAAGTGCTTCAGCTAGTTCTTCAGGATCGCCTTCGCCGTTGTATACATAGTCGAAGAACTCAGGTTCCAGCTTCTCCGCTTCGATATCGTCTATAATATGTTTGATTGTGTAGAAGCTCATGTAGATTGTTGAGTCGCTGAGCGGCTCTACGATGAAGTCATCGTCGAACGGCATCTTGGTACCGAGTCCGTAGTTCCGGATTGCTGGCCAGGATTCAAGCCAGTCAATCGTGTGTTCGTAGTCCTGACATTTGTCTCCAGGGATGATGTTCATCTCGTCAAGGTTCTTGTGGACTTTGTCCTTCCAGCCACGGTCTCCGTAACTGAGGAACCAGGACTCCTGAAGTGAGACCACTACTTTGCCCCCGCATCGGCAGACAACTTCCTCTGAGAAATCGTACATGGAGTCAAACTCACCGCTGTCCTCAAAGGTCCGGATGATTTTATCCTTTACATCGTTGACCTTGTTTCCGGTGAATTCTCCGCATGAAGAATTCAAGGTGCCGCTGTGGAACTCTTTCTCGTATACCTCTTCTGTAGCCTTCTCCAGTGCTTCCTCGTCGTCCTGGCTTTCCACTCCGTATTCTTCACAAGCCTCTACAGCAGGGTAGCTATCATATCCTTCTACATTGATTATCTGGATTGGTTCGATATCTCTGACCTCTTCTACATCCAGTCCATACTCTCGAAGCGTGTCCGGACTGTTCTTCAGGTCTTCAAGTGAGATGTAGTCGTAAGGTGCGTGTGCCGGTACGGACATGACGAGTCCGGAACCTGAGTCAGTGTCCACGAATGTGGCGGGTAGTATGAGTACTTTTTCCTTCGTCACAGGATTGGTAATCCTTCTTCCTACAAGTTCTTCTCCCTCGATCTCGGATACCTCTACCAGTTTTCGGTCCTGATGCTGAAGCTTCTCCACTGCTTCCGAGCTGAGAACCCAGTTCTCTTCTCCGTCGACCTCTACGATCTTATATGTGGCTTCTGGGTCTACGAGTGTATGTGTTACTCCGTAAACTGTCTCCGGTCTTAGTGTTGCCATCGGGAGTTTGAAGTCTTCTCCTTCGAACTTGACAAGTGTGTAGTCCTGTTTCTCAGCTGTCTCTCCTTCCAGGAGATCGTGTGTAGTTACCGGGTTTTCATCGTTGAGGCAGTATTTGGTTGGATGCATTCCTTTTTCGACTAGGTTCTGGTCGTGAAGTCGTTTGTACTGCCATTCGATGAACTTGCTGTATTTATCGTCGTTTGTAGTAAACTCTCTTCTCCAGTCGACTCCAAAACCAAGCTTCTTCATGTTCGGCTTGTAGCTGTTCTCAATGAAGTAGTCTGCGAAGTCCATAGGCTCTTCCATCTGCTCGAGAACATCTTCTGGAACATTGTAGGTGTCTGTAAGTACTTCCCACTGTTCTTCTTCTCCTTCTTTCAGTCTGTCGAGCGCTCCGATGATCGGCGTACCTGTAACATGCCAGGCCATAGGGAAGAGTACATTATATCCTTGCATCCGTTTGAAACGGGAGAAAACATCTGGCAGGGTGAATGTCCGTACATGTCCGATGTGCATTCCTCCGCTTGGGTAGGGATATGCGACGGTTATGAAGAACTTGTCATCCTTGTTCGGATCTGATTCGTAGATCCGTTCTTCGTTCCATTTTTCCTGCCATTTTTCCTGTATAACATTTAGTTTGGATGCAAACTCGCTCATACTCTAAAATACATGTCTTTAAACTTATTTAATCTGCCGACTAAACAGGCAAAGTTCAGGTTTTCTCCGGAATGTTGTTCTACTGTCAGTGATTCGGCAACGGTGACAGTTAATTTAAATCAAAGTATTCAATTGATTGTATACGATGACCCGGCTGATATGTGTAAGCAGTGGAAAAGGAGGAGTAGGAAAGACCACGGTAACATCAAACCTGGGAGCAGCACTGACAGAGTTCGGAGCTGACACAGTAGTACTAGACGCAAACCTTACTAACCCGAACCTAGGGTTCCACATAGGAATACCGCTGTACCCAAAAACACTGCACGATGTTCTCAAAGGAGATGCACATATCACCGAAGCAATGTACATCCACGACTCCGGCCTAAGAGTAGTACCAGCCGGACTATCCGTAGAAGACCTTAGGGACACATCTCCAGACAACCTGGCAGATGTACTTCTCGACGCGATCGGTGAACCGGATTTCGTACTGGTTGACTCAGCAGCAGGGCTAGGAAACGAATCACTGAACGCGATCGAAGCATCAGACGAAGTACTAATCGTAACAAATCCCAACCTGCCAGCAGTAACCGACGCACTCAAAACAGTAAATGTAGCAGAGGAAGCAGGAACAGATGTAACAGGGGTAGTACTGAACATGGTCAAAGGCCATGATGCAGAGCTCAGCACAGAAGAAGTCGAATCAATGATCGGCTACGAAGTCTTAATGGAGATCCCTCACCATGAAAAGGTCGAGGAAGCCCTAGCTGTCAAGAAACCGCTTGTACACCACGAACCAGACCATCATGTATCAGAAAGATTCAAGGGCGTGGCTGCAGACCTAGGCGGAATCAGATACGAGCCTCAGATCGAGGAAGACACCTTTATCGACCGAGTGCTGAATGTATTCCGATAAAATAATTCACTTTTTCCACAGTTCTATGGGGGACAGGTTTTTAATCAGTCAACCCCGAAATAACTATTATTCATGACCCGGGTAATATCCGTAATTTCTGGTAAGGGAGGAGTAGGAAAGACCACAGTAACATGTAATCTAGGTGTAAAACTCTCCCAGATGGGCGAAGAAGTTCTAATAATAGATGGAAACTTCTCAGGAGCAAATGTCTCACAACACTTTGGCATCGGCTTCCAAGATGTATCACTAAACGAAGTACTTGAAGGAGAAGCATACATCACACAGGCAGTCGCCAAACACCCGGCAGGAGTATCAATCCTACCAGCATCAATCCTCGACTTCAACGCAAACTCAGAGAACCTCAAGCACTCACTTGTAGAATTCCTAGGCGACAAAGACTTCGTATTCATCGACGCCGCCGCAGGAGTAGGAGACGAAGTAGAGTCAGCTATCGAAGCATCAGACGAGGTACTTCTAGTATCCGAACCAGAACTACCATCACTCACAAACTGCATCGGAGCCAAGAAAATGGCAGAACAGCTAGACCGTGATATACTTGGAATGGTTCTGAACGGTGTAAGAGGAGAAGCAAACGAGGTAGGACTGGCAGAAGCAGAGAACCTGGTCGAAGTACCTGTAATCGGAAAGATCAACGACCACGAACATGTAAGAGAATCAATAGCTCTCAGAGAACCAGTAACATCGGTACGACCTGAATCCAAGGTATCAAGACAGATCGAAGACCTGGCGCACAGGATGCAGGGCAGAGAACCACCTGAAAGAGGACTGAGCGAAAAAGTCCGACTAAAGTTCAAGGACCTGCTTCAGTAGAGAAGTTCCGGTTTTAAAACCTATTTTCTCCATAATTTTAGCTGTATGACAGACCTGAAGCCCTACGAACAGTATCTCTGGAGTCCCAAAAGAAAGGATTATGAAGTAAACGAGATACCGGAAGATATCGACTGTATATTCTGCTCCATGAGCGAAGATGACGAAAGAATAACCAAAATGACTGTCTTCGAGGACGAGTTCCTGATGGTCGTCCTGAATGTATTTCCATACAATACAGGCCATCTTATGGTCGTACCCAAGAAACATGTAAACAGCCTCACAGAGCTGGAGGACGAGGAGAGAAACCGTTTATTCAAGATGGTTTCAAAGGTCGAAAAGCTTCAGGAAGAAGTTGTAGATCCGGCAGGAATCGATGTGGGAATCAACATCGGGAAAGCAGCAGGAGAATCCATACCACATCTACATGTACAGCTAGTACCGTTATACGAAAAAGACAGAGGCTTCATGGAGACAAGCCTAGACACCAAAGTCATGAAGGAATCGCTTCCAGACACACAGGAAAACTACAGAGAACAGAAAGAAATACTTGAGAACTACTGGTGAAAAACTTAATCATGGTATCATTCTTCCACGCATACGACTTGAGAGGAAAGTATCCTGACGAAGTAGGAGAAAAAGAAGCAGAAAAAGTAGGAAAAGCATACGGAACATTCACAGAAGCAGAAAAAGTACTCGTCGCCAGAGACGGCAGAGAAAACGGCGAAAAAATAACTGAAGCATTCATCAACGGCGTCAAATCAACAGGCACAGATGTAGCTAACGCAGGAATGGTTCCAACACCTGTAGCATACCACGCACAGGTAGAAAAACAGCTGGAATCAGCCGCAGTAGTAACAGCATCACACAACCCGCCAGAATACACAGGATTCAAGTTCTGCCTTGAAAACGCTCTCTCAATGTCCAGAGAAGGAGGCATGAAAGAGATAGAACAGATATACGAAGACGAAGAATTCGAAACAGGTGAAGGAGAAGAAAAGGAAATCGAAGTAACTCAAGAATATATCCGGGATGTAAAGAACTCCATAGGGTCTATCAAAGGACTGAAAGTAGCTGTAAACTGTGGAAACGGAGTAACAGGTTCAATAGCGCGTTCATTCTTCGAGGAACTGGGTGCAGAAGTAGAAACCGTGAATGAAGAAGTTGATGGAAGCTTCCCGAACCATCTACCTGCGCCTGGAGAGGAAGAAGCCCAGAAACAGCTTGAACAAGCCATGAGTGAGGAAACAGATCTAGGCATCATATTTGATGGAGATGGTGACCGAGCAGGATTCATACTGCCTGGAAAAGGATATATATCCGAAGACGAAGTCCTGGCGCTTTTCTCGGAACACCTCTTGGAAAAGAAGAAAGGTAGAGTGGTTCACGATCTCCGTGCATCCCAATTGGTGAAGGAGGTTATAGCTGAGAACGGTGGAGAACCTGTCGAGTCCCGTGTAGGCCACACATTTATCTCAGAGATGATCCATGAAGACGACTCAATAGTCTTTGCTGGAGAACTCTCCGGGCACTACTACTTCCCATCAGAAGGTTTCCCTTGGGATGACGGTATGTACGCCGCAGCACTTATGTCCCGTATCGTGAAGGATGAAGATGTACATCAGAAGCTCCGTGAGTACACTGATTATCCTGTTTCGCCGGAACTGAGGATCGACTGTGCTCATGAAGCCAAGCAACCTGTCATCAAGAAGATGGCTGAAAAGTACTCTGACTACGATATCTCAAGAATCGATGGTTTGAAGATAGAGTTCGACTCCGGCTGGGCATTAGTCCGACCCTCAAATACAGAAGAAAAGATGTCTGTCCGTGTAGAGGCGGATACTGAGGAAGACCTTGAAAGGTTGCTTGAAATGGTCAGAGGAGATGTAGAAGACGCTATAGAAAGTTCTACTTGAGCTCTCCGACAAAGGCTCCAGCAGAGATCACATCTCCCATTCCCACCACTCTTTCAGGATCCTCATGTATCACAGTCGGTACAGCTACGACCTTCAGATCGTCCACACAGGCTATACCGGTTTCTACAAAGTTTTCTAAGTCGAAGAAGTCCGCGAAGTGCTCCAGTTCATCCAGTTTCTTGATATGCTTGTTCTCCATCTTGAAATCCTTCACAGTCTCGGTACGAGGCAGATTTCCGGTATCTGCCATCGTGATTCCGCAGACCTCTCCGTAAAGCATGCTTTCCCGGATTTTCTCCTCGTCCACAGGATAGTCTTCATCCGCTATTATCACATGGTATTCGTAGGTGTGGATATGTACTCGTTCCAGGTCGTCTTCCCGGATCAGGTCTTTCGCCAGGTTGAAGGCTTCGCCCAGGCTGACCTCTTCTCCTTCCACTTCGATATCTCTTATATCTGCAATCTTCGCTGTCTCGGTTTCATCCATCCCAAGACTGTCCACTTCGGGAATTATATGCTGGTTAACTTTCTTTGAAAGCTCTCTGCTCATGTCAACATACTCTAGGTGGACAGGTGTTTCGAATGCGGAGATCTGTTCGGCGGACTTCTTCAGCTTGGATTCTACATTTCCTGATGAGTTCTGGAATCCGGCTAAAAGTACTCTGTCAAGGTTCTGATCCATCTTGTCAATGTGTTCAGCTACTCCTCCTCTGAAGTATGGTCCGAAGCCTTTCAGCTTGTCTGATAGGATCAGTCTGCCGGTTCTTTCTCCTGAGAACTCTATTATTATGTTTTCCTTCATTCTGTCGGTGTTCCCTGCGTCACGGACATTCTTCAGTACGAACTGTCCGGATATAACAGGGTAGAGAACACTTTCGTTTACACGGTCTGCGAGCTTGTCTGAGAGGAACGGTGTGTAGAATGTGACGGAGTTCCGTGTCTGTGAAAGGTAGTTGCTCCAGATACCTGCCTGTCCGCCGATACTGCGGTCTCCTTCAGGTGTTTCAAGTGTCAAACCGTTCCGTGGTATCTCCCGGTTTTCCCCGTTCTCCTTGCAGTATTTCAGCAGGGATTTTAGTTCGGACAGGTTCTCAGGTTCATCTATGTTTTCCGGCTCCACATTCTCCATGCTCAGGTTGAGGTCTTCGTAATCTATGGTTACATCGATATTTGCGTTGAAACCTGTAAGTGTCTCCACGAAATCTCCTTCTGCTATTTTCTTGGCGTTCAGGTATCTTTCTGTCCATATATCCTTCATAATCCTTCACAGAGCTCAAGTACTTCCTCGAAGGGATCTTCTGATTTTACGACTCCGGATGCCACAAGCACGCCTTCACATCCGAGTTCGATGCTTTTCTCGACATCTTCACGGCTTTTGATCCCGGCTCCGGTCAATACAGTTGTGTCGCTTGCTTTTTCTACTGCTTTCTCTATCAGTCCGGGTTTGGCGCTGGATACGGAGGTATCTCCGCCTATCAGCTCCGGTGGCTCATAAGCTATGTAGTCTGGGTTGTATTCTGCGTATTTTCCGCATTCTTCCGGGTTCTGTGCACATACAACTGTGGTCAGTCCTTTTTCGTTCGCCATCATGACGGACTCTTTCAGTTCTTCGTCTTCTAGCCTTCTTTCGGAGTGGTTTAGAAGTGTTCCTTCTGCTCCTGCTTCTTTAACTGTTTCTACGGTTGTGTGTCCGGTTTGGCTTCCAGGATTTACAGGGTCGATGTGCTGAGAGTACATTTTACTTGATTTTATACGGTTGAGATCTGTGGTGGCTGGTGAGACCACGATTTCTTTATCCGTTTTCTTTCTTGCTTTCTCTATCTTCTGGTTGAGTTCCTCTGCTTCCTGGCCTGTTGCCTGTCTGTATGCCTTGAAATTGATTATTATCATTTGTTTACGACCTCTACATCTACTCCTGTGTTCTCCAGTACTTCTACTTCTCCCTCGTTGAACTTCAGGTTTACCTTTTCATCCCCTACTCGTTTGTTGTACCTTGTACAGCTGACTTCGGCAGGAGCCTCTATCTTCAGCTTCCGGTTCTCAACCTTCATTCCAAGCAGGTATGTATCGATAACATGAGTGGTGATACCTGCGCTCCACGCCTGCTCTCCGCATCCCAGTAGTTCCCCGTTCTCCGCGTCCACTACTTCCGGGAGACCTCCAAGCTGGTTTCTATCAAGGTATTTGTTCATCTTCTTCAGGAAGTTTACTCCTTGACCTTTTTTCCCGTTTGCCAGGTTGGCTGCGGCCGCCCAGCCGGTTGTCAATCCCCAGACGCTTCCGGTGTGGTATCCTGAAGAATCGTATCCGGGATCTGTCATGGAACGGGTTCTGGCGCCGTACAGAGAGTTGAACTCTGCGTTTATGACTTCAAGCGCTTTCTCCGATGTTTCATCATCCAGCTGATTGAACATCAACGGTATCGCCGGGTTTATCGTCCGTGCGCCATCACTTATAGTATCGTTAAGGTATTCTTCGTTTTTGAACTCTTCTAATCCTTTTTCAAGTTGATCTGCTTTATCTGAACCCGTGATGTTGGCGGCCTGAAGGTTTAGTGCCTGGATTTCAACTGCTGGACTTCTCTCTAGTGTGTCCATCCAGGTGCCGTCTTTATTATGTTTTACAACTCCGTCGGAGTCTATCTCTATTTGTTCTACTGCTTTCTGCATTTTTTCCTCTATTTTTTTGCTTATACGCCAGTGGTTGTCCATTTTGTCGGCTGCTATTACGAATAGTGCTGCTTCGTCCGCTCCCTGTCTGTCAGGGTTGGCGCCTTCCTTGATTCTGGTTGGGAAGTCTTCTTGTTCTGCGTAGTTCTCAAGTATCTCATGGCTGGTTTCGAAGTATCCTGCGTCTATGAATCCTAGAAGTGTCCAGAACATGTCTCTGCCCCAGAAGTTCTGGAACCAGGGATGTCCTGCTATAATGCCCAGTCCGTTCTCGTCGTAGACAAGTTTCCGCATGCTTGAGACACTGCTGTTGAACAAACGGGCGACTTCATGATCCTCTATACTTGGTTCCGGCTTCTCTATATCCTTGAAGCTTGCTTCACCGGTCTTCACCCCTATCTGAATGTTCTCTGTTTCGTATCC
>JBEQBC010000019.1:0-11759 GCA_041640035.1 Candidatus Nanohaloarchaea archaeon | reverse complement strand
ATGAAAAAACGACAAGCGCCAGAACCGCAACAAAGGCTCTATCATGGGTTAAGTTAAACATGTTTAAAGCAGAGAACTACCTTTCTTTAAAACCATTTTGAAACTGTTCGAATCTTATCTAACAAAATGTTTAAAGACGTTTAATATTTCTTAGAAGTAATCAAAAGATTCTGGGTTTATCCCAGACTTCCTTCCATCTCTAACTGGATTAATCGGTTCAGCTCGACAGCATATTCGAGAGGTAGTTCTTTCGCGATTGGTTCGATGAATCCTCTGACGATCATCTCTTTGGCTTCTTCTTCCTCAATTCCACGGCTCTGCATGTAATGAATTTCCTCATCTCCGATTCGCCCTACTGTGGCTTCGTGCGCCATTTCTACATCGTCTTCCTGTATCTCGATGTACGGTTCTGTATCGCTGGTGGCTTCATCTGAGAACATCATTGCATCGCATTCGATGCTGACTTTGCTGCCATGGCTTCCTTCAGGAACTCTTACCAGGCCTCTGTAGTTGGTTCGGCCGTCTCCCTGAGTGATCGATTTGGATTCGATAGTGGACTTTGTGTTCGGTGCGTTATGGACAACTTTGGCTCCTGTGTCGATGTTCTGTCCGTCTCCTGCGAATCCGATTGTGATGTGGTTGGCTCGTGCGCCTTCACCGTTTAGATGGCTGCTTGGGTATAGCATTGTGACTTTGGATCCCATGCTTCCGGAGACCCATTCCATTACTCCATCCTCCTTTACTTTGGCTCTTTTTGTGTTCAGGTTGTATGTGTTTTTGCTCCAGTTCTGTACTGTGGAGTACTGTACATGTGCGTCTTCTTTGACGAATACTTCGACACATCCGGCGTGCAGGTTGTTTCTGGTGTACTGCGGTGCGCTGCAGCCTTCTATATAATGTAATCTGCTGTTTTCCTCGGCTACGATAAGTGTGTGTTCGAACTGCCCCATTCCTTTGCTGTTCATTCGGAAGTAGGCCTGTACAGGTATCTCGACTTCTACTCCTTCGGGTACATAGACGAAGCTTCCTCCGCTCCATACTGCTCCGTGGAGGGCGGCGAACTTGTTGTCCTGTGGAGGGACATTCTTTGTCATGAAGTATTCTTTGACTAGTTCTGGGTGTTCCTGGACTGCTTTGTCCATGTCCATGAAGATGACGCCTTTTTCTTCCCATTCTTCTTTCATGTTCTGGTAGACGACTTCTGATTCGTACTGTGCGCCTACGCCTGAAAGTGCTTCCTGCTCTGCGTCAGGTATTCCCAGTTTGTCAAATGTTTCCTGGATCTCTTCTGGTACTTCGTCCCAGTCGTCGCTTTGCTCTCCCTCTGCAACCTTGAAAGGTGTTATCTCGTCAATCTTTAGTTCTGACAGGTCTGGTCCCCAGTCTGGCATTGGTCGTCTCTTGAAATGTCGGAAGGCTTCAAGTCTCTTTTCCAGCATCCATTCCGGTTCGTCTTTCTCTTCTGATATCTTTCGTATAGTATCTTCTGTTAGTCCTTCTCCGGAGTCGTACTTGATTTCTGCGTCGGTTACATGGTTGAACTTTTCTTGGTCCTTCTGGATTTCGTCTTCGCTCATATTCAACTCTTAGTGGTGTAAATCTTTAAATCCTCGACAAAACCGCCAGGTAACCTTAATTTTCTGTGAACACATCAGCTTCCTTTTTTATCCCTTGAGACCTGTTAAGTAGTTGATGGAGTACAGTCAGAGGCTTGCTGAAGATGAGTCCTGGGAGGTTTTTGAGTCGGCGCTGGAAACCGCGGTCGAAGGTTATGTTGAAAGCCTTCAAAACCATCTGACTGAGGAGTACAGTAATTATAATATCACTTTCTCTGGCCTTGAGTCGGATGATGAGTTTCTTGAGGTCCTGGGATTGAATGAGTACGGTATGGATCTTTCTGCGAATGACGGCGATTTCAGGATGTATGATATAGACTTGCCGGATGTTGAAGAGTCCGTGATGGTTGAGGTTGAGAGATCGGTTGCGGAGAGCTCGATAGCATCAGATGAGGATAGAGAGACTGTTGCCTACAGCATGCATCCGCGTTCAGATCATGAGAGAAAGTTCAAGAATATCAAGTCCGAGTTCTGCCGTGTAACCCGTCCGGACTCTATCAAGGAAGGTAATCCTGTTTTCTATAGAGAAGGCAGGGAGAATCCGCTTCGACAGCTGGAGACTTGGAGTGATTTTGATCAGCATGAGGTTATGGATAAGGCTATCAGTTTCTATGAGGAGAGTTTCCCTGAGGATGTTGATTTCGATGTGGAGCTTGGTTTTGACTCAGGTAAGGACTGGCGTATCTACGAGTTTGATTTTGAGGATGTGGATGAGCCTCTTCATCTCGAAATCTCTCTAAGGGATAGAGGGTTTTCTCTCAACTGGAGGCCGGATAGCTATGATCTGAGGTACAGAAACTTTGTAAGAGAAGGTTTTGCCAAGGCTGTTGAGGCGGTTAACGATTAGGACTCTCTGATATTGCTTGATGAATAGTCTTTGAGACCTGAGATTCTTTCGACATTTACTTTGTGTCCTGTTGCGTTCTCAGCCATCTCTTTGACCTGTTCTTCATCGTGATCTTGGTCATATCCCAAGGTGATTACATCAGGGTCAATATCCTTTACAGTTGAATATATGTCGCCCTCGCTGCCCAGCACGGCTCTTTCGACATGTTCTATGCTGTCGACTATCTTTCTTCGTTCATCTTCATCAAAATGTGTATTTTTTTCGATTCTTGAGTCTCTGGCGATCACTACTACCAGTTCATCGCCTTTCTCGGCTGATTTCTCAAGGTAGTGGATGTGACCGGGATGTATTATATCGAATGTTCCCTGTGCCATCACTGTTGTCATAATAGTATCTGAGGTCTGTGACTGTCATAAGTGTTTTTGATAAGTTAGTTCGGCTCTTCAGAAGAACTCGCCGAGTTCTTTCCATGGTGCTCTGGTCTCTTTCAGGTTGATGTCTTTTGGAAGTGTTTTCCGGTAGTTGCTCCAGTTGTATCTTTTGTCCATGAAGATGATGGCGCCTTCATCCGTTTTGCTTCTTATGCAGCGGCCTGCTGCCTGTACAGCCCGGTTGATCGCTGGGTATGTGTAGCCGTATTCCCATCCTTTCCCGTATTTCTCGTCTAGGAAGTTGATCAGGTCTTTGGTTTCCAGGTCCGGTCTTTGTAGTGGTAGTCCGATTATGAATACGGCTTTGAGTATCTCTCCTGGGAAGTCGATTCCTTCTCCGAAGCTTCCGGCTGTTACACCGAGTAGGACTGCGTCTCCTTCATCTTTCCGGTCTTTGAACCGGTCAAGTGTTTGCTGTTTCTCCTCTTTGTCCATCTGCGGTTTTTCGACGAATATTCGACGGTCTGTATGCATCTTTAATTGGTCTTTGACATCTTCCATGTAGCTGTAGCTGGGGAAGAATGCTGCTGCGTTTCCTGGAATCTCTTCCAGGCTTTTGGACAGGTACCATGCGTATTTCTGTGTCATGGATTCGTCTCTTTCGCTGTACTTGGTGGTAAGTGTCGGTATTACAAGTTCTGTCTTGTTTTCACTGGGGAACGGCGATTTGAACTCCTTGGTAATATTTTTCTCTTCATCGATTCCCAGAAGATCGTTGTACATATCTGTCGGCGTAAGTGTTCCGGACATCAGCACTGTTGAGTATGATTTCTTGATAGGTGTGCGTGTCGTGGCTTCGGGGTTCAGGCATGAGTACTTTAGATGTACCTCGCCGTAGTTCGTTCGCTGAAGTATCCGTGAGAATCCCTCGTCTTTTCCGTTCCAGCTGTCCATGAACTCGGCTATCTGAAGTACCTTGGATCTTTTGTCCTGTCTGGACTCGATCTCTTCACCTGCTTTTTCCAGGTCGACTATGAAGTCCTCGTAATCCCGGAAGCTGTCTACTATATCTGTGAAATCCGATTTCTCCACTCTCTGCTCAGGGTTCTGGCTTGAAAGCTTGTCCTGAACTAGTCTCTGGAACTTTCTCTTCAACTGCTGCAGGTGCTGCTGTTCATCATGGAACTGGTGCTTTCCTGCTTCTGATACCGCGTTTTTAACCAGGGAGTCCTTTAATGTGGCTGAGTACAGGCTACGGGTTCTTGAAGGCAGGTTGTGCGCTTCATCTACGATTATGATGGCGTCTGAAAGGTCTATATCTGCTTTCTCCAGTACTACATCTCTGACTCCTGGATGGAATATGTGGAAGTAGTCTGCTACTATTAATTTGCTGTGTTCGAGGCTGTGCATCTGTACTTGGTAAGCACATACCTTGTGGCATATTTTCTTTACTTCTTCAGCGGTTAGGTTCTTGTTTCTTACTTCTCTTACTCTTTTCATCGCCTGATCTGTTAACTGATGATTATCGTCGAAGGTGGCGTCATGCCGTGGACAGTCAGGTTCGTCCTCATCCTTCATCACATTTTGAGCTTCGCACAGGTGGCTTTTACCGATCAAGTCTGTTGAAGTAATCTTTTTCCCGTGTTTCTCGTTGATGTTTCTCACTGTTTCCAGTGCAATCTGGTGCTGGCTGTGACGCGGTGTCAGGAAGAAAACCTTTTTCCCCTCTTCTATAGCCTTTTCAATCGCTGGTGTAAGCGCTGCGGCGGTCTTTCCCAGTCCGGTTGGTGCGTGGATTGTCGCTGAGCCTTCGTTGTCTATTGCTTCTTCAACTACCTCTATCATCTCTGTCTGCATGTCTCTCGGGGTATCGAACGGGAAAAGATCCATACACATTACGATGACCGGTTACTGTAAAAAACACTACGGCACCGGAAGTCTGGAAAAAACAAGGAGATGGCAAAGTTTCTTTAAGTTAATTTCAGTTAAACTTTGTTATTATGACTTGGTACGCTCCACAGAAGATTGAAGAAGCATTAAATGAGACTAAAGACTTTCTTACACCATTTAACATGGGTTTATGGACAAGCTTGGCGGTTCTGGTTCTCCTGATGGGAGGAGGGCTTGGGAGTTTTAACCCTCCGACGGGAGGTTCAGGGCCAAGCACATCCGGCAGCACTCTTTCAGATGCAGATATCGCTTCAACCGCACCGTCCTTTACTGCCGATATGCATCAAGGACTGGATCTAGGTAATATGGCTACTGGAGCTTTCAGCGCTTCGGCTGGAGTTGATGCAGCTATTATAGCTTTAGTAGCAGTAGTTGCAATTATCTTTACCGTCCTTGCGATGCTGGCTAAGTTCAGTTACTTCCAGGCAGTTATGGAGAAGAAAACAGGTATCAGAAGGCTTTTCTCTGAGAACCTGACTAACTCTCTTCAGTTTATCGGACTGAGCTTTCTCGTACTGATCTTGGCGGCGGCACCACTCTTCCCGGCAGTAGCAGTCGGAAGTTCAAGTCAAGTCCTTGCAGCAGTATTTATCGCAGTACTTGTTATCTACTGGATTGTAATGGCATTGGCCTTGACATTCATCAACGACTTCGGTATTCCGTTGATGATCAAGAACGATATCAATGTAATTGAGGCAGTCAGAAGATCTCTTGGACTTGTTAGAGCTGAGAAAGGACAGGCAGCGATCTACTTCATCACCAAGGTTGCAATAGGAATAGCATTAGGAATCCTAGGACTGGTTGCATCACTTGTAGTGGTTCTGGCTCTGCTGATTCCGTTCGGAATTCTTGGAATCCTAGCCTATCTTGTGGCGCCGGTGGCAGGACTAGCAGTAGCGGTGATAGGTCTACTGGTATTCTTCGTCATCAACCTGTATGTAAGAGTACCTATCGAGACCTACAAGCACTACTTCTATGTGTTGAACCTTGAAGAGTTCGAGGAAGAAGAATTCGTTGAAAGATAGCTGTCAAGACTGGACTGGCGACGGTCCAGCATCTTACTTCTTTTCTTTATTCTCTTGAATAAGAAACGGAAATTACTGTTCAGCTTCCATTTCACCTGTTCCATGTTCTCAAGTTCTTCAGGATTACTGAAAGCGTTACGAACTGTTTCACGAATCACCCATACTCCCAGTGGCGCCCAGTACTCCGGTGTGACCTCTCTAACTACTACCGCTTTGGCCTGACGGTTCCTTTTCTGGAGATGTTCCATGATTCCTAGTTTGGTGGCGTAGTATGCTCCAGCTGTTTCCTCTGCGTACTCTGTACGACCTGAGTATCCTTCGTAGTTGTTCGCGATGTATGTGTTCTGCATCGCGTTCCATGCTGAGTCCGGGCGTTTCAGTTCGAGAAGTTCGTACTCCCATTTTCCGGGTATGAGGAATATGTGGAAGTTGTTGCCGATGTAGCTGTTCTTGTAGTATTCGATCTGTCCTATTTCCTGGTTCTGCTTAACTCCGTCAAGTATCTGTGAGGCTATCGTGTCGTCTGTCGCGGTAATACTCCACCGGGTTGGAACCAGTTTCCGGTTCTCCTTCTTTCCCAGCATCCCTGTGGACATAACCTGCTGAAGCGTGTAGTTATCTACTCCCTTCCTGTAAAGTTTCTTCACAGCGTTTTCTGCCTTAAATTCTTTGTCGTAGAATGCGTCCTCCACTTTCTTGTTCACTGAAGGGTTCTCTCCCAGGTTGAACTGCTTCAGATCTCCGGAAGCTGAAACCGGTTTCACCCGTCCGGCATTCACACTGTTGAAAGGCTTCTTATCCAGCTCTACCTCGACATGTGTCGGTTTTCGGGCCATAGCGATTTCCCGTGCTGTATCCACAAATTCATCAGTCTTATTCACTCTGGTCTGTTTTCTTGAGTTGACTAGGCTGGTTCGGAGTGAAGCGATCTTGTCTATGGAGTAGTTTTCGCTGTACCATTTATCCGGTGAGTCCATCAGCTTCGAGTCGCCTTGATGCTGCGGTGAGAGCACACCGGTACTGGGCTTGGGATAGTTGTGTGAGCCGATGAAAACGCTTGGCGGGGTCGAACCGTTAAACTTCTTGGCATTATTCTGTATAGGCATGACTGACTCCAGCTTTCTCTTCGCCTGTTCCTCAGACATACCTTTCGCGAGTTTGCCGTATCCCATATTCGAATTTTTTGTCTTAACTCATAAGTAGAGTGGCGTACTACAAGCGACCCTATCTATTATTTTTGTCCAAAATTCAATTTGGTCTATGGGAATTCATGATCAATTGAGGTCAAAAGTAGAGAGTTACTTTAAGAACAGATTTTCCAAGAAAGAGGAGAATCTAATGGAACAGTATTGGGAAGAGTACTTTGTTGAGGGATTTGATAGGGTGGAGGATAATATGCACACTTTCACTGCTACTGATAGGAATAGCGATTCTCGTGAGTTAAGAGATATGAGGCAGGCTGCGGACGACATTTCGGATTTTGCTGAAGAGAAGGGTATTTCTTCTCAAGCTTTGGCTGCTTTCTGTTTTGAGGAACTTTTTGAAGAGGCTGCAGAGGAATTTAAAGAGGCAGATGGCCGATTCGTAGATAGAGGAAATAACTGGGGCAATATAAGTATGCCTTCAGACGATGAGCTAAAACAAATTAGAGAAGGCGAAATCAAACTAACTGAAAATGTCATACATCGGTATCAGTTATCTAAAAACAAGTTTATAATTTGTGAGGAGATCGTAAGTAGTTACGGCCTTGCTGGCGGCACAGAGTCTATAGAATCATTCATTAACCTCATTGAGGAAAGACAAGAGAAGCTTAAAGTCCTTGAAAATTTACTTCATGAGGATGTTAAAAAAGCAGAGAAATCTTTACAGGACCTTAGAGATGAAATAGGGCAGGAACAGGATCAAATTGACAACAAAGTAAAGTCGGTTACGGAAGGTAGCTTGAATTCCTGGTTCGGAGAATAATTAATTCTTATCCTATTTTCCAGTGAGGGTCTTTACTGTCTTTGATATCTACTATTTCTTCCAGAACTTGTTTTTCTCCTGTTGACATGTGGTCGTCCAGGTGTTGTAGTTGTCGGTACTGTTTTCCTGTCAGGTCTGCCAGTAGTACTGCGTCGTCTTCGAAGGTTCTTCCTACTGTGGCTCCGCTGATTGATACTGCTATTTCGTCGCCTTTGGTAGCCTGATCTATGCTTTCGTTCTGTTCCTGTATCGCCTTCAGTCTTCCGACTTTTTCTCCTTCTTGGTTCATCAGCGTTGTATCGGGTTTAATCACGCCTTTCTTGACTTTGGCTCCTATTACGGCAGGTTTGGCCTGATTGAATATGTGTTGAGGCATCAACTGGATCTTGCCAGGTCTTGGAATCTTTTCCAGTGCCTGTTCCTGTTGTTTCTTTTCCAGAATTTCCTTCCATTCCTCGTAGTCTTCTACTATCTTGTATATTACTTCGTTGTGGAAAAGTTCGATTCCCTTGTCTTCGATCATGTCCTGTGCTTGGTCTGTGATTCCTACATTGAAGGCGAAGACTGCTCTGTGTTCAGGATCCTCATTTTCTACTTTTACTACATCGTTTTTCTTTACAGGTCCGACTTTGGCTTCCTGTACCGGTATGTCTTCTATTTCTCGCATAATTGCTTCCAGTGATCCAAGGGAGTCGGCTTTAACCATTATTCCCTCGTTCTGTGTCTCGAACTCGATCGTGTCAAGTTCTTCTCTTACTTTTTCTTTGACTTCTTCGACATTTTCTGCTGTGGTTCTTACTGGTGCTCCGGCTATTGCCCCTTCAAGGTCTTTTCCGGATATCTTGACTCCGGATGCTGGTTCAATGCTGTCGACCTGGCTGTACTGCTTGTCTACTCTTATCTCTTTGAGCGGTCGGGGTTGGAGTAGTGCTCTGATATCTGTTGTCTTCACTCCGTCCTGTGTTCCGTATATTAAGGTATCGTCGGCGTTGATTGTGCCGTCGTAATGTATTATGTCTAGTGTTGTTCCCAGTCCCTTTTCTTTGGTTACTTCCAGTACTGTTCCTTTTCCTATGCTGTCGTCATGTGTTTCGAGCTGGTCTGAGAGGTAGTTCTGGCTTAATCCGGTCAGTGTCATCAGTAGTTCCGGTATTCCTTCTCCTGTCATTGCGCTGATCGGTACGATCGCTGCTTTTTTCTGGAAGTCGTCTACACGGTCGAATCTTTCTGCGGTAACTCCTGTCTGGTCGTGTAGGTCACCCATTAAGCTGTATATCTCTTCATCAAGTTTCTGCTGGTTTCTATCGGTCTGTTCCTGCAGGTTCTTGGTGAAGAGGTTGTGCTCGCTTTGCCATCCAGGTAGGGTGTCTATCTTGTTCAGTGCGATTATGAAGGGAGTGTTGGTGTCCTGCAGGATCTTCAGTGCTTCTTCTGTCTGTGGCTGTATTCCCTGCTGTATATCTACTACTACGATTGAGATATCGCTGATACTGCCTCCCCGTTTTCTGAGTGATGAGAATGCTGCGTGTCCTGGTGTATCGATGAAAAGCATTCCTGGTATGGTTATGTCAGTGTCAAGTTGTTGTAGAAGGTCGCCGCATACATCTTCGATGGTTTCTAAGGGTATTTCGGTGGCTCCGATCATCTGTGTGATGCCACCTTCCTCGCCGTCTACTATTCTTGATTCTCTGATACGGTCGAGTAGTGTGGTTTTTCCGGAGTCTACATGTCCGAGAACTGAAAGTATTGGTTGACGCGGCATTTTCTAGTTTCTAACCCCTCCCTTACACGGCAATAGATGCCAGTAAAATTTTATATATCGACGGAATTCTGAGAAGGGTTTCAGAAGTTAAAGTTGGTAAGTATTGAGAGAAAGAAAGGTGGTGAGGAAGTGTTTATTCCTCGTCGCTGGAGTATCCGTGGTTCCTGTTGTTGGCTGCGTTCTTCTCGCATTTACCTGAGCAGTAGAAGTGCTTGTTGCCGTTGGTTTCTACCACGAGTTTGCCCTGTGTGCGGGCAAGTTCTTCTCCACAGTATTCGCATTTTGTCATTTTATTTGGTCACCTATCCTTCCATCTCTGTTTCTTTGATGTGTACTACATCGTCTTCTCGGATCGGTCCTCTGACATTTCTTACTAGGATCTTTCCTTCTTCGTTTCCTTCGAGGACTCGGCATCGAACCTTTCGAACGGTTCTGTGACCTTGGTCTCCGATTACTTCGATGATCTTGGCTTTTACCATTTTCCTGTTACCTTAGATTGTAATTTTCTGGATTTTGCAGATTTTTGAGTGGAGAGGAAGGTTTATTCCTCTTCTTCTGCGTCCAGAAGTTCTTCTGCTTTTTCGCTGATCTCTTCGATCTGGTCGTCTGCGTTACCTGAGTCGGTTACTGCGATCGCAGCTGACTGTACATTGATGCCTGCTGCTAGACCGAGTTCTTCTTTTTCAGGTACGAATGTGTAGCTGATGTCTCTTTCGTCCGCTAGGCTTGGGATGTGCATAACGATTTCTTCAGGGGAGACATCTCCTGCGATTACGACCAGGTCAGCATCGTTTCGTTCGATGCTTTTGGTTACTTCGTTAGTACCGATTACGACTTTTCCTGTGTCGCGTGCTTTTTCGATTGCGTTGTAGGTTTTCTCTGCGAGCGAGTCGGATGGTTCGAATTTTTGATATACCATTGTTGTTGAAAACACCTTTCACAAACTGTTCATCAAGGTCTGTGTTACAAACTGTAAGAGAATAGAACTTTTTTATACCCTAAACCCTCGGTGCCTGGTTCACTGCTGTTCAGGGTCGAACTCAGCTAACTTGTTGTTCTCAACCCAGTCCAGTTCCTCTTCCAGGTTTCTTATCTTCAGGTTGAGATTGTGTTTCTGCCTCTCATTCTCCGCTGGCATGCTTTCAAGTTCTTCAATTAGTTCTTCGGTAAGTAGAGAAACAAGTTTTTCAGGAGTATGTGCGTCCTTGTATTCTTCCAGGACTTCTCTGATTTCTTTTTCTTCCATAACTCAAAAATTGTTGAGAACTCTTTTTAGTTTTCTTCCGAGTCCAGAACCACATCTTCAACCTGATTCTTCCGGTCAGAAAAGTTTTCAAGAAGCTGCTGAGCCTGGTTCTCACTTTCTCTTTCCCTATCTATCTGGCTTTCCAAGTCCTCAGAAGTATCCTCGATTTCAGAAGTCAACTGCTGCATCTCATCAATCATATCCTTAACCTTCTCAAACCTTTCAACTTCAAGGAACAGTTTCTGGCTCCCAGAACCACTAGGTCTACCTTCATTTCTCTGATTGCCTTCTTGTATTCCTGAACTGTTAACTACTTGGCTTTCATTTCGCTGCTGGTTATCATCTCTTGGTTGTTGCTGTGCTGACTGCTGAAGAGGATTTCCGGTCTGCTGCTGATTAGACTGCTCAATATTATTCTGTTGGGGTGTCTGCTGAACCTGATTGTTAGAGCCTTGATTCTGTACAGGTTGTTGACCCTGATTCTGCTCCTGTTGATTAAATCCGTTTCCGGTGTTCTGCGCTGTGTTCAGCTCTTCATTATTGGTTTCTTGGAGACCTGCGTTACCTGAGTTCTGTTGAACTCCAGAATCAATCTCTTCATCAGTTTCCTCTAGGAATCCGTCTCCGCCAGTTTCTTCAACCTGGTTTACCGGGTTGTTTTGGTTTGATTCCAGGTTGGATGGACCTGTCTGTGAATCAAAGCCGTCGTCCTGTGGTGAGGTTTCCGTTTCTTGAGGTGGTTCGAATCCTTTTGAACTGTCCTCGTCTCTGCCTTGTATAAGGTCTTTGATTTCTTCCATGTTTTCTCTCAATTTTTCCTTGTCTTCCGATCCAACATTGAACATGGCGGGTTCTACAGTAAATTATGGTGTTGCCTTGGTTTAAAACATGCAGGTATTCAGTACTGTAAACCTGTAAATTCAGAAAGTTCTAATCTTCCAGCTTCTTTACATGTTTCTCTGTCTTTTCGATGAAGC
>JBEQBC010000018.1:0-12639 GCA_041640035.1 Candidatus Nanohaloarchaea archaeon | reverse complement strand
TGAGAGTCCTGAAGCAGAGAAGAGGCTCAGTCAAAGAAAAACTATGGAGCGCAACCAAGACAGGAATAACAATGAGCTCAGGAGGAATAGCAGGATTCAGCCTACTATACCTAGTCTCAATAGCAATCGTTGGACCTACAGAGCTCTCAAGGATTTCAGCCGTCATGGTAATAGGCCTGATGGCAGACATCCCACTGACCTACCTTGGAAACGGAGTAATACTTTCAAAATATGTGAACGGAGACTTTGAAAAATACGGAGACAGGATACCATGGATCTGAAACCACTACTTAAGGAATGGCGCATCTGGGTACTGATAATCGCACTTACAGGATCAATAATAGCTCTAGGACCGGTACAGGCAGAAAACGAACAGGGAGAACCGGTAATGGAAACCAACCTTAACAGAGGACTACAGATCCAGGGAGGAGTCAGCGTACTTGTATCCATAAACAAGACCAGTGTAACCGAAGACGACGCACAGAGCATAGCAAACACATTACAGAGCCGAGTATCAGGACTAGGACTAACCCAGTCAGAAGTCCAACCCGTACAGGTAGGAGGCAACTGGAACATACAAGTAGAAGCAGCCACAGATGATCCCGATGAGATTGAAGAGATATTAACACAGAAAGGAAACTTCGAGGCAAGAATGCCGATACGCGTAACAGATACCCAGACCTTCACAATCGACAACACCTACCAGTTCGTCAAACAGAACGAATCAGTAGAAGTAAATGGTACGGAATACCAGCCAGAAACCAACTTTACGCTCGACAACACAACCTTCTACTACATAAACAATACTGAAGAAAGAGCATTAATCGAGGTAGTAGCATACGACGGCCAAGATGTACTATCAGTAATCAACTCGGACGCAAGAGTACAGAGCGCTCAAAGTGGAGGGTACAGTTTCAGCTTCCCTATCCAGCTATCAAATGACGCAGCAGGTAGAACCACACAGGTATACTCAAACTACCTAGATTCAGGGCAGTGGCTGACATTCGAAAACGGAGAAGCAGCACAGCTAAGACTATATGTAGATGGAGAAAGAAGATCCGCACTGAATGTCGCATCCCTCTTCGCGAACAGCGAAGAAGCACAGCCCTCCATCACAGGAGGAGCAGAAACACAGTCACAGGCAAGAGCCGATATGCGCGAGCTACAGGCAATTCTCAGCTCAGGAACACTGGACCACTCTGTAGTCGTAGAAAGTAACTCGACATACTCGGCTCAGAGAGGAACACAGTTCATGACGGCAGCATTCGCAGCAATCGTGGCCTCAGTGCTTGCAACCGGAGGACTGGTTTACATCAGATATAGAGAGCTTTCCACAGCTCTACCGATTGTACTTACCGGTTCATCAGAAGTTATAGTTCTCTTGGGTGCCTGGTTCTCAACGGTTGCAACACTCAACCTGGCATCTATTGCAGGAATCATCGCAGCAGTCGGTACGGGAGTGGACGATCAGATTATAATCAAGGACGAATCAGAGAAAGAAGCGCTAACTGACTGGAGGAAGAAGATCAAGAACGCGTTCTTCGCGATCTTCACATCTGCAGCATCCACTATAGGTGCGATGCTTCCATTGATCAACCCTACACAGGTTAACATGCTTGTCGGTGCAGCAGGCGTCTCAATCCTTGCATACACCGGATACAAGCGTTCGAAGAACCTGCATCTTATGGCGATAGGAGCCCTAGCAGTGGTAGTTTCATTCACAATCTCTCAGATCTCCACAAACAGTTATGCGCTTCAGGATGTACGTGGATTCGCCGTCACGACAATTATAGGTATCCTGATAGGAATATCCATCACGAGACCGGCTTACGCCAAAATCCTGGAACATTTCGAAGGGTAAAAACTGACAGGTTAAAGTTAAACCCTGTCAAACCCTAATCTTCTATATACTTATGAAAATCTTCATCACCGGTATCGCATCAGGTATCGGAAAAGGAACAGCTCTCAAACTGAAAGCTGAAGGCCATCAAGTCAAAGGAATGGATATTGATGAAGAGGCTCTAAGTGAACTTCCCGATGATATTGAAACTTATCACGGTGATGTATATGATGAGGACAGGGTAGAGTACATTTTAAGCCAGGAGGAGTTCGATGTATTGATTAACTCTGCAGCATACTACGAACTGGGTTCTCTGGAGGATATGAGTTCGGATACAGTTGAATCGATCTTCAAACCGAATGTTTTCGGCACATTAAATCTGATTAGACAGGCTATGCCGATGCTCAGGGAGAGAAACGGCAGAGTAGTCAACATGTCCTCAGTGGTTGGAAAAGTAACCCTGCCTTATTACGGGGTCTACAGTGCCACCAAACATTCTATAGAAGCTCTCAGCGACTCACTTAGAATGGAAGTCGGTGATAAAGGAGTAGATGTAGTGGTGGTTGAGCCTGGTGCTTTCAAGACGGGTTTCAATCAGACTGCCAGGGATGCTTTGATGAAGTATGTACCTGATTCGATCTACGCTGAGGACTACGAAAATATACTGAATGACTCCATGATCAACGGTGGTGACCCGGAGAAAGCTGCTGAAACAGTGGCGAAAGCAGCTACAGAGAAAAATCCGGATACCCGTTACCGAGTAGGAAAAGGTTCATCCGCTTTCCCGAAGCTGAAAACACTAGTTCCTGATAGAATCTACGACAAAATAGTTCTTAGTTCGATCAGAGAATAGAGAAAAAAGGAAATTACTTTGTTTTTATTGAAGCTGCATAACTGCGCCCGCGACATCATCGTTATCTTCTAGAGCTTCTTTCGCTTCTTCTTCGGAGGCCTCGGTTTTCTGCATTACGAGTTCTACATCTTCTTCGCTTACTGACTGTTCCTCGCTGTAGTCTCCCTGTAGCTGGAAGATCTCCTGTCCCTGGGCTTCAATCTTGGAAAGGCTAGGATTCTCGAAAACCAGTTTCTTATCACCTACTTCGATTGTGACTTTATCTGCATCGATTTCATCCATATCCATTCCCATCTGCTTCATCATCTTCGACATATCCTGTCCGCCAAACATAATAAACAGAAAACCGGCTTCCAAGCTTTAATTAGTGACGGCAGAAAAAACTGGATGAAATCCAGTGATACCAGAAGCCCTGATGATACTACCAGGAATACTTCTAGGCGTATTCACAGGACTCGTACCAGGAATACATCCCAACACGGTCGTATTCACAACTCTACCATTCTACCTCGGTGGAAATATGAGCTTCTGGACCTATATTAGCTTTATAGTAGGGATATCTGTATCTCACACATTCAACGACTTCATACCTGCCATATTTCTTGGAACACCTGAGGCAGAAGCCGCGCTTTCCTCACCTCCAGGAGCAGAAATGGCGCTCAACGGTAAAGGTCTGGAAGCATTCAGATACACAGCATACGGAGGAATAGTCTCAATAGCAGCACTGCTACTCCTACTTCCACTAATTTGGTACGCAGCAAAGAACTACTATCCGATTTTCGAAACTTTTCTGCCTTATGTTCTGGGCTTCTTCCTCCTATTCATGATATTCCATTCGCCCAGCATACCGAAATCCGCCAACATAGCAGTGATGTCCGGAATTCTTGGATTAATGGTGTTTGAGGCGCCGGTTCGATCACACAACTCCTTGATACCTGTCTTCACAGGGCTTTTCGCAGCACCAGCCTTAGCCAAGGCCTACACCAAGGAACTGGATATACCGGAGCAAGAAGACATTAAACCCGACAGAAAAGAAGCAGCAAAAGGTGGTATCACAGGTCTTTTCGCGGGGCTTCTGGCAGGTATAGTTCCGGGGATAGGAGCTGCAACATCAACCTCATTCCTAGCACCTTTGATGGATAGTTCAAGAAGAAGGTTCCTAGCTGCTTTGGGAGCTGTGAATACTTCGGATATTGTGGTGTCTTTCCTCGCTCTCTATTTGATTGGCAGTCCTCGTTCAGGTGCTTCTGTAGCTGTTCAAACTCTCCGAGAAATCGGAATTTCCGAGATGATAGTTCTTATCGGATTGGGTATCTGTTCGGTCCTGATTTCCTTCCCGATCGCATTGAAGGTCTCCAGCTTTGCAGCTGACCGGATCTCAAATGTTGATTTCGGCAAGCTATCGATCCTTGTCATGATAACTATAGTTTCGGTAGTGGTGTTCTTGACCGGGTCTGTCGGTGTTTTGATCTTCCTGACTGCTTCTTCTCTAGGTTTGCTGGCGCAGAGATGGGATCAGAGAAGGGCTTGTATGGCGGTTTTGATAGTTCCTGTTTTGCTTGAGATTTCGGGCCTCGGTATTTTTATGTAATTCGAGGTTAAGAAGTTCATTATGAATCTGAAAAAAGCTTTTCTACTCTCTCTTATCCTGGTTCTAGGATTTATCTCTTTTCTGATGGTAGAACCGTTTACAGGTTTTGTGCTTATTGCTGTGATACTTTCATTCGTTTCATATCCGCTTTACAAAAGATTAGAGCCTTATATCGGCCCACATCTATCATCGGGACTTGTTCTTGCTCTCACGATTCTTCTTGCGGTTGTGCCATTCATATTTGTCTCACTGGTTGTAATTGAAGACGCAACACAGCTTTCACAGGATCTCAACGAATCTGAAATCGTAAACATAACCCGCGCAGAGGACTTCATAAAACAGCATACAGGACAGGATATAGCACTAGGCCAACTATCAAACAACTTCTTCGCCAGCTTCTCTGATATAACATTCGGCGGAGTATCAGAACTGTTCTCAGCGGTCACACATTTCTCGATCGGGATATTCTTCATGATATTCCTGATATTCTACTTCCTAAAGGACGGAGCACAACTGGTGTCATGGATAAAAGGCGTAACACCGATGCCGAACGACCTACAGGACATGCTATACCACAGAGTAGAGAAAACAACATGGGCAGTCGTCAAAGGACATGTCCTGGTCGCGATAATCCAGGGAATAATAGCAGGAGCTGGATTGGTGGTAACAGGTGTACCGAACTGGGGATTCTGGACATTCATAATGATAATACTGGCCTTCATCCCGATCATCGGAACAGTCCTAGTTTGGGGACCAGCCTCCATCTACCTGTTCCTCACAGGACAGCCAAGCGCCGCCATCCTGCTAGCAATCTACGGATTCCTGATCGTCAACCTGGTAGACAACTTCCTCAGACCATTGATCGTAGATAGAGGCGCAGATCTACATCCTGCAGTAATCCTGGTCGGAGTAATAGGCGGAATATATGTGTTTGGAATCGCTGGACTGTTTGTAGGACCTATAGCGATCGGAGTGTTCAAGTCCTCGCTTATAGTTTTCAAGAACCACTACGATGAGCTTTAAAAAGAACGGGTAGGCACAAGCCGAACATGGGCGAGTACCGCGAGGCAGTTATGCTTTCTCTACTAGCTATATCAGTTCTAGCTGTACCAGCAGCATCAGAAGAAATCGTCATAAACGACAAGAAGAACGAAGGCATAGTAAAGAAGATAACAACTGATCTAGGCGATACATTCTCCTTCTCCTCATCCGAATCAAAAAGAAAACTCAAGATCTCCGACCATAAATCACAGACTATCTCAGTCTCAACACCTGAAAGCAAAGAGATAACGGTAGAAAGCCCTGAAGGCAAACTAACCGAATACAGCTCCCCCAATACAACATATACCAAGGTGGAAACACCTTACGGAGTACTGAAAACCGGTTACAGAGAAGGTAAAAGATTCGAAGAATTCAATGGAATGAACAGAACGAAGGTAGAACAGGTCAAATCCGGCCTAACCCAACTTCTGAACGAGAAGAAAAAAGTACTCGACAGGAGAAAAGCAGCGATAGTAGAGAACAAAACGGCTGAAATCAAGATCGAGCAGGACGCCAACACCACGACACTCAATATCACGAACGAAGAAGATACAGAAGTATCTATCGATGGCTGGAAGATACATTCCAAGAAATCCAAGGAAGCATACCGGGGTTACTACACTTTCGAATCAGTGAATCTGGAAGCTGGTGAGGAACTGGTTCTAGGTGTAGACGGTATCAGCAAGGAGTACACAGATCTTTCCACATCTGCTATCCAGCTCTATGACTACGGTGATAAGATTACATTGGTGGATGGCTGGGGTAACAATGTAACAAGCTTCAGATATGATTAATCCAGTTTCTGGATGCTACCGTTCACCTTGTATTTTTCACCTGTGAAGACCTTTCTCATCTTCAGGTCTTCTCCTTCGGAGACTATCACGATGCGCTCAAGGAATCTGCTATCCGGGAGCTCGATCTCATCTTTCACTTCCATCCAGATTGTTGCGAGAATTATTATGTACATTATAGCAATCAGGCTATTTCCTCCGTAACCCTGAGTGTATACAACGGCGTATGCAAGTAGTAGGAATATTAGGCCGTGTATACCACCTCTTGCAACTTTTCTACGCATCAAAATCAAAAACCGTCCTTCACATTTTAATTAATTCAACCCGAAGCATATTTTGAGATGTCTGTCTTTTACCAGTGCCCTGACTGTGGTTACAAGCAGAGAAGCAGGGCGCAGAAAAGAGTTGAATGCCACAGCTGTGGAAGAAGCTATCTGAAAAGAGATGCGAAGAAGTACAGCGAAAAGACAAGCGACATGGATAAAGACGACAAAAAGAAATCCAACTTCCACACCTACTCTAAGGACGATTAACAATCTTTACCTCTTCTCATGTCCCGACTACCTTCATGTATATGAAACTCGGTGCAGCCAACTGTTCTTGTGAAAGAGTTCAAAATCCCTGCTGAAAACTTTGACCTGGAGAGCACCATGACCTGTGGCCAGACATTCTGCTGGCACAGGATCGACGGAAAACTGTACGAAGACGGCAAACCACATTTCTACACCTTCAGAAACCAGAAACCGATAATCATCGAACAGAAAAACACGGATGAAATCCTGGTCAAAACGGAGTTGGACAGATCTCAAGTTGAAGAAGCGCTCGGCCTACATCATGATCTTGAAGAAGTTTTCAAAACCTTCCCAGAGGATAAACACTTGGAAGACGCCAAGGAAGAGCTCTGGGGCTTGAGGATTATACAGGACGAGTTCTTCCCCTGCATGATCAGCTACCTTCTCTCACCGCAGATGCGTATACCCCGCATCAAGAAAATGCATAACAACATTGCAAGAGAATATGGTGAAGTAGTTGAGTTAGATGGTAAGGAGTTACTTCGTTTCCCAACTCAAGAAGAACTGGCGGAGGCTACAGAAGAGGAGCTCCGTGAACTGGGTACAGGTTACCGCGCCAAGTATATAGTCGAGACTATGGAGATACTTCAGGAAGAGTTTGATCACCGAGAAATGGACGAAATGAGCTATGAGGACGCGAGAGAGTACATGAAGAATCTTTACGGTGTCGGTGACAAGGTCGCTGACTGTGTGCTGCTGTTCTCCAAAGGCTTCCATGAGGCATACCCGATCGATACCTGGGCGAACCAGGCGTTAGAGGAGAACTATCCGGAACTTCACTCTGATGACTACGACCAGGTATCAGGAAATATGCGTGAATACTTTGGTGATTACGCGGGTTATGCGCAGGAGTACATTTTCCATGCTGCCAGAAACGATATCATCGATGTCTGAAACCGGTTTAAAACTGGAGTAAAAATACTTTCTGTATGAAACTTGGTATCGTAAAGGCCGACTACAACGAAAAAATAACCAGCGAAATGCTTGAAGAAGCAAGACAGAAAGCAGAGGACCTCAATGTATCGATAGAAGAAGAACTCCATGTTCCCGGCGCATTTGATTCTCCGCTCGCTGCTGACAGACTTGCAAGGAAGGAAGAGATTGACGCCGTGATTGTTATAGGGGCGATAATCAAAGGTGACACAGATCACGATCAGATAATCGGAAGCACAGTAGCAGATAAAGTATCGCAGATCAGCCTGGACCGTGATACACCTGTACTACTTTCAGTGACAGGTCCAGGTATGACGGCAGAAGAAGCTAAGGATAGAACACATTATGCAGCTCAAGGTGTCGAAAGCGCGAAACAGATGGTGGGGGAACTAGAATGAACTCAGAACAGGAGAAAGTAGCGGAATTCATAGAGAAACATGAGATGGATGCTACCGCAGCATTCCGCCTGATAGATGTTTTCGCAGAGCTAGGAGAAATCGCTTCAGAGGCAGCGAAATCATCTGACTACGGATTGGAGGAACAGGATATGGACATAAGTGAGGATGAATTCGGTGACGCACTGTTTTCTCTGCTGTCGCTGGCGGAAGCCGCCGATATCGATGCAGAGAAAGCTTTGAATGGTTCGCTTGAGAAGTACCGTTCCCGTATCGATGAGAAAGGCGATCCTGGTTCCGGGGAATGAATCATTTTTTATTAATAACCAGCGCTCTTTCTTCTTGTAATGGATTTCCTGCAATTAGATGAAAAAGATGACCAGGATATAATATTCGAGGTCTTCGACTTGAATTCTCTTCAGCAGGAAATCTTCTATGAACTTGAGGACCGACAGCTTACAGTTAAGGAGATTTCCAACAAGGTTGACAGGAATCGTTCTACCGTTCAGAGAGCTTTACAGGATATGATGGATAAAGATATCCTGATGAGGGAAGGTAAGACCGATAAAACAGTTTACTATGTATACACTACTCTTCCTCTGGACCAATTGAAGCGTATAACACTGGAGACGCTGGACGAGTGGCACAGCCAGGTTCAGAACCAGCTGGACTAATACTCCCAGAACAGATATCCGTAGAAGAATAGCGCTGTAAACTCTCCTACATAAGGTATAACCGGTTCAACAGTTACTCCAGTCAAAGAAAACACTAGGCCTGAAGCTACAACTGCGGCAACCATGTACCGACCGTAGAAAACAAAATCCTCTTGTATATCCACAAGTTCTTTCCGGTTCACCAGTTCGTAGATCAGGAATGCTGCCAGTGCGTACTTGATTACTACTGTGGATACCTGCCAGCTGGATTCGACCCAGTTATAAAGTATTCCGATCAGGGTTTCTGCTACCATAAAATGTACTGTAGGATTTAATCAGTTAAAAACAGTGGATATAAGAAACATGTCGGATATGTAGAGAAAAGGTTTAGAGAGGTGAAGAGCTTATCTACTCTTCTTTTTCTCCGTCGTTGACATCGCTTGTCTGGAAGTCCTTGATTATGATGACATCGTCGACGGATTGAACCATTCGGTAAGGAATAACTACATTCTTGGTTCCTCCGACCTTCTGAGCTAGATAGGAACCTTTCTCGGCTGCCACTACGACAGCTCTTACAGCGAACTTGCCTAGGTTGAGTTCAACATCCTTCAGCTTTCCGCAGTAGGATCCTTTATTGGTGTAAACTTGCTTCTCCTTGACCTCTGAAAAATCCAGTATATTTTCCGACATTATTTTACCACTTCTATGGAAACAAAATACTCTTGAATTAATTTAAATACTTCCCACGCAGAAACCGGTATTTCCGGCCTATACTTAAACATTAAACACAACAAAACAAATTACATCCACCAAGTATGTCGGGGTGGCAGAGTTTGGTTCAACGCGGTGGCTTGCTAAGCCATTGGGCCATTACGGCCCACCCGGGTTCAAATCCCGGCCCCGGCGCTTCCAGTTTAATTACCTTACATTTTATAACCAAGTTTCTAGAAATTTTTACCACAGGATGGATTTACAGCTTAGACGCGAAGATGTAATTCTTGTATCTGGATTAATTGTAGCTGCTGTTCTCAACGGAGTAGTATGGGAAGTAATGAGCTTCGGTACAGCAGCCGAAGGATGGTTCAGATTCGTTGAAGCTGCAGCTGTACTCACAGCTCTGTACGGAGTGTACCGCGCAAGAGGTCTCTGGGGCGGAGAAGTAGCCAGAAGCCTAGAAGTCACATCCATCGGAATAATAACATACATGCTAAGCTACATCCCACATATCGGATGGCACCTGGCAGATAACCCGGAAGTATTAGGAGTACCTTCGAATGTATGGGTAGGTTTCTTCCACGGAGTATCAGCAGTAAGCTTCCTGATCGTAGGTTACGGACTGTTCCTATTCTCAGAGTCCAGCAAAAACCTGTGAACCCAATCAGTTTAGAAAGTTACAAAAACGCAGGAAGTAATACGGTGTAATATGGCTTTCCTTTGTGTAGACATAGGAGGAACCAACACACTTGTTGGGGTCGGTAACGGAGAATTCAGTATAATCGAAAAAGTCAAAACCGACCGGTTTCTCAGAGATATCGAAAACGAACTTGACGACGCAGTAGCCCAGACAGACCACAACAAAAAAGATATAGAAACCGTTGCAGTCGCTGCAGCAGGACCAATGGACAGAGAAAAAGGAGTCTTCTACCCACCAAACTTTGCCGACCAGGGACTGGATGAAGTACAGATAGTAGAACCTCTGGAGAACTACGGAGAAGTCAAAATGATAAACGACTGCAGCTCCGCAGTACTCGGAGAATACCACTACGGAGACCACAGTACGGAAAACCTTGTATACATCACCATAAGCTCAGGTATAGGCGCAGGAGTCATACTCAACGACCGTCTGATCGAAGCATGGGAAGGAAACTTCGCAGAAGTCGGACACATGAAAGTAGGAGAAGACCTCACCTGTGGATGCGGACGGGAAGGACACTGGGAAGCCTACTGCTCAGGCAACAACCTTCCGGATATGGCTGAAGAACTGTTCAATCAGGGATACGAAAATGCCAGAGAGATATTCGACGCATACAGCGAAGGTGATACAGAGGCAGAGAAAGTTATCCAGAAGATGAACAGTATCAACACCGATGCCTTAACAGATGTAACCAACATATTCAATCCAGAAGTCATAGTCTTTGGAGGAGCAGTGGCCCTGAACCATCCTGAAACTGTTATAGAGCCTTTGAAACATGAAGTAGAAGAAAAAACAGTTAATAGCGCACCTCAGATCAAAGAATGTGATCTGGGTGACGAAGCCGTGATACACGGACTTAGAGCGATCTGCAACGGAAAGAACGGTTCTTTCTAGTCCTTTATATCCGCTACATCGCCGACCCTTGCTTTCCGAGTGTCCCCTGAATCCGTATCTACATCGTTCACTGAAGGCGTAGTATACAAAGTGATATCGAACTTGTGCTCCAGTTTCTGAGCCAGTGCCTTGTCAGGCTTCAGTTTCTCGGACTCAATCTTCTTAATCAGGGATTCTTTCTCGTTCAGGTCGTCCGCAACTTCCTTGATCGATAGAGGCTCTTTTTCACGGGCTTCCTTGATCTTCTCCCCGTAGTTCTGCGCCAATACTTTTTCCTTTCTCTTCCTGGTGCCGGAACCGGATTTCTTTTTCTTCTTCCTGGATTTCTTCTGCTTGGTCTCTACTTCCTCACCCATGTCCGAGCAGGAGTCACAGACATCCAGTTTTGCTCCTTCGATTTTAACGGTTGTAAGTGAGTCGGAGTCTTGTCCACAAAGTTCGCATGATGGCATTTTTTATTCACAGTTGAAATCTAGAATTCTGTTAGCTTCTGTTCTTAATTTTCCGAGTCTGTTTGCTGACACTGTACAAATACATGTTTGAACCTGCTAAAATTTAAAAATAACTTGACTTTAGGTCATCTATCTTTAATTTAAAATAATCTCAGGAACTTTGTAAAATACCGATGAAACCTGAATTTATCGATCTTCTAGAATCCAACCAAGAACACACTGAAAAATTCGATCAGAAGTTTGATACTGTTCAAGACAGCCAGGAACCGGACTTTGTCACTGTATGCTGTTCAGACTCCAGGGTACTTCAAGACCATATGTGGGAGAACCAAGATCCGGGACATATATTCACCTGCAGCAATATAGGAAACCGTGTTTTCCAGAGCACAGTCCACGGTAAAAAAGTATCTGGTGATGTGCTTTACCCAGTAAAACATACAGGTACAGAAACCATTGTCGTAGTAGGACATACCGGCTGTGGAGCAGTAACCGCCACTTACGAAGATATTCAGGAGCATCTTGACGAACCTTCAGGTATTCGACACTGTATAGACTTGCTTGAGGATCGACTTGAAGAAGGAGCGGATAAACTTCCAGATGACCTGGGTAAAAATGAATCAATCAACAGATTGGTCGAATATAATGTAGATAGAGAAGTTGAGTTCCTTCTGGAATCAGAGGAAGTTCCCAGCCATGTAGATGTGATAGGTGTTATCTACGATTTCCAAGATATCTACACAGAAGAGAGAGGAAGGGTACAGGTAATCAATATAAACGGCGAGAGAAACACAAGCCAACTCAAAAGCAAATATACGGAAATATCTGATAGAATCCAGAGGCTATGGCAGTACTGAACTTTCTAACCTTCCTATTTCAGGTTATTTATAGCAAGTCCATAACCTGCTGCCACGAGAGAAACCAGTATCAAAACCAGTCCGAGGTACATGAATGCTTCTGTCCCGCCTGAAGCATTTTCCGCGGCTGTCCGTCCGGCATCCATAGTCCCCATCGTACCCATCGTCCCAGCGGAACCACTCTCGGTTTCTCCGGAACCGCCGATCAGCGACATGTAATCTGCTGCGATCAAGCCCATACCTCCTAAACCGGTGATAGCGGAGCTTGCGATCGAGAACTTTACCTTTCTCTCCTTGCCTTCTACTATGGCTTCAGCCTTTCTGGTTGAACTGTAGAGGACTCTTCTGCGTCCGTC
>JBEQBC010000017.1:0-14158 GCA_041640035.1 Candidatus Nanohaloarchaea archaeon | reverse complement strand
TTCTAACCGTTTCATCGTTGATGCTGAAAAGCGTGCCGTTGGTCATTCCTGCCTGAGCAGCAGGGTAATCTTCACTTACCTGATAATAAATTCCTGTAGCGGAGGTAGTCGCAGCTGTTAAGCCGGTCAGTATGATGAGGAACAGTGCTGCGGTGAGGTAGTTAGCGAAGCTTCCTGCGCTGAGTACCTTTATGCGGGATTTCCAGTTACCCTGATCCCACATTCCGTGATGCTCTTCCTCTTCGTCTTCTGATTCATCATCAGACTCATTCTCTTCATCTTCTTCGGTTCCTTCTTTTTCGTCTCCGTTTGGAAGCATCTTTTCTCCTTTTGGTTCGACGAATGCTCCGGGAATAATCCCCATGACCATCCATCCGACGCTGTTCAAGTCGAAATCTTCTGAACGAGCTACGATTCCGTGACTGATCTCATGTACAAACATCAGGACTCCTATGGAGATTAGCCAGTACTCGATCGGTATGAATAATGCTGCTCCTCCCATGGTAGCTTCTCCCTGTAGGCTTGGAAGAACTGCTTTTGGTCCTGCAGAGCCTCCTCCTGTACTGCTTCCGATTTGTAGCAGTGATGTTCCGATTTGCTGTGCTGCTACGAATACTGATATTATTCCTACTGCGAATCCTGTCCATCCGTATATGCTCCAGAATCGTGGTGCTTTCTTGGCTATACGGTCGATGAGGTCTAGTCCTCTTTTGGTTCGCCGGTAGAATAGTATTGATACGCGGTTTACATTTTTTCGGTCCTTCCACATCAGGGTTCCGAGTATTGCTACGAAAGCTATGAGAAAAATTAGCCGTGGGTTAACTTCCATCATATGTATAGAACCCGTCAGGTGTAGTTTTAAAACAGGAGTCTTTGTTGTGCAGAAGTTAAAAAATAATGACTGTGTATCTATACCTGTATGAGCGATCAACCTCTTTTCTGGAGTGACCAGTTAGCATTTGCAACCGCGAAAAAATTTGAAGACAGAGATACCTATGTATGCGCCTCAGGGATCTCTCCATCCGGGATGGTGCATATAGGAAACTTCCGTGAAATAATCACTACCGACTTCGTGGTGAAGTCGCTGAAGGAAAGAGGAGAAGACGCCCGTTTCATCTACTCTTGGGACGACTACGACCGTTTCCGGAAAGTACCTGATAATGTACCGGATGAATGGGAGCAGTACATCGGACTACCGCTCTCCAAAGTACCAGATCCAGAAGAGTGTCATGACAGTTATGCGGAGCATTTCGAACAGATGCTTGAAGAGCAACTGGAAGATTTCCATATGGATATCGAGTTTATCCGGCAGACAGAGATGTTCGAGAAAGCAGAGTACGCAGACCTGATTAAACAGGCTTTGAACCACAGAGAAAAGATCAAAGAAATACTTGACCAGTACCGTCAGGAACCGCTTGAAACACCTTACTACCCGTTAAGAGTATACTGTCTGGAATGTGGGAAAGACTTCACTGAAGTCAAAGAATACGATGGGGATTACACAGTTGAGTACTACTGCGAGGAATGTGACGAAGAGTTTGAACTGAACTTCGAGGAAGAAGGTAATGTGAAGCCTCCGTGGAGGGTTGACTGGCCTATGAGATGGCATTACGAACAGGTCAGCTTCGAACCAGGAGGTAAGGACCACTCCGCGGCAGGAAGTAGCCGTGACACCGGAAAAGAAATAGTAGAAGAAGTATACGAAGACGACGCACCTATCTATCAGATGTACGACTTCGTGAAGCCGAAAGGCAGCGATAAGAAGATTTCCAGCAGCGCAGGGGAAAACACGCTCACATTGGACGATTTGAAGCAGATTTACAGCCCTGAGATGATAAGGTTCCTGTTCTCGCAGAACAAGCCGAAATCTGAACTTGTTCTTGCGTTTGATGAGGAGATTATCCAGGTGTATGATCGTTTTGATCGTTTCGAGAAGACTTACTTTGATGAGATTGAGATGGAGAATGAGAAGAAAGAGAAGCACAGAGAACGGGTCTACGAGATCGCGATGGTTGATATCCCTGAAGAGCAGCCTGTAAGGATTCCCTTCAAACACGCATCACTGCTGGCTCAGACCATTCCAGAAGATGAATGGAATACTACGGCTTTCGAATCGCTCCGTTCCACAGGACACATCCCAGAAGAACTATCTGAGGAACAAAGAGAGCAGGTTCTCAGCAGACTAGAGAAAGCGAAGAATTGGGCGAGAAACTATGCGCCTGAAGATTACCTCTACAGTATTAATAAAGAACCGGACGAAGAAGTACTTGATGAACTGAGCGAGGAAGAACTTGAGGCAGTTGAAATCCTGTACGGTAACTTGGAAGGTGATTTTGAGGATACTGATGAGCTGGATCAGGCTGTTTTCGATGCGAAGGATGAGTCGGAGCTTTCGACCGGTGAGTTCTTCACTGCTTGTTATCAGGTGTTTCTTTCCCGTGATCAGGGACCACGGCTTTCCACACTGTTAGCTGCATTGGGAGTTGAAAAATCCAGGAAGATCATCGAAGGGTACATCTAAAACCAGTTGATATGAGAGATTTCTATTTCTCCGCTGCCATCCTTTCCTTTTTGATGGTTTTAGTTTTTGCTTTTCAGGTAACTACCGGTTTTAACCCTGCTTTCAGTCCCGGCGGAGATCCACTGAACTTTTTCCTATCCATCTTTGGTCATGCGGACGCCGAGCATCTTTACAACAATATTTTCTTTCTCCTGATATTTGGTTCTGTACTTGAGCTCAGAACCTCTTCCAAGATGTTTCTATCTATCTTTCTGGGTTCAGCCTTATTGGCGAATATCTCGGCGTTTATTTTCTATGCTGAGTCTGCTATTATAGGTGCTTCGGGAGGTGCTATGGGTGTTCTTGCGGCTTTAGCTGCTTACCGTCCAAGAGATATCGGGTTGGCGCTCTGGGTACCTCTACCGATGTGGGCAGTACTGATCTCATATCTATTGATCAATTTCGCTGGCTTAACCGGTTCAACAAATGTTGCGTATGAGGCACATCTTATCGGCCTGTTTGTGGGTCTGGGTATCGGTTACCTGCTTCGTGATCAGGATTACTTCGATGAAGAAGAGAAGGATGATGAAGAGGAGGATATGGATGACTGGGAGAGCCGTATCCGTGCCTGGGAGAGCAAGTACATGCTAGAGGAAGGCGACTAGGTATGTCAGCACTCCCGCGCCAAGTATCGTGGCGATGAAGCTCCCCAGGGTGACGAAGATGAATGTCAGGATGACTCTGCCAGCCTGGTTACCCCACAGGTCTCTGTAGGCTGAGATCTCGACAATAGACTCCATGTCTTCAACTGTTGGTGGGTACAAGTATGCTTCGATGTATGCTGCTACCATTCCGGCTCCTATAGTAGGATTGACTGAAGTAATCGGAGCTGCTATCCCGCTGATAATGCCGGTTGACAGGTGTGCACGGGCTATTAAAGCACCTATAAGCGAGAGTGATGTGTTAAGTATTATCCATGGTGTTCCTAGTTGGTATAGTTTGTCGATTCCGCCCTGCATGAATCCGTAGGTGAACAGTCCGAGTACGAGAAGCGGTATTCCGTATACTGCGACTTTGCCCCATGGGAACGGTTTTTTGACTTCGAAGCTTCTATCGGTAGGCTGTTGAAGTTCTTCTTCCAGTCCATCTATATGTGCTGCGCCTACTACTGCTACTCCGTTCTTGAAATCTGATTTCTGTATTTTTTCGGCCATGTAGCTGTTTCTTTTGTCAAGAAGTATCTCCTTTATTTCTGGGAACTCTTCTCCGAGATCTTCTACCAGTGCTTCTATCATGTCCTGCTGTTTCAGTTCTTCGATGTCCTCTTCTTCCTCTGATTCTCCGAAGGCTAGGAATGATGCGATTATAGCTGATTTTTGCCAGAGGCTCATGCTGTTTCTGAGGTCGTTTATGGTTTCATTGATATCTCGATCTACCAGTTCGTATTGTATGTCTTTTTCCTGGCTGTAGTTTACTGCTTCGAGCAGTTCTGTTCCGGGTTTGACTCCTGTTTCTTCACCTATCTTTCGCTGGTAGATTGAAAGCATCAAGGTGAATGCGAGAAGGTTGATTTCTCCGTTTGAGATTATCTGAAGCAGGTCTTTGTCCTTCCAGCCTGATTCCTCTTGAAGAGATGTGAGTCGGCCTTCATCCAGTTCTACGAAAACTTTGTCCGGGTCCTCCTCATCGATTGTATCTTTTACCTCTTGTACACTCTGGTCTGATACATGTGCTGTTCCCAAGAGCGTGATCTCTCTATCTTCACCTAACTGGATTTTTCTCTTCATCATTTGTACCGTTGTACCTGTCAGAAATAAAAAACAGGTATATCTTACAGCAGGGCTTGAAAAATATCAGTCTTCATATACAGGTTATGAATTACAGGATTGCGGTTGCCTCACTTGTTATCGCTGGCCTTGCCACAGGCTTCATAGTCGGTGTTAACAGCCATTACAGTGGTCAGGACGGCGAGAGGAAGGTTTTCAGTAAGGAAATGAGTATAGTGGTTAATGAGAGTAACCGTAATGCGGATGTCATGTTTGAGAACAGTTCTATCGGTGTCTGGTATCAGGATGGAGCGTTCTTCCTGGATATGGACGGCGATGATTCCTTTGAATCCGAGCTTTCTGAAGCTGAAAAGGAGAATCAAGGATTTGTAAGAGAGGTAGTCAGGGAAGATAAGGCTTATCAGCTTTATTTCCAGTATAACAACGGTAGTGAGCAGGGCTCGGCTTCTCTTGAGGTTTACAGGGTTAGAAGGATTTAGATAATTTTAATAACTGGTTTCTGTTCATTGACGGTTAAGGAAAGTCCAAAATGATTGATCTGCACATAGCTTTTGAATTCGGTTTAGCTGCGGTCGCTGCAGTGATTGGACTAGCTTCAGGTCACCTACTTCTCAATATCAGAGAAGATTCTGACCTAGTAATGACCCAGTTCAAACTGAGTTCTGACCATACAGCTCAGGATTTCAAGATGCTTCTCAGCGGAGAATCCGCACTGCTATTCGTATTCGCACTGTACCCCGTAGCAGGAATCATAGGAAGTACGAGTTACATAAACATGGCTAGAGTTCTTTTACTGGTCTTCCTTACCCAGGTCGCGTATGTTTTCATCCGTCAATGGAGGAGATCGAAATCGAGCTAGATATCATAATCTTCGGCCTCGCAGCTACAACAGTAGCATCCTTGATAGTTTACTACAGCTATAGAGGGTTCAGTAACTTCAGGGATAATTCAGAATTAGCTTCCACAAAACTGGCCTTGAAGGATGAAGCCGTTGAAGCTTACAGGGTCCTTGCTTACACAGCCATGATATTCTCTACATTCACATTAATAGGTGCGTACGCACTAGCTAATGAAAGTCTAGGAGCTCTACAGTACCTGTCAGAAGTGGGCGGTATCGTATTCATGGCCGGTCTTGTATATTTCCACATGAAGATTTCTGAGGCCACTCATGAAGTAAATGAAGATGAAGAAGATGAGGAATAATTGAAGAAAAAATTCTTGTTTTTATTCCCAGCCTTTTCCGAAGTCTGGATCTACCTGTCTGTCCACTCTTTCGATCGAGTTAATCTTCTCTATGTCCTCCTGATCGAGTGCGAGGTCTCTGGCGTTCCAATTGTCCTGGATGTGGTCTTCTGAAGAAGCCTTCGGGATAGCTACAACATTGTCGTGCTGCAGGATCCATGCCAGGCTGACCTGTGCCTCTGAAACTCCGTGTTTCTCGGCGACTTCCTGGATCTCAGGTACTTCCATAATTTTACCTCGTGCCAGAGGACTGTATGCTACCAGGTACATGTCGTTGTCCTGACAGTATTCGACCAGTTCATCCTGCTGGAGCAGTGGATGCATCTCGACCTGGTTGGCCAGTATCTTGGTGTCTGCGTGTTCCTGTGCTTCTTCGATCTGTTCAGGTGAGAAGTTGCTTACTCCGATATTGTCGATTTTACCTTCTTCAACCAGCTGATTGAATGCTTCCATGGTTTCTTCCGGGTCGTATGCTCTTGCCGGCCAGTGAACATACAGTAGGTCAACGCTATCTACATCTAGTTTGTCTAGGCTTTCCTCTGTGGTTTCCAGTACATCTTCGTGTGCTAGGTTGTCTATCCATACCTTGGTTGCCAGGAAGTAGTCGTCTCTGCTTACTTCGGATTGTTTCAGTCCTTTTCCGACATCTTCTTCGTTGCTGTATGCCTGTGCTGTATCGATGTGTCTGTATCCCATGTCGAGAGCTGTTTGAACTGATTTTGCGCACTGTTCTGGATCTGTGTTTTGCCAGGTTCCAAGCCCGAGCTGTGGTATTTCCTTCATTATTTTGTTCGCCTCAATTATTGGTGTCTAGGTAAATTAGGTTAAACGAGAAGGTTTCGTGAAGGTAACCGCTGAAAGTGATTACATGTAACGCGGGATATGTGCTACAATCTTGTTTCCGTTTCTGTCTCCGATGGTTGCCAGTTTTCTGAGATGTTCTGGTAGATGGTCCAGTTCCTCCTCGGATTCAAGTTCGTAGCATGGTACTCCATTTACCCTGTAATCAGGTCTCATATTATTGGTATGGTATCGGTGAGATATAAATTAATGTTCACTAGGCTGCAGTATTCTTGAATTCTACAGGCTCATTCATCAGTTCTTCTGTATCATCCTTGATACTGGATTTGAGAGATTTTTTCTCCTGTTTTAAGTCCTCTAAATCGTCTTCCAGCGTTTCCAGTTTTTCTTGCTGGCTTTCTATCTTGTTCTTGACTTCCTGTATCTTGTTTTTGAGTTTCTTTTTCTTCTTCAAGGCCTCTGCGTTTTCCAGTTCTTCCTCTAGATCCTCCTTTCTTGCACGCAGTTCAGATAACTCCTCTATTTCTGAAGTATATTCGGGATGGTTTTCGACTTCGTCTTCGAACTCTTCAAGCTGGCGTCCGGAAAGAAGTTCTTCTTCCCTAATCTTCGTCCTGGCTTCTTCAAGATCGTCCTCTACAGGTTCAAGGTCGTTGAATCCCTCTTCTTTCAGCTTTTTCAAGTTTTCAATCTTCCCGGAGAAGTTCATTCCCTGGTTCTCTACCTGGTATATCAGCTTCTTCAAGCCTCTTTCAAGGTTGGATGCCGAGCTGGATAACTTGTTCTCCAGGTCTTTGATATCTGATTTCACGGACTGGATTTCCTCTTCGATTTCCTCTTTCTCTTCCCATTCCTCCGTTTCCTTCAAATCATCTAGTTCGTCTTTTTTCTGGCTGAGAAGTTCTTCAAGCTGCTGTATTTCTTCTTCCTGTTTCTGAACCTGGTTTTTCTTCTCTCCTATCATGTTTACTGTTTCGTTGTACTGATTGACTTCTTTCTCAAGATTATCTATATCGTACAGCATCTTCTTGCCTTTTTCGTTGAACTCTTTGATCTCTTCCAGTTTATCTCCCAGTTTCTGGACTGTTTCGGCGATCCCGACTACATCGGTCTTCATACGCTCCATCAACGCTTTCTCCTTTCTGTCCACATCGTTGAATTCTGAAAGAAAGTCTTCCAGGGCGTTTTCGTAGCTCTCTGTATCTTTATCCGGGTTGAAGTTTTCGATCATTATTTTACGGGAGTTGTAGAAGCTCTGTGCGATGTCTTCAGCAGCTTTGATTCCCTCAACATCCTCATACTCCTCGACTTCCTCTAGATTGTTCTCTAGCTGGTTCAGGAGTTCATCTGTTTCATCTATAAGTTCTTCTTCGTGTTCTTTCGCGGTCTCTATCTGCCCTGCGTATGCGTCCTTCACCATTTCAGGTGCTTCTTCCGGCTCTATGACTATCTTTCTGTCCGGCTGTCGATCGTCTTCTGTCTCAAGTGTTGACTTTATCTTGTCGAGTAGGCCCATAGGTTTTAGTAGAATTCTTCTATTTCGTAGTTTTGTTTCAGTACCTTTTCGATTTCGGTCATTCGTTCAAGGTCTGCTTTTTCGGGCATGTACAGGTCTGGTGAGTTGGATTTGCTTCTTTTTTCTAGTATGTCCAGTTTGTCCATGATGTCGAGGCATGATCCTGCTATCGGTGCTGTCATAGGGAAGTTGTCCGAAAGTTTGGATGATGTGATCGGTCGGCTCTGCCTTACTGTGAAGTATCTGAGAGCTGTTTTCAGTATGTAGAAGTTGTCTGTGAAGTAGCCGTATTTTCTTTCGTTCAAATCCTTTACTCTTACCAGGTCCTGTTTCAGGTCCTGCTGTATCTGTTCTGAAGTCATTATTTCCAGTTTAGAACCTCTATACCCCAATAGTCAGTACTGCATGAATTTAATACTACCTGACACAGAAAACGAAAACTGTCGAACACTATAAGAAGAAAGATGGAAATTGAAGCGCCCCCTCTCCCCCTGTGGGTTTCAATTAATGATTTTTTATCTTCGTAGGAAGCTGAAGAAACCGGAGTTCCTGTCTTCTTCCAGCAGGTCTAGTGGGATGTAGTGTGGGACATTGTCAGCGGTCTGGTAGGATTGAGTCTTCATAATCTTGTTTGACACCTCTTACCCATTAAAGGGTTCTCAACCCCTAATAAACCTATTCTCGGCTGTCCGACATGTCCGAAGTTAGTGTTCTTCTTCCTGGTGTTCGTCTAGTTCTTCGTCTGTATCAAAGCTTGTGCCACAGGCCTTGCAGACTTTGTCGTCTTCTCCCATTCTTAGTTCGCCTCTATACCTCTTGGCCGGTTGCCCAGGCTTTCAGTGTTTCGTAGTCGGTTTCGCCACATATCCATTCTTCTGTTTCTGTGTTGTAGAAGAAAGGTACTCCGCCGCATTTTCCATCATCGTATTTTTCCTGTTCTCTGGCGTTTTCTTCGTCGTTCCAGACCTCTTTCTGTTCAACTTCTACATCTTCCTGTTCTTGAACCTTTTCGACTTTAGGTTCCATCTTCTCACAGTGAGGGCATCCATCGCCGTAAAATTCGTATAATACCATATGTGTATTACTGGTTTCTGCGTGTTAATAAACCGCGGCTTACCGTTTGGAAAGTTCAGACTTTGTCAGCGTTTTCTTCTCCCCACTCATACATCGGTTCAATCACTTTCTCAAGCGATCTTCCTGCCTCTGTAAGTGAGTAATTTACCTTCTTCGGGCTTTCCTGGATTATCTCTTTCTCTACTATGTTCTTCTCTTGGAGGTCGTCTAAACTATCTGAAAGTACTTTGTCTGATATATGATGTACCTCTCTTTGAAGCTCGTTGAAACCCAATGGTTGCTGAAGAAGCCTGTGAACGATCACAGGATGCCATTTACGGTTAAGAAGCTCTGAGGTCACGGTTACCGGACACCACTCCTCTGTTTCACACCACTCGGGCATATCTTTGTCAGTCATATTGTGGAAAAACTGTTTCACGAGCTATTTAATTCTGATCTGACAAAACCCGTTTACAGAGTGAATAAAGAGTATGTTTGAAGTTACAGAATACATTCCACAGAAACTTTACAAGGCAGTTCTAGCGGTACCGGTACTGGCTTTCTGGCTTGCCACAACCACGGCTTATGTATCTGAAGGCGTATATACAGAGAATATCTACCTTCTGTACGGTGTATCAGCTGTCTTGCTCGGAGCATTCACTCTGTACAGATACAGGGATATGACTTCTCCTCAGGGATTGACCTGGAGAAGGATGTTTATCGCTGGAATACTGCTTAACATTGCTGCATCGGTTTCGATATACCAGAATACTTTCCATGAACAACTATTTGTGGGGACGACCGTTTTCTGGCTGACAGCAACAGGCTACGGATTCAAGATTGTAGCAGACTTCACAGAACAGGATACAAGCCTCTATACATTATTGACACATCTATCCTCCTTCCTGACAATGTTTTTCCTCTTGGGAGTGCTGACTGAGACAACAAGTATCCAGGCTCTCTCAACACTGGTAGCTGGACTCGCTCAATCAGCAGCTGTATTCAAGTATTCAGGCAGAGAATAAACGAAATACATGGATTACATTTTGTGGTCGTTCATCTTGACCAGCGAAGATTCTTTGAAGAGGTCTAGTTCAAACCCTAGGTCTCTGTAGGCCTGTGGGGGAACGGAAATGTCGGCAACCCATATCTCACCGGAGTTTTCCTTGTTTATACCTGTTTTTGGCATCGCCAGGGTCACGGTGTAATCTGGGTTGACATGGGGATCAAGCTTCTCTCCAGTGTCTGATTCTACACCTGAGGGTACATCTATACTGATAACCGTTTCATACCCATTGTTTACCTCGTTTATCATCTTGTCTAGAGGCGGACGCGGATCTCCCTTCAGGCTGTAACCTATCAAGCCATCTACTGCTGTACTAAAGTTTCTACGGGGTTCTTCCAGACTGATATCTACATCCAGTTCTTTGAGTATCTCCAACTCCTCTTTTCTTATACCGTCAAGTTCTTCTGTCAGAAGCACAACTTCTACATCGTAGCCCCATAGTACCAGTCTCCGTGCAGCCACCAGAGCATCTCCGCCGTTGTTTCCTTTACCTGCATAGACCGCGATGCATTCAGGGTCAACTTCTTTTCGAATGAATTCTGCAATCTGATAGCCAGCGTTCTCCATCAACCTTGAAACTGTTATACCGTACTTCTCAGGTACTTTTTCATCGATTTCAGCCATCTCCCTGCTAGAGATTCTTCTCAAAGATGATTTTTCACCTTATCTGACTGAATGCTCTTTGAACGACTTCATTTAAAGCTGGATGTACATGTATAGTGTCTTTTATGTCATCTACATGACCTGTTCCTGCTTTCATCGCTACAAGTACTTCATGTATCTGCTGTGAGGCATGTGGGCCGATTATATGGCAGCCAAGTATTTCTCCATCGTTGGATGCTAGCACTTTGACAAAACCGTCTTCCTCTTTCAGTGCTCCTCCCATACCTGTATCGCTGTAATCGTATTTTGCGGTCACATAGTCGATACCGTACTCCTTTCCGTCTTCTTCCAGTTCCTGCTCTGTTTTTCCGACTCCTGCGATCTGCGGCGAGGTGAACACGGCGTGAGGCATAGCCGGATAATCTACACTGTACTGGTCCTCTGTAACTATGTTTTTGAACACTACCTCTGCTTCATGGTTTGCGGAGTGCTTGAACATCCAGTTATCAGCGATATCTCCCAATGCGTAGATCCCGTTAACATTGGTACGCATCTGTTCATCTGTCTCAACGAACCCTCGTTCCGTAGTATCTATACCTGCTTCCTCTACCTGTAAGGAGTCGGAGTTAGGTACTCTACCCGTCGCAAAGAGAATTTCATCACCATAATAATCAACTTCATCACCATCGCCATTTTCAGCCACAACAGTTTTCCTACCGTCTTCTTCCCTGATTTCGGTTGCTGAAACCTTCAGTTCCACATCGTATCTTTCTTCCGCGATTTTTGTGATCTTTTCAGAGATGTCTTTGTCCTCTCTCTTCAGGACTCTGTCTCCTCTTTCCAGGATAGTGACTTCGGTACCCATCGCGTCGTAGAAATGTGCAAGTTCAAGTGAGATGTATCCGCCTCCAATCATTACAATTTTATCTGGCTGGTAGTCTGGGTTTAGTGCGTCTGTTGAAACCCAGTAATCTACTTCATCGGTACCTTCAACTGGCGGAATGAAAGGTCGGGATCCTGCTGCGATAACGATTGTTTCGGCTGTTATCTTCTCTCCGCTCTCCTTCAGTTCGATGACTTTTTCGTCGACAAATCGTCCTTCTTCCTGGTAAAGTGTGTGTTGATCGGACTGTTTGAGACCTTTCTCTATACTGTCTGAGTCGCTGTGAACTTCTTGGTTCACTTCTTCGATTATTTCTTCGAACTGGATATCGTTTACTTTTGCGTCGATATGGAATTTTTCTGAAGTATTGATTTCCTCGACTATATCGGCTCTGTGGATAAGCATTTTGGAGGGTATGCATCCTCTGTTCAGGCATGTGCCTCCTAGTCTTCCGGGTTCTACCACTGCTACTTCCTGTCCTCTTCTGGCTAGTCCCGATGCTACATCCAGACCTGAACCGGAACCAAGCACAATCAAGTCAAACTCTTTCATAAACAATAGATAGCCTTTTTTGCTTTTAGTTATTGTACTTACCTCGAACTCCCTTTATCTCCTGGCTTACCTGCAAGTTAGCCCCTGTTTTTATAGTAAAATACTCAAAATACTGTTTACATGCAAGTTGCTTTTCATCTATCTCAGATCCAAGCAAACGAAGTCAGAAAAGCTCTCAGAAATATAAAACATCTAAGAGAGGACAAAGATGATGCAGACATACATGCAGTATCTAATACCTCTGCAGTAACTATGATGAAAGAAGATAGCCCTTACGCAGACAAGATAAAAGAACTAATCGAAGAATATAATGTCGTGATGAAGGCATGCTCCAACTCAATAGAAGGAACTGATATGAAAGAAGAAGACCTAATTGAAGGAGTCGAAGTCGTTGGATCCGGTGTTTCAGAGCTATCAAGATTACAAAACGAAGGCTTTGGGTATATCAAGCCCTAAAAATATACTATGAATGTAGTTTTTCACCTCAATTCATCCGACACAGATAAGAAAAGTGAACTACTCGGAAACATGGAAAACCTGAAGGACGATGAAAGAGTAGAGATAGACAATATCAAAGCAGTTCTCAATTCAGGCGCAATAACAATGGCGTTCAAGGAATCCGAGGCAAGCAATTTCATAGAGGAATGCCGGGATAAAGGCGTAGAGTTCAAGATATGCGGCAATTCTCTCGAGAACGCTGGAAAGTCGGAAGAAGATCTTGTAGAAGGCTTGGAAGTTGTTAATTCAGGTGTTGGCGAACTTAACATCCTGGAAGACAAAGGCTATAACTATATCAAGGTGTAGAAGAATGGGAAGACACTTGTTTATCGACGGCGAATGGCAGTTCAACGCAGAAGAAATGACAGATGAAGATGGAGAGTTCAAGCGAGCGACAACCAGTTTCAGAGACTGGATAAAAAATGAGGAAGACGCAGAATTCAAGCCGGAAAGCGGCCGCTACCACCTGTACATATCCCGGGCCTGTCCATGGGCGCATGGTGCAGTACTCGTTAGAAAACTCTTGGGACTGGAAGAAGAAATCTCCATGGATATAGTCGACCCGTACAGAGACAAGAGAGGATGGCAGTTCACACCGGAGAAAGAAGACTGCACAGAAGATACTTTGAATGGAAGCGACTATCTCTATGAGGTATATACAGAAGCACAAGAGGATTACACCGGCAGAATCACAGTACCTGTTCTCTGGGATAAAGAAAAAGATACTATAGTGAACAACGAGTCGATTGAGATCATGAAGATGCTTTCACAGGCATTCGACGGTGACAGAAATCTCTACCCGGAGGAACACAGGGATGAGATCGATCAGGTTGTTGAAAGACTGTATGAACATGTGAACAACGGTGTTTACAAGGCTGGTTTCGCTGAGACACAGGAAGCATACGATAAAGCTGTGAAGAAGCTTTTCGAGGAACTGGATCACTGGAACCAGGTACTGGATGATCAGAGATACCTGGTTGGAGATCAGTTAACTCTCGCGGATCTGCGTTTCTTCGCTACACTGGTCCGTTTCGATGAAGCCTACCATAACCACTTCAAATGTAACAAGAAACAGATCATGGAGTACGAGAACCTCTGGCCGTATCTAAGAGACATCTACCAGACCGATGGCATCGCTGAGACGGTTAACATGAGCCATATCAAGGAGCACTACTTCACTACGCATGGTTCAGTTAATCCGAAGGGCTTGATTCCAATCGGACCTGATCCGGATTTCGAAAAACCTCATCAGAGAGATCGGATTTAACCCTATGAACTTTTCCTTCGTGACGGAGAACAGTACTGAGATAGTATCTGTAGTGATTATAGGTCTGGCTGCAGGTTTTCTTATACCTGAGCTGACCTCATCGAACAGTAATCAGAGTCCGGAGGAGTGGCGATCGGAGATTGAGAACTCTACGCCTCAGAACGCTACATTTGCTGGAGGCTGCTTCTGGTGTATAGAGGAGGTTTTCCAGGGAGAGCCAGGTGTTGAATCAGCGGTCAGCGGCTTCACAGGAGGTTCTGAAGAAACCGCGGAGTACGATCTAGTTGTTACCGGAGAAACTGAGCACAGGGAAGCGGTAAGAGTCAAGTACTATCCATCAGTGATCTCTTACAAAGAGATGCTTGATATCTACTGGACCAGCATCGACCC
>JBEQBC010000016.1:0-14821 GCA_041640035.1 Candidatus Nanohaloarchaea archaeon | reverse complement strand
GACGAAATCGAGGCACGCGTCCAGAAATTGATTGAGGACGACCACGAAATTAATGTACTTGAACTTCCAAAGTCAGAGGCCGAACAGGAGTACGGCTTCAGGATTTACCAGGGAGGCGCACCGCCAGGAAACACAATCAGACTAATAGATATAGAAGATGTCGACATCGAGGCATGTGGAGGAACACACCTGAAACAGAGTTCTCACGCTGAAGAATTCTACATCACCGGATCAAAAAGGATTCAGGACGGCGTCATAAGACTGGAATATAAGGCAGGAGAGGCTGCAGAGAAGTTTATAGACAACATAGAGAAGCGTATGGACACTGCCGAAGAGCTTCTAGATGTACCTCTCAAGTCAGATCCAAGACTGGCTCAGAGAGAACTGTGCGGAGAGTTCTCAGTGGAACCAGAACAGCTTATAGACACCTTGGAAAGGTTCCAAGAAGAAGTTGAAGAGTTCGGAGAGAAAATCGAAAAGCTCTCAGATTTCCTCGACCTGGATTCAAACTTAGAGGATGTCGAAGGAGAGAAGCTTGTTGATGTAGCCAGAGAGATGTTCGAGGAACGGAAAAGACGGGAGAAGAATGTCGAAAGCCTTGAGTCCCAGATCGAGGAAGTAGTTGAGGAGAAACTGGAAGAAAAAGATAGCCTGGAAATGGAAGTACCTACCGAGAACATCGGATTACTGATTCAAGTTGCTCAGAAGCTTTCAGGCAAGCATTCTGCCCGTGTCACACTTATAGGTGAAAAAGGTGGAGTAAGCGCTTCAGGCAGCAATCTTGATGCCCGTGAACCACTGGAAGAAATATTTGAAAATGTGCAAGGTGACGAAGGTTTCGCGAAAGCGTTTAACTGAGGCTGTAAGATTCTGATCGGTCGCACTGACCGTAGACCGTTATGCTTTCGGCATCTGCCGGTACATAGAAGTTCACCTGGTCCGAGATGGTCAGGTTCTCATCGTTGATTGTAGCTCCTACAGCTGTCACGGAGGTGTTGACTGATGGTCTTCCTACTCTGCTGACGGTAACTCTTTTCTCACCGCTTTCTTCTACACTGTAGCTTATATCGTACTGGTACTGACATTCTTCAGGCTGCCAAAAGGCGTACTGAGGGTAGTTAAAATGTACTCCGACAGCTGCTGATCCTAGAACCAGTAAGACAGCTAGAGATATACCTACGATATGCCTGCTTCCCTTGCTGTCAGGCTCCTCTTTCTGTTCAGCTACCTCGCTGTAGTTTTCCTCAAAACCGTCTTCCGGCATATTATCTTAATTAGTTATAGAACATTCTCTGGATTTAAATCCGGTTGACTATTCCGAAAGTGTACACTGGTAGGTCGTCTTATCGTTAGGATACTCGGAAAGAATCGAGCATATAGACTCTGGTACGCCTGCGAGATCTGATTCCGTAACATTCTGCTTGGAAGTCACTCTCAGATTACCTCTCTGCGTAAGACCTGCGTTGATTATGATAGCCGGGTAGTTAGATATCCCTGCCTGATCAAGAAGTCTTCCGGAACTGTCATCTGATAGCTCAACATATACTACATCACCGAACATGTCAGGAAGGTCTCTCAGACCTGAAAGCATCTCTTTCTGGGAGCTATTGCTGTAGTATCCTGTAAGAAATACCTTGCTGTTGGTTGATGCGAGGTACAGTTTCTGGTTGTCAGTCAGGTTGAATCCGTCGGCACTGTACTGAGAGCTAGGTAGTTCTGCGTCCTGAACATTACTTTCTTCACCTGAGCCAGATGGCGACTGTACCATGGAGGCCATTGAGAGCATCCCTCCGAATGTGAAGCCTCCTGCCATAACCAGACCTACTATCAGTACTGCGTACCTTTTCATATCAGATTTCTTGAATTCCATTATGTATACCTTGTTGAGGTGAAACATTAAAGAAGTATCCTAGTCCGCAAGGGAGTATTTCTAAAAGAATTCACAGACTATATTCTATACATGATAATAGGCGTTAACATAGACTCTATCGACGCAGACAAGAAAGCAGGTACACAGGGAAATGTACAGGTAAACTACCAGCCTGAAATCGAGAATGTAGAGGAAGCGACAGTAAACGCTTTCGACGAGAAAGTAGCGAAGATCGACTTCAACTTCGGAGTTGTCTACAACTCCAACCAGCAGGAAACAGCCCGTATCGACATGGAAGGAAATGTACTCTGGAAAGGAGACCTGGAAGAAATCATGGACCAGTGGGAAGAAGACGAATCACTGCCACAGGAAATGGAAGTACAGTTGATGAACGAACTGTACAGGAAACTGCTTTCAGAAGCCGTAGGAGTAGCAAACACCTTGAACCTGCTACCGCCGATCCCGACACCTACAGTCGAGAAACAGGGACAATAAAACCCGCTTTTTTATTCTCTTTTCAGTCCTGCAAGCCGCATATCCCTACCGAAAGCTGTTTTACGGTAGGTAACGACTTTACCGTTTTTCTCTAAAATATTGAGGCATCTGTGGACATCGTTTTGCGTCCAGCCAAGCTCCTGCGATAGAACACTGGCCGAAGGCTTGTTACCCTTTTCAATTATCTCGCTTATTTTCTGACGGAGTTCTTCCTCACGGCTCATAACACAGCTTTTATTTCGAACCGGGATAAATGCTTCTGTTGTATGGAAGAAAACGATGTAGAGGATGCAGAAGAGATTGTTGACCAGCTGGAACATGACATCGAAGATGTTGAACAGGAGTTCGAGGACGCGAAGAAGGAAGACGCTGATCCCGAAACTCTGGAGAAACAGGAAAAAGCTGAGAAGCTGATTCAGCAGATTGAAGGCCAGCTGGACTATCTGAAGCAGCACATGGATACAGAGGAAAATAGTTAAAAGATTTTATAGAGATAAATAAAAACAGGTGCAACAAACTATGAGAAGACTAGACCGGCGTGACGGCCTCGACGACCTGTTCAACCAGATGCAAAGATTCGCAGAAGAAGTACAGGAACGAGGTATGAACCTGGCAGACAAGGGAATACCTGTAGATATCCAGGAAGACGATGAAACAGTAACAGTAACCGCAGACATGCCAGGAGTAGAAAAAGAGGACATCAACCTGAAAGCAGATGAAGACGGAATCAGCATCACCGCAGAACACGAAGCCTCCGTAGAAGAAGAAAACGAGAAATATGTACGGAAGGAAAGACAGAGAAGAACATACCAGAGAACAGTAAAGTGGCCAACAGATATCGACCCAGAATCAGTAACAGCACACTACGAAAACGGAGTACTGAAGATCACAGCAGACAAAGAAGACACTCCAAGCCACGACATCGACATAGAATAGACAGGCACTCTCAACCAAATATTTTTTCTCTTCTAAATTTCTGAATTCAAAAACTATTATTAGAATCTCTTTTTCCCTATTACAGTATGACTGAAAAGAAAGCTTTCGACCAGGATCTGGACGAGGTTTCTGAGTTCGTCGACTTCATGGACGCGGATATAGGCAACATCAGAAGAGTGATTCAGAAGGTTGAGGAATCCGGTATAGATGCGGATTTCATGATACATGCGAAGTCGGAGACCGTTGAGGAATCAGCTAAGCACACAGGTGTAGACGAGGAGAGCATCGTGAAGACTCTGGTCTTCATCGCAGATGAACCGGTAGCTGTACTCTGCCCCGGCGATAAAAGAGTTTCCGAGGACAAACTGGAGGAGATAACTGGAGAAAGTATTCGGATGGCGAATCCTGACGAAGTAGAGGAAGCTACAGGGTACATCATAGGAGGAGTATCACCTTTCGACCTGGATATACCGGTTTACATGGATAGTTCAATAACTGAGAAGCCACGGGTTAAGCCTGCTGCAGGTTCCAGAGTAGTCGGGATAACAGTCGATCCGGAAGAACTGAAGGAACTGGTTGATGCAGAGGAAGCAGACCTCGCTGAAAAATAGCAGACCGTTATTTTTTCAAGGAGTAGTTCTACACCTAGAATATGTTTTCGAAAATCGATGACTACATGAGTTCAGGCGAGGAGAAGATTGAGACTATTCATCCTTCCCGCTTTGACACCCGGCACATCAAGGGAACCATAATTTATCCCGGCGTCATGATTATCGCGATCACAGCTCTGCTCGGTGTCAGGATGGCAAACCTGTTTAATCTCGGTTTCAATCCGGCCTATATCACAGCGCTGTATATTCTACCTATCGGCATGATGACCTTCTACGAGATAAGAAGAAGATTCGTGATGTACCACTTCACCGATAAACAGGTAGTGGAAGAGACAGGAATATTCAACAAAACCCTGAACACCCTACATTACCAGAACATCACTCATTCAAGCCTGGATCAGGACTTTGAGGAGCGGATTTTCGGAGTAAGCGATATCGATATGGATTCCGCAGGAGAATCTACAACGGAACTTAAACTGAACGGTGTTAGAAACGCTCCAAAGTACAAATCTATGATCGATGAGCATGCGTTCAGCAACCAGAACCAAGGTCAGAATCAGCAGAATAATCAGAACTTCGGGAACAACGGCAACATGAATCAGGGGAACAGTGATTTCGGCAGTGATTTCGACTCTGATTCAAACTTTGACGACGATTTTGATTCTAACTTCTGAGCGACAAGGCCAAGAATTTTAACCTTTCAACCCCTTATTTCTCCGTATGGATATTGAAGAACGGAAAGAACTTGTTCTGCGTAACACTGAGGAAATCATAAAGGAGGAAGAGCTGGAGGAAACACTGAGAGAGAAAGATGAACCAAGAGCATACATCGGAAACGAGACCTCCGGACCTGTACACCTCGGACACTGGATACAGATAAGAAAGATGAAAGACCTGCAGAAAGCAGGTTTCCAACCCGTAGTACTATTCGCAGACCTTCACACATTCCTGAACAAAAAAGGAAGCGAAGAATGGATACAGAAAATGGTAGACTACTGGCAGGCAACATTCGAAGCCTGCGGACTCGACGCAGAATATGTCAAAGGACGAGACTTCCAAGAAAGCACAGAATACTTCCACGACCTACTAACCATGACACAAGAAACCACAGTCAACAGGGGAGAACGAGCAATGGGAGAAGTAGCATCCGAACAAGACAGCATCTACACATCACAGATAGTCTACCCACTAATGCAAGCACTGGACATCGTACACCTCGACCTGGATCTCGCAGTAGCCGGGATCGACCAAAGAAAAATCCACATGCTGGCAAGAGAAAAACTGCCAAAGCTAGGATATGAGAAGCCTACATGTCTTCACTGGCCGCTTCTAAGCTCTCTGGCAGGAGACGGAGACAAGATGAGCTCCTCGAAGAAGAACACAATGTTCCCTCTACACGCAGATCCGGACAGGATAGAGGAGACGATCGAGGAAGCTTACTGCCCGCAAGGCGAGGTAGAAGGCAACCCTGTACTTGAAATCGCCAAGTTCTTCATCTTCGGAGCAGACAAGGAACTGCATATCGAGAGAAAGGACGAATACGGCGGAGACCTACACTACGAAGAGTACGATGAGATGGCAGAGGACTTTGAGGACGGAGAGCTACATCCTCTCGACCTGAAGAATGCAGTAGCTGATGAGGTAGTCGAGACATTCGAACCGGTAAGAGAACATTTCAAGGAGAACCCGGAGCTGCTTGAGCCTCTGGAAGAGATTGGCCACGAGAAACCAGACTACCTACAGTAGATCAAGTTCTTTCAACACCACACATTTTTATTTATCATTCTCTTATAACAACATATGAGTGCGGCTTCCAGAAACTCAAGTTCAAAGCAGACAGAACTAGATCAGAGAGCCGATAGTCTAGAAGCGGAAGCAGATCAACTAGATTCTGTCCTAAATCAACACGATGACGGCTGGATGAACGAAGAAGAAGTTCTGGAGTACGGCAGAAAAGCCAACAGAGCCTACGACGAACTCGTGGATTTCGAGGAAGGAATTCTGGACGGAAATGTAGATCTCAGCCGTGCAGATACAGCCAAAAGCCGATACGACGAAGTCACAGATACGGCAGCCAGAGATTACGGAATCGAAATACCTGAACCGGAGAAAATGGATTGAGAGCAAAGTCGGCAGCAATTTTTTAAGTTTCAGCGACGCATTCTTGGTTACCAATGAAAGGTGGAGATGTTTCTCACCGACCGCATTTTGCAAACTACACGGCTTGAAGAGAGCCTTTTCTATCCAAAACCTGTTCTAAATAAACTTTCGTTCCGCAGTGGTGTCTTATGCTAGATATAGAGCTGTTCCGAGATAATCCTGAAAGAATCAAAGAGAGCGAAAAACGTCGAGAGAAAGACCCTGAAAAAGTCGACAAAGTAGTCGAACTGGACCAAGAATGGCGTGAAAAACTTCAGAAACTAGAAGACCTGAGAGCGAAAAGCAACCGCGTAGGCGACGAAATCGCCGAAGCCAAGCAGAACGGCGAAGACGCGGAAGACAAGATCGCAGAGATGCAGGAAGTCAAAGAAGAGATATCAGAGCTTGAAGACGAAGTAGAAGAACTGAAAGAGGAAAGAGACGAACTCAGATTCCAGATCGGAAATATACTGCATGAAACCGTTCCCCAAGGAGAAGACGAAGAAGACAACAAAGAGATCAAGAACTGGGAACCAGAAGACGGTAAACCTGAGGACAACCGTCTGGCAGCAGACATCATCGAGGAAAACAACCTGATCAACGCAGAAAAAGCAGCAGAGATCTCAGGAGAAAGAGCCTACTACCTCAAAGGCGACTTATTCCGGCTGAACCAGGCACTTATCCAGTTCTCGATGGATATCCTCGAGGAGAAAGGATTCACGCCGATGCAGACACCTTACATGCTGAACTACGAGGCGATGAGTTCAGCAGCAGAGCTTGAAGACTTCGAAGAACAGCTGTACAAGATTGAAGATGAGGACAAGTACCTGATCGCGACATCGGAGCAGACACTGGCTACACTCCATAAAGATGATATCCTGCTTGAGGAAGAGTTCCCTAAGAAGTACGCCGGGTTCTCAACCAACTTCAGACAGGAAGCTGGCAAGCACGGTCAGCAGACAAGAGGTATCTGGAGAGTACACCAGTTCGAAAAAGTAGAGCAGTACATATTCGCAAAGCCAGAGAACAGCTGGGACTACCATGAAGAACTACTTGAAAACGCAGAAGAAGTTATGAAGAGACTGAACCTGCCTTACAGAGTTGTAAATGTCTGTACCGGCGACATGAACGACAACGCAGCCAAGAAATACGATGTAGAGGTATGGAGACCTCCATTGCAGGAGTACGGCGAGGTCGTCTCATGCAGTAACTGCACCGACTACCAGGCCCGGAAAGTAAATGTCCGTATCAGAGGAAGCGATGAAAACCAAGTTGCCCACACACTGAACGCGACTGCCTGTGCGACTTCAAGAGTCATGACCGCAATCATCGAGAACAATCAGACAGAGAAAGGAGTCAAAGTTCCTGAAGCACTCCAGGACTACATGGGTGGAAAGGAGTACCTGGATCTGTCTTAGAATATTTGGTGGGCTCTCATTTCGTCTGGAACCCTGCCCGGATCGAGAGAGGTTTCTATTAATTCGGTGTAGGGCTCTATATCTTCTTCATTTATTTCTTCTGCTGTATCAAGTTCTTCATCTCTCATAACTTCTATCAGGTTCTGTATCCATTCTTCGGGTCCTTCTGCCTGTTCTCTGAAGTTATCTTTATGCCTTTTCCATTCATCGCCGTCAAACACATTTTCTGTAGATACTACATGAGGAAATTCATTATCGTAGAATCCCACAAAATGACTGTCGCCGTTGAATCCGTGGAAGAATTCGTCATCCATGTCGTGAAGTACCCTTCCGAGAGCTCTATTCGCTCCTCTCCAGCGACCTATTTTTTCTGCTTCGCTTGTTGAGACTCCTGCCTCCCAAACATTATCGTAGAAGGGTCTTACTCCTACTAGTGAGCCTTTATTTTCATCTATATCCAGTACGGCCCAGTCCGGTACTGAAATGTACGGCAAGTTTTCGTTTCCTTCGGCCTGTTGATGATAACCACCCACTCCATTTATCGCAAGGAAATCAATAGGTTCAGGAACATAACCGAAAGTATCAGGTTCCTGGTCCTGTTCGTATTCACCATTCATTATACTGTCTGTGAGACTCCAGTCGAATGGGTTTCCGTTTCTTCCTGTGAACTCTGCTTCTTTCGCTATATGTTTTAAGAAATCTCGATCATAGGTCTGCATCTCTCTCAGAACCAGGTACTGCTCTGAATCCTGGAACTGTAACGGTAGTATACTTGGGAAAACTCCTGTTCTCATATCTACATCGGTTCGTGGATCTCCGACGAGTGTTCTGGTCTTCTCTGCTTCCCCATCGCCGTTTATATCGTAGTGGAGATCTACTTCTATATCAAAATTTTCTATATGTTGGTAGTAATCGGTAGCCATCTCAGCGATGTCAGTCTGTCTATCTACCTCTGTCTTATCGTCACCCATCGATCCTGAGGTCTTGCGTCCAGAAATTACATAATCTTCGATCAGTTCACGGTCCAGAGGATCGTTCACATAATCCATAACCTCCATGAACGGGATATTATACTCTGTTCCATCATCGTAGACGATTCTTGCGTCAGCGTCTACTACCCCTTCAACAAGATCAGGATCAGACATATTGTTACTTTCAGGTGGCATCGTTTTATCACTTTTGGATGCAGGATAGAACAACAATCAAGCAAAAGCAATTAAGTAACTAAGCTAGTAGAAAAACTCAGGTAAAAATTCGGAACCCCCAGTCTTATTTTAAGTTTCTCAGGTCATGAGAAGTTTATGACCACTACAGTGATGGTTGGCGAGAAACCGAATGTCGCCAGCAAACTCGCCCAGGCTCTCGGAGATTACAGCATAGAGAAGAACCGAGGAGTCAAGAACTATGTAATCAACACAGACAGCGGCAAACTTATCATAGCTCCTGCTGTCGGTCACATCTTCAACCTTGAACAGACAGAAGAAGGATGGGACTACCCCGTATTCGATGTCGAATGGCTACCGATCTTCGAAACAAGCGATGACGCAGACTATGTAAAGAAATACTACAACAACCTAAAAGACCAGATAAACAAGGCAGACGAATACATCAACGCATGCGACTACGACCTAGAAGGTTCAGTCATCGGCGCAAATGTAATCCGGCAGCTCGCCGACCCTGACGAAGACCGCATCAAGCGTATGAAGTTCTCCACACTTACCTCATCAGACCTCAAAGAAGCATACGACGATCTGGAAAGCTTCGACCGCGGTATGACTTCAGCAGGAATCACACGGCACATCTTGGATTTCTACTACGGTGTAAATGTTTCAAGAGCCTTGATGCAGGCAGTCAAAGCGAATGACCGGTACAAAACACTTTCCACCGGAAGAGTTCAGGGACCGGCACTGAAGATCCTGGCTGAAAAGGAGCGGAAGATCCAGGCATTCGAGCCCGACCCTTACTGGGAGATCTACCTCAACCATTCCGAGTTCCAAGCACAGTGGGAGGACGAGGAAGACCGTATATGGGAAGAGGAAAAAGCCGACGAAATATTTTACACGGTTAAAGGAGAGGACGAAGCAACTGTAACGAATGTTAAAGAGAATAATTACAAGCATAATCCGCCAACACCTTTCAACTTGACAGGACTTCAGAAAGAAGCTTCAAGCCAGTTCAACATCAACCCAAAGAGAACACAACAACTGGCACAGAACCTATACGAACAGTCACTTATCTCATACCCGCGTACAGAGTCCCAAAAGCTGCCGAAAAAGATCGGATACAAGAACATACTGAACCAGCTGAAGAAAAACGATAACTTCGATGACCAAGTCAAAAAAGTACTGAAAAAGGACGGCTTAACCGCAAGGCAGGGTAAGAAAGAAGATGACGCACACCCTGCTATCTATCCAACCGGTAAGCATCCCTCCGGACTCTCCAAACAGGAAGGACAGATCTACGATCTGATAGTCAAGAGGTTTATGGCGGTTTTCGGGGATGCCGCTCAGAGACAGACAGTTACATTCACACTGGATGTCCTTGGACACGAGTTCAAGGCCAAGTCGAAGAGAACCTTGGAGAGAAACTGGTTTGATCTTTACGATCCGTATGTCCGTGTGAGCGAGGCTGAATTACCTGAGATGCATGAAGGCCAGACACTGAAAGTGGAGGAGTTCACGCAGGAGGAGAAAGAGACACAGCCGCCACGAAGATATAAACAGTCCAGCATAGTTTCAGAGCTGGAGAAGAAGAACCTTGGAACCAAGGCAACCCGTGCACAGGTAATTGACAGCCTTTACAACAGGAAATACATCGATGGAGACTCTATCGAAGTCACCGACCTAGGAATGGCAGTAGTCGAGGCCCTTGAGGACTCATGTCCGGAAGTACTTTCAGATGAATTAACCAGAAAGTTCGAAGAAAAGATGGAGGCAATCCGGAACGAAGAAGAAACCAGCGATGAAGTAGTAGAAGAAGCTCGTGAGGAGTTAACCGAGATACTGAACGAGTTCCGTGAAAGAGAGAGAGAGATCGGAGCAGAGCTTATCGAATCGATCGATCAGACACGGAAGAAGCAGAGAACATTAGGTCCTTGCCAGAAATGCGAGGAAGAAGGTCGTGAGGACGGAAAACTCAGGATGATCAAGTCGAACGGAAGCAGGTTCGTAGGATGTACTAACTATCCTGACTGTGAGAACACCTTCCCATTACCGAATAACGGGAAGATAGAGTCCCTGGATGAGACCTGTGATACATGTGGTACGCCGCGTATCAAGGTTATCAGGAAGAATAAGAACCCGTACAGCATGTGTATCAATCCTGACTGCTCAACAAAGGACGACTGGTAAAAAATAATTATTACTTATCCATCATATCTCTTTCTGCGTCTATAGCAGTATCGATGAGTAGACGGCCTAGTTGTCGGCCTCTTTCACGCGGAAGATCTCGTTCCTCGAAGAGGTCGCCGAACTGCTCCATAACGCTTTCCTCTCTATCCTCGTCCTTGACCTCCATATCGTTTTCTTCCTTGTACTGAACGACTTTTTCAACTTCTTCCATCCGTTCAGCGACTTTATCAGCTATCTCCTGGTTTATATCGTCGATATTGCCTCTTGCTTCCTCAAGTAAATCAGCCATATACAGGTTATCCTTCAGCCATTTACTTCAAGGTTTTTACCGTACCTCATCGGAAAGAAACTCGATCACAAGATCTGTACGGTTCTGAGCGCCTTCAAGATCGAACTCATCTCCCAGCTCAGAGAATTTATCCGCAAAATTGTCTTCATCTCCTACAATCTCCTTGATGGATTCAGCAGAGTCGATGAATCTTTCACGGACCTCTTCGTTCTCAGGGTTCTCGGCCTGTATACTTCCGTACAGCCCTGGCTTCTGATTCAGCATACGAGCAGTTAAATCGGTTATCAACTGGTATACCGGAGAAGAGAATTCCTCCATGTCGTCTCCGGAAAGCTCTGATTTCCGTATCACATCAGCTACTACCAGCTCTGAGAAATGCATTAATCCCTGTACAAGACTCATCGCTTTGTCGTGTGTCTCAGGTTCTGTGAAATGTAGATCTGCTTCGTGCTGTTCCCAGAACTCCTCCATTACCGTCCATTTCTTACCTTTCTCGGGACACATCACTATCTTCTGTCCTTTTACCGAGTTACTGGGCGCGTACATCGGATGCATTCCGAGCACTTCATCAGAGTACTGTTTCATGGCTTCTACCGGCATCTGTTTGACACTGGTAATATCTGTGAACAGTGCGTCTTCCGGTACACTGGGGCCTATCTCATGAATTACTTCCTCAGTTACTGCAATCGGAACAGCCACTATTACAATATCGGCGTCTTCAACTATCTCAGTACTTTCGCCGTGCTCCCATCCGTGTTTTTCAGCTGTTTTCCTTGCTTCAGAGACATTCTTGCCGGAGATATGTATCTGGTTGTCTTCCTCCATTCTTTTGCCGAGGTGCTGTCCGAACTGGCCGGTTCCACCGACTATAGCTACTTTTTGATCTATCATTCTACCAGCTCCTCTTCAAGTATATCGAAAGCCTGGTCAATCTCCTCCGTTGTCGTGGATCCGAAACATATACGGATATTCTGATCGCTGTCTGGCCCCATTGGTTCGCCCGGCACCATCGCTACGCCTTCATCTATCATATCCATGCAAAAACTCCATGAATCTTCTCCGACCTCTGGGAACGCGTAGATGGCACCTTCTGGAGCTACGAAGTCCCAGCCGAGATCTTCCATTCTCTCTACAAGTAGATCTCTTCTTTCTTCATATGTTTCACGCATCTCCTCTACATGTGAGTCGTTCTGCAGTGCTTCGATCGCGGCGTACTGAGAGACTCTTGGAGGACACGCTGTACTAGCTCTTGAAACTTTGGCGTACTCCTCGATATTCTCTTCCCTGTCTATTATCCATCCTATTCTCCAACCCGTCATCGCATGATTCTTTGATACTGAGCCTATTATGGCCGAATTATCGGTGTATGCTGCGGGAGAGTAATGTTCTCTGCCGTATGTGAGTCGGTGGTAGACTTCATCGGAGACGAGGAATGTATCGTTTTCATCTGCGAACTCTCCGATTTCTCTTGCTTGTTCCTCGCTCAGTACATATCCTGTCGGGTTTCCAGGAGTGTTAACTACTACCATGTCGGCTTCAGCGATTTCTTCCTTCGCTTCTTGCCTCAGGTTTCTGTCTTCGTCCCAGTACTGTACCTGTGTCCACTGGTTGCCGGATACTTCGCTTATCATTTTGTATGGTCCCCAGCAGGGATCGTTGAAAACTGCTTTGTCTTCTTCACCGAGTCTTGCGGCAAATATTGCGTATAGGGCTCCCATGCCGCCTGTGGTTATCATTACATGGTCTTTCAGTATCTTTTTTCCGTTTTCTCCGTAGCCGTTCTTGGTGTTTTCTTCACTTGCTACTGCTTCGCGTAGTTCTTCTAGGCCGAGCATCGGGCTGTAGCCCTGTTTATTCTCCAATCCTTGCTTGGCAGCATCTTTGATGTGCTGAGGTGTGTCGAAGCTTGGCTGGCCTATATCGAATCTTACTATTTCTTCTTGGTCGGCAGCTTTTTCTGATATTTTTCTGATTGATAGGTCGATGTTCTGAATTCTTTGTCTCAAAGTTCGGGTGAACCTCCTTATGATTGTGTTAGCGTGTTCTAGTGTCTTCAACTTTTGGCTTGTCTAATCTTGGCTGTAGCTTCCGAGTACCTGGACCTCTCCATAGGTCTGTAGGCATTGAACCGCTTTATCCAGTCTGCCGTTCGCTGCTTCAGCCTCTACATAGAAGTAGTATTCTCCCAGTTTTTCCTTCGTAGGTCTTGACTGGATGTGTGTAAGGTTGATTTCATGGCCGGCGAAGCATGATAGCATCGCGTGAAGTAGTCCGGGCCGGTCCTCTCCAGGTTCAAGTATGAGTGAAGACTTCTCCTCAGCCTTTGTTTCGCCGTTGAGGATGAAGAAACGGGTGACATTTGAGTCGGTGTCCTGTACCGATGTCCTGAGTACATTTTTGTTGTTGATCTTGGCAGCTATCTCCGATGCCAGTGCAGCTTCACCTTCTTCTAGGTTTTCCACTGCGTTTGCTGTTGATGATGCTTCTTCTGTTTCCCAGTTGTTTTCTTCGATCATTTTTTTGCACTGTGAAAGCGCCTGCGGGTGAGAAACTACTTTTTTAATATCGTCGAAATCTGAGTCTGATATGAGTGCGTGCTGTATCTGTAGCTGTGTTTCGCCTGTTACCTGTACATTATTTTCCTTGAGGAGGTCTACTGTGTCGGATACCCCTCCTCCGAGTGAGTTCTCTACCGGTACGAATTTTACTTCTGTTTCTGATTCGAATACTTCTTTTATCGTTGAGCAGAATACTGGTTCGAGGTTTTCGAAGTATTTTTCTGCTGCTTGATGTGTGTATGTTCCTTCAGGTCCGAGTAAAGCTACTTTCATCTGGGATTTCTTCCTCTTTGTTGAATTAGGTATTTACTTTGTTTTATGCGTTTAGAAAAGTCCCTGTTCATCCGGCGGGACTAGGCCCTCGTCTACGATCTTGAACTGTGTGGAGATTCCTTCCGGCAGTGAGCGGTGCTTGGCTACCTCTAGTATTCTTGTACCGTTTTCTTTCTGCGAGAGCTTGAGCAGTGATTTGGACCAGTAACGGGGTACATCCCTTCCTACCAGCTCCATGTTGTCCTCGTCGAAACTGGTGTAAACCTGGTTTGTGACGACTACAGGTATGTTGTGTTCTCTGGCTAGTTTGGATAGTGTTGATAACTGTTGGGAGAGTTTCTGGTTGACTTCTGACGCGTTGTCTCCGTTCACATTCAATCGGTAGAGCGATACTGCCGAGTCTACGATTATGAGACCGAGGTCTTCGATCTCAAGATGTTCGAGTTCTTTCACGACTTCTATCTGTTCTTCGAAGCTTGTGGCTTCTCGGTAAAGTAGTCGTTCTAGTGCTTCTTCTGTGGACATCTGGAGGAATCGTTCTGGTGAGAAGCCTCCTTCTGTGTCGATGTATACAGGTGTTTCGCCGTTTTCTGCTACCTGTTTGGCTAGCTGGATGCAGAAGTTGGTTTTACCTGTACCTGATTCTCCGTATATGTTGTTGATTATTCCTTTCTCGATGCCGCCGTTGAGAAGTGAGTCTATGGGCTCACAGCCTGTTGAGAGGCGTTCTACGGTTTTGGTCTCCACACTGATTTTGTTCTTTCCAACTCTTTTATCACTGTCTAACAAGTACTCGAGAAGTTTTTATTCACAACCATAAAAATTGTTATAAACTTTCCTAACCAAATAGTGATATACACATGGCGGGAGAAGAGGCATCAC
>JBEQBC010000015.1:0-15221 GCA_041640035.1 Candidatus Nanohaloarchaea archaeon | reverse complement strand
GATAAAGTAATCGACGAAGAGTGCGGTGCAAGTTCTTGGATAGCCAATCATCGACAGGAAGGGATCTATGCTGCATACGGACCTGAATTTACTGAAGGCGAGAAGGACATCAGCATCTACGATCTTATGCCGACAATTCTCAACTATTACGATGTTCAGATTCCATCAGATGTAGATGGACAGGTAAGAAATGAGATTTTCGCTGACGGTTCTGAAGCCAAAATGGATAAAGCTGTAGACGACCTTGATATATAGGTGTACTAGATGAGCAAGGTCGCAGTAATCGGTCTGGATGGAGCAACCTGGAGGATACTTGATCCATTGATAGCGGAAGGAAAGCTGCCGTTCTTCCAGAAACTGAAGGAAGAAGGCGTCTGGGGAGAGCTTGAGACGACTACTCCGCCGGTGACTGCTTCTGCATGGCCGTCGTTCATGACAGGTAAGAAGCCGGAGAGCCATGGTATCTATGGTTTTGAACTTATCGATGATAATTCGGTACATTACATTAATGGAAGCTATATCAAAGATGAGCGTTTCTGGGAAGTCGCATCAAAGAACGGGAAGAGTACATGCGTGGCTAATGTGCCTGTCACATATCCTCCGCACGAAGTGAACGGGGTTATGGTTTCAGGAATGACAACACCCTCAGAGAATAGCGATTTCACATATCCTGAAGATCTGAAGGAAGAGTTACTTGAGGAACATGACTACGAAATAGAGGCTCAAGGATTATACTCGCTTAAAGATGAGGATTTTCTCGATGAGATATACAGGGTCTACGATAAAAGAAAAAAAGCTCTAAAAGATCTCAAAAATAGAGAGGACTGGGATCTCTTCGTTTCAGTACTAAGGATAACTGATATACTGACTCACTTCTACTGGGATCCACAGCAGCAAGAGGTAGAGGATTTATTCAAGGATGTAGACTCTTATCTAAGCCATTTAGTCGGAGAACTAACCGATGAAGGCTATCAGGTATTACTGATGTCAGATCACGGGATGGTGATGTCCGAATACACATTTGATATCAATAAATGGCTAAGAGATAACGGATATCAGAGCACAAATGATAATAGAAGTTTTCTCGAAAATCTGGGTTTCACAAAGAGTAATATGTCTGATTTAGTAAATAAACTAGGTCTTAGAGATGTTGTAAAGCGTTTCGTGCCGGAAAATGTTCAGGAAGCAGTGCCTGATGGAAGAAGCGGCATGGCGCATCAAATTAAAGATGGTAAAATCGACCTGGCGAAAACAGAATTCCTCTCCACAGGTATGGGCGCAGCTTTAATCTTTGACTACACTGATGACGAGGAAAAACTTCATGAGCTGAAGGAAGAGCTCGAGCAACTTTCTGGCCCTGATGGAGAAAAGGTTTTTGACAGCTTTGAGTTCAAAGATGAAGATGATTACAGAGGAAGAGGTCCAAAATTGACAGGCAAACTGAATAAAGAGTTTATACTGGGAGAAGTCGATGAGGGTTACTTTGACGAACCTGACAATGCCTATCATAGCTACACCGGTATTTTCGGTGCTATAGGCGATGGTATAGTTGAAGGTGAGCGTGTAGATGCTGAAATTATCGATATAGCCCCTACTCTTCTTCACTTGATGGGTATAGATATCCCTGATTATATGGAAGGCGAGGTATTGAACGGAATTCAGAGAAATGAAAAAGAGGTTTCCTACGATTTTACAGGAGATCTAGATGTATAGGAGGGATTAAAAATGAATGCAGAAGATTTGAAGGTGGCGGTTCTGGTTGGAGAGCTGAGAACACCTCTTGATGAAGGCACAGGTAAATCAGCGGTTAATCTCGCCAAGAAGCTCGATGAAAAGTTGGATGAGGCATTTGTCTTTACAAGAGATAGTAATAGCAAGGAGGATAATCTACCGCGCGAGGAAATCTACGAAGGTGTCCGGATTGTAAGGAGGCCGATCAAGGCGACTAACTTTTTCCAGAACCGTCAATTGATGCGTGAAGAGGGTGTCGATCTGGTACATGTCCATACTTCGTCAGCAAAGATGGCGCTTTACGCATCTAAACTAACCTCTAACTCTCTATGGACTATTCCGGCATACAGATCTTCAAGTAAGGAAGAAAAACTGTGGCGTCTGTTATCTAGACAGAAAGTGGTAGCCACCTCCAATGAAATAAGAGAAAGATCTCCGGCGGAAGATGTAATACCGTACGGCATAGACACAGAAAACTACAATATAAGAGAAAAACCAGGAAAGAATGAAGATTTGGATGTGCTGTACATGGGAGCTCCAAATGAAAAAAGAGGATTCCTATCAGCGATTAAAACTGTGAAAAATCTTAGAGAGAAAAAACCTGTCAATTTATTAGTAGCTGTCCGCGAGAGAAATAATCAAAAGGAGAGAGCCCGTGAAAAGATAATGGAAGAAGGTTTGGAAGATATAACAGAGGTAAGAGGGTTTATAGAAGACCTGCCGGAGTTCTACAACAGTGCAGATATCCTCTTAAACCCGATCAAAGATAGTTCAGGAGTCACTTCTCCTCCGATCATAACGCTCGAAGCGATGTCCTGCGGAAGAATAGTCTGCTGCACAGAGATACCTGACTTTCGCGAACTGATTGAAGATGGGAAAAATGGCTTGCTTTTCAGGTACGGAGAAGAGAAAGAACTCGCTGAAAGAATCTGCCAACTTGAACAGCAAGAGTTTGACACGATGTCTGAAAAGGCAAGAGAGACAATAGAATCAAACTACAGCTGGGATTATATAACAGAAAAATACATAGAAGAATACAGAGGAGTTATCGATGGATCCTGAACATTATCAGAAAGAAGAAATAGCAGAAGAATACGATGAAAACAGGTTCCAAGACAGCAACTGGCGGAAAAAATACTTCGATATATTCGAAAGAGGATGCGTCACCAGATGGATCCGGCCAGGCTCAGTACTCGATGTAGGATGCGGAACATCACGATTCGGCTTCATACAGAACTACACCGGTATAGATTTCTCAGAACCAATGCTGGAAAAAGCAAGAGAAAAACATCCCGACAACGAGTACATTCAAGGCGATGCCAAAGAACTACCTTTCGAAGACAACTCCTTCGACAATGTGATCTCAACCCGGCTACTCATGCACATCGATAACTGGGAAAAAGCAGTAGAAGAGATGCACAGAGTGTGTAAACCAGGTGGCAGAATCATATTTGATGTGAAACCACAGGGCGTTATGTCCATTCTACTTAGATGGCGTCAGAAAGAACTGAAGAAAGAGAATCTGCACCTCAATATCGTAGATATAAGCCACTTCCAACAGTATAATGTCCTGGATACAGCCAACTTTCCGAAAATACTTCCTATGACCAAGTTCATAGTGATAGAAAAGGAAAAAGACTAACTGAACTTTCTCACGATTTTCTCAACAAATCCAAGTTCCAGACCTGTTTTATCTCTCAATGCACGCAGCACCACTAAGTCTTCCTCCTCTATAGTTCTGCTTACAAGTAAAAGCACTCCATAGATTGCACCAAATATGCCTAGATTCACTGCGAAGAACCATACAGGAGTAATATTGAACAGAAGGTTGGAAATGCCGTAAACTACCCCTATACTTACCAATCCTGAAACCCAGATCTTCAAAAGCGAGAAACGGAAAGGCTGTCCGCCAAGAATTCGGTAAAGAGTTCCGAAATGGAAAATGAATACTGCCGCAAAAGCGATAGTTGACGCGATAGCAGCACCCATAGGACCACCGTACCAGGTGTTCTGAGGTATTAAAACATAGTTTATGCCAGCATTAACCGTAGCAATTATTATGGAGGCTACAAGATTAAGTTTTGTCCGATCATAGGCCTGATAGATATTGCTGGCAGGACCTATCAACGCACTTAACATAAATCCGACTAATAGAACTCTCAATACATTTGTAGCGCTGTAGTATTCTGCTCCATACACTATAAGCGCTGTTTTAGGGAAGGCAAATATAATCAGGAAGACCGGTACAGTAACGATCGACACCCATTTGATAACGGTTCTGTATGTGGAAACAAGATCACCTTCGTTACCTTGAGATGCTAATTTAGAGGCATTAGAGAGAAATATGCTGCTAAACATAGAAAGACCAGTAGTCATCAACATGGCGAAAGGATAGGCTGCCTGATAGATCCCGACCTGAGTAGAGTCACGGAAAATCTGAAGCATGAAGGTATCGATGTGACCTGTTATTATTCCGAAAAGCCCGGCCGCCATAAGAGGAAAAGAATGATGGAAAAGCTCGCTATAATTATGTGTTACCGGCTTTGAAAGCGAAAATGCATCTGGAAAGACCTTGTATGCAAAGTAACCTCCTACAAAAGCAGCTGAACCAAATCCAAACGCGTAACCTGCTGCCGCACCCATATAACCGGTTCCAAGACCTACGAGTATCGCTGCAACCAGCATCTTGGAAAAATTCGCATAAATACGGCCCGTAATAACCTGATACTGCATCTTCTCAAAAGCATTCGTTATACGGGTGAATATCAGCGTGTAAGCACGGAAAGGAAGAATAACCGCCATCATACGGATCGGCCAAATCGCCTTAGGCTCATTAAAAACCGTGTTAGAAAGCCATGGAGCTATAGCAAATAATATTATGCCGCCAATAACTGAAGTAGCTGTCAAAAGCTTGAAACCGGTTCTAACAGTTCCTCGCGCAGACTCCCTATCATCTTGTTCCAGATAGTACGATATATACCTCTGTATGCCGTTAGGAAGCCCGATGTACACCAAAGTAGTCGAAACCGAGAAAACAGCCATCATGACAGATATCACTCCGTAATCCGCGGGACCAAGGTATCTACCTACAAGTACGCGGTAGCCCAGACCCATGAACTTCGAGGCTATCACTCCAAGGAAAACAATGGTGCCGCCCTTGAAGATCGACTTTATGGCGTTTTCCTTTTCTTCCGAGGCCATATATCCATTTCAGTTAATCGAAGGTATAAAAGCGATTAAAACACCTTCCTCTCATATGCCGACAGTAATGATAGGCCTAGACGGAGCCGACCCAGAACTAGTCGAAAAATGGAAGAAAGATCTCCCTAACTTTCAGGCAATAATGGATAACGGCTTCCATGGAGAACTGGAAAGTATCAAGCCACCTATCACAGTACCGGCATGGATGTGCATGCTGTCAGGCAAGAAACCAGGAGAGTTCGAGGCATGGGACTTCGGTAACCTAGACTTCGAAAATTATGAAATCACACCAGTTAACTCAAGCTTCTTCAAAGGCAAATCAATAATCGACAGCGATAAGAAAACGATAAGCTTCAGAGTTCCAGGGACCACGCCAGGCTATGAAATAAACAGCGATATGATATCTGGCTTCATGAAAGCAGAGGAGATAGAGTTCCAGTCAGAGGAGCTCGAACAGGAAATCAAAGAAGAACTAGATTTCGATTTCAAAGCTCTCAATGAGGGCGGTAAACAGGAAGTAGCCGGCTACAACTTTGAACAGAATGTGAAGATATTCAAATGGCTGCTGGAAAACAGAGAGTTCGAAAGAGCGTTCTCAGTATTCAGAATAATCGACACATACATGCACGATGTCGATGAAGAGTCAGAGATGAAAAAAGCATACCTGAAAGCGGATGAAGCGCTTGGAAAATTCAGGGAACTCTGTAACAAAAATAACTGGAACCTGATGGTTACTTCAGATCATGGCTCGGGTAATACCGGTAGAAAGCTCTACATGAACGCCTGGCTGAGAGAAAAAGGATATACAAAGTACAAAGAAAGTGAGGAAGCAGTTTCCAAAACCTTGATGGATAGAGCTGTACAGATTGGCCTGAAACTAGGTCTTAAACCTTTCATGAAAAAAACCAAGAACTTGATAGAGTCAAACACTGGGAAAGATCTCCAGCCAGGCAAGAGCGGCATAATGGACGGTATAGAATTTTCTCAAACCGAAGCCTTCTCCAACCTGTCCGCAGTCTCAAACTTCGGAGCCATCTGGATACACGATAAAGAAAGATTTCCTGAAGGCATAGTCGAAAACCGTTCAGAGAAAGCAGAAGAAGTCAAGCAGCAGCTCGAAACAGAAGAGTACATTAAAGAAGTCTATAAAGCTGATGAACTCGGTTTCACTGATAAGATGCCTGATTTGATTGTAGAAGCTGAAGATAATACTGTAATAGGCGGAGAACTTTACACAAACAAGTTCCACAACACTTCAGCTGTTGTACACAACAAGGAAGGTCTCTGGATGGGTGAAGGACCGGCATTCAGTAATGAACAGCAAGATGCTCACCTTCTAGATGTAGCCTCAACTATTCAGGCTATCGATGGGCAGGTATCGGCTAACAGCGGCCAAGTCAGAGAGGATATACTTGAGGAAACAAACTATAGCGAAGGGGAAGATATCGCTGATCTTGATCTGTAGATATAACTCATATTCATTTAAGTCATAACATCGAATGAATTTTCTACAGGAGGAAAAAAGATAGTGAGCTTACTCATATTTGGCATGGATGGTGCATCAAAAGAATACATTAACGAAGCGATCGACAGAGGCTTGATGCCAAACATGGAGAAACTGCTTTCAGAAGGCTTTCTGGCCGATATGGATTCAACTATACCTCCTACCACTCTTCCAGCATGGGTATCCATGTTTTCAGGCCAGCAACCCGGCACCTTAGGATTCTATCACATGACCGAGCTAGATACTGATGATGGACTTTCACCATCCTCCTCCAGCAAATGGAAGGGAGAGATGGTATGGGACAAGACAGATGCAAAATATGACTTGATTAATGTTCCGGGGAACTCTCCTATCTGGCCGATTAACGGAGTTATGGTTGAAGGCTTCCCGATGGTGAGCGATCCATCAGGATACCCGGAAGAAGTTGATGAAAAGCTTCAGGAACTGGATTTCAGGGAAGAAGCGGAAGCAACTACAGCGAAAGAAAAATTCAATCTTTACCATGAGAATTTTGATCAAAGGAAGGAAATTTTCTCAGAAATAGGTTCAAACCCCGATGTAAGGATAGAGGTATACCAAATAACGGACACGGCTTCACACAAAGCACAGACACTTGATCAACTGCTTGAATCATACAGGAAGATAGACAAAGTACTAGGCGACAGGATGGAAGAATATGATGATGTACTAGTTGTATCCGATCACGGATTCAAAAAGGTTGATCGTTTCTTCTACATCAACACATGGCTAAAGAACAGAGGATACCTAAAAATGGAGGAAGGAGAAGAAAACAACTCCTCATCAGGTCTGATATTCTCAATAAAATCATACCTGGCGGGCACAAAACTAAAGCCTTACCTCAAGACAATAAACGATATAGTTGCATCAAAGACTGGTAAAGACTTCTCACCAACCTCAAAAAGCCTGGATAAAATAGATTTTGAATCTTCGGATGCTTACTGTTACAGAGGAAGCGCAAACTCCTATGCAGATGTCAACTTAAACGATAAATCCAAGAAACAAGAGATAAAGAGAAAACTGGAGAACGAAGAAATCATCGATGAAGTCATAGAAACAGAAGAGCTCTACGAAAAGAAAGAAGGATTCCCCGATCTAGTCGCAAAAACCGTAGAGGACGCAGGTTCAGGGATGCAGCCAGCAGGCAAAGAATATTTCCGCACACAGGCATTCATCCACGGAAGAACAGGGATCATAGCAGGTACAGGACCTAGCTTCAAGACAGAAAATCCTGGAAAACAGCACATAACAGATGTAGCACCAACAATAGCACACTATCTAGGCCAAAAAATCGACTGTGACGGAGAAATAATACAAGAGATATTCTCAGAGGACTTTGAACCGTTGCAGACCTCAGAAGTAGCAGACCTAGATATATGAAAAAACTGGTTTAAAGAACCAACACACCAATATCTACTGTGATACTTCGATGACTGACAACACTGTAGAGATACCGGAAGAAACCTACGGCCTTCTAGCAAAAAGAGCAGAAGACAAAGGATTCGATACCACGGAAGAGTACATTAACTATGTCCTCAACCAGGTAGCAGAGAAAGCAAAGAAGAAGATGGCTGATGAAGAAGACAAAGAATTCAGTGAAGAAGACGAAGAGAAAGTCAAAGAGAGACTGAAAGGACTAGGATACCTAGACTAATTAAATATAATTAGGTTATATAAACATCCTATCTACACTTTCTTCTTAATGTCCGACTACACCACGATCTCCTTCAAAAAGGAATTTCTTGGCGATGTAGAGGAACATATCGACGACCAGAACTTCTCAACACCGAAAGAATACATCAAACACTTGGTCCTACAGGATATGGAATCAGGAGAAAAGATGAGTGAGCAGGAGATCAAGGAGATCGGCAAGAAACTCGAAAAACTCGGATACATGGAAAGATAAACGGAGGCAAGAACCAAAATGAAAGTTATCGGAATAGACGCGGCCACATGGGACATGATAAAACCACATAGAGACGAACTACCGAACTTCGACCGACTGATGAAAGAATGCAACCACAAAACAGTCACGGTCGAGGAAACACCTAAATCCGCGCCTCTCTGGACCTCAATATTCACAGGCCTGCGGCAGGATGAGCACGGTCATAAAGACTTCGTGGTCGAAGACGAACTCCAGAAACAGAGCGATATTGACGGAGAGTTCGTCTGGGAAAAGATGCCGGATGTTGACTCAAAGATTCTTCAGATACCGGCCGTGATTCCGCCGATAAACTATAAAACAAGTTACGAGCCTGAAGGTTTCGGAGTCAGCAGCGACCTTGACGAACTGGAAGCAGACCGACAGAAACTGATCGAAAAAAGCAAGGAAGTCCTGGAGGATGATCCAGAGTTCTTCGCAGTTGTCTTCATGCAGCTCGACCGCGTCTCACATTTCTACTGGAACGACAAAGACCTCATCCTGGACTGGTACAAGAAGATGGATGAAGTACTTGGCGAACTACTCGAATATTATGATTTCGACAGCGATGAACCTTTGATCGTGCTTTCGGACCACGGCTTCGCAGAGTTCGGAGAAGGAAGAGTCCAGACGCTGCCAGAAGAAACGCCTCACGGTAAACTAGAGGGAGATCATCATGAGGACGCGGTTTTGATCACGAATAATGTTGATTTTGAGATAGATCAGCCTGGAGATGTCGCAAAAGCTATCCTAAACCATTACGGACACGATTATCCGGAAAACTAATACTAGGTGAACAAACCAACTAATGCCAGAAGCACCTGTAACACGAGACGAAATTGAAAACGCACCTCTCAACGCCAAAATCAAAGCAGGAGAAGATGTCGTCAAACGAGCACTCGAAGAACACGACTCAGAAAATGTAGTCATCGGATTCACAGGAGGAAAAGACTCCACACTGACCGCATGGATCGTCAAAAGAGTCTGTGAAGAACACGGATTCGACAAACCACGGTTCATGTTCGTAGACCACGGACAGCACTTCGACGAACTAGAAGACTATGTCGAAAGACTAGCCGACAACTGGGGATTCGAAGTAATGACTGCCAAGAACGAAGACCTGATCGAGAAAGCCGACCAGCCAGGCGACAAAGTACCTGTCGCAGAACTCAACGACAGAAACCAGAAAGCAGCCGAAGAAGTAGGAGACTACGAAGAAGTACCATGGCTAATGGATACAGAAGCAGGAAACCACCTACTCAAGACAGTACCGATGAACGAACTCCTGGAAAACCACAATATCGAAGCAGTGATCAACGGAGTACGCTGGGACGAACACGAGAGCCGTGGCGACGAAGAATTCTACAGCCCACGAGAAGACCCAGACCACATCAGAGTACACCCAATCCTGCAGCTAGACGAACGAGATGTATGGGATGTATCATGGTTCCACATGGTACCAGACATCACAGGAGTAGAAATCGAAGAATACCCAGAAACACCTGACGACCTCCCAGAAGGACTAACCAAAGACGATGTACCTATCAGTCCAAAGTACTGGGCAGGATTCAGATCCCTTGGATCAGAAGTCTCCACAGACAAGTCAGCAGAAGAACCAGCATGGCTACAAGATGTAGAGAACACCAAAGAACGAGCAGGCAGAGCACAGAACAAAGACGACAAAGAGATCATGGACAAGCTGAGAAGCCTCGGCTACATGTGAGGCAAACACAATCTCCGCTCTTTTTTCTCTAATTTTTCTTTCACTAATTAAAGTATCAAGTACGCATATCGAAATATATGCCGAAGAAGAGGGTATCTCTCACACTGGATCAGGAACTTGTAAACAAGATAGATAAGGAGGCCAGCAACTACGATATCAACCGGTCCCAGATGATGGAGAAGATAACAGGGGATTACTTCCAGGCCAAAGGACTGGATACAGCAGTAATACTGTGCGGAGACTCGGAGAACGAAACCCTCACTCTCCACGAAGGAAAACCTGTGCTCAGCCATATAATCGAACATCTGGCGCAGGAAGGGATCAAAAGAGCGATTCTTCTCGTAGGGGACAACAGAGATGAGATAGAACCGAACTTCGGCTCCAAACACGAAGGCGTCACACTCGAATACATAGAAGAAAAATCACCGGAGGGAACAGCTTCAGCACTCAGCAAAGCAGAAGAGAAGATAGGAAACACCTTCGTAGCCCTCAACGGACATGTGATATCAGATGTAGACTTCAAAGAAATGCTGGAAACACACAGAGAAGAGGAAGGACCGGCAACAGTAGCACTGACAACAGTTCAGGACGCATCAAACTACGGAGTCGTAACTCTGAAAGGTAGAAAAGTACTCGGTTTTGAGGAAAAACCAAGCAAACCGGACACAAGACTCATCAACGCAGGGACATACATACTAGAACCAGAGATATTCTCCAAGATAAATGAAACTGGTGAAAAAGATCTAGAAGAAGTCTTCCGCCACCTGGCTAAAGAAAACAGGATGAATGGATATGTATACGGTGGTAAGTGGAAGGATATCTCATAAACCTTCCATAAGCTTCGTCTCAAGGTAATGAGCTTCCTCTGAGAAAAGCTCTTCGGCGATCATCGCTATATTGTATACCAGTGATACAGATGCGCCTGTAGCGAAGAACAGTGCATTTCCTTCTATGAAACTTCCGTAGATGTAAGCTAGTAATATCGGCAGTAAAGCGGCTAGATAATGCATCATGCTCATAACCATGTACTCAGGCTCTTCCTCATATTTGGCAGGTCTCAGAGCTTCACGGAAAGCGAAGTAGGCCATGATGCTGAAACCGGTTACTGCGCCTACTCCGTACATGAAAACATTTGTTGGCAGTATCGATGTGGTATGGTATGCTAGTGCCTGTCCTGAGCCCCAGAACGCGATTGTGAAGCCGTATGCTCTGGATTCTCCTGTAAGTACTTCTCTCAGGAAGTTCTGGTTCATATTATTTTGATTGCATCTGGCAGGTTTTAAATACCAGGCAAGGTAATACATCATAACATATTACGAGGTAATACGATGTCGGATACAGAGATACGAGACTACGCGACAGACTGGGACAACACCGTAATACCCTACGACTCTGGATTTGTCCTAATGCAGAACGCCGCAGACTACGACGGCGAATTCCAATATGTACCAGAAAACGCAGATTACCAAGATCTTCCGACAGACGGACATTTCGGAGAAAAAGAGTTTAACCGCTTGATATCGGCGGTAGACGAAGAGAAATCACGAGGTCACAGCAACCCTCTTGTAACATTTCTATACAACAACCCGGAGTTCGCGGAACATGCGGAACAGAAAACAGAAGAGTTCGAACTGGAGAACAGGACTGGTTTCGAAGGCTTCCTGCAATACAGGGCGGAACAGGACGCACCAAATATCCTTTCAACAGCAGGGTACTTCCCTGTAGCCCAGGCGCAGACCAACGGACATTTTGACGGTATAATCGCAGGTGATTTCGATCATAGACCTTTCTACAATGGACAGGGAGAAAAAAGAGACAACCTACAGCACTTCTACGACGAAGAACTAGGTAGAGAACCACAAGAACTCGTATACACGGGAGACAGCAACGGAGACATCGAAGCTATTCGGTTTGCGGACGGTACAGGTGGCTTCGGGGTAGCAGTCGGACCAACCATACAAGCAGCGCAGGAAAATGTGGATGAAGCTACAGTTTATGTAGCAGATCCAAATGAGGACCACCACACAACAGGATGGGTTCTTAACAGGCTCACCATGCCAGGCAACCCGGCCTCAGTACAGGAACTCGCAGACAGAGGGCTTGAAGAACCGGAAGGAAGAGTCGTAGCTGGAGAGATGGCTGATGAGCAGAAAGAATTGGAGATAGATGATGTACAAGAATACTTGGAGGGTGTAAGACAATCGTTAAGATAAACTGTATAGGCGAAGTACTTGTCGACATGATCGGCCAGAAACAGGACGGCCTAATGGAAAACCACGACTTCCAGAAAAGAGCAGGTGGAGCACCAGCAAATGTAGCCGTAGCAGCATCCAGACTCGGAGCAGACAGTCACATGACCGCAACCGTAGGAAACGACCATTTCGGAGAATACCTTGTAGAAAGACTCAAAGACGAGGAAGTAAATGTCTCAAATATCCACAGAGACAGAGATAAAGATACAACACTAGCCTTTGTCGCCTTGAATGAGGATGCGGAGCCGGAGTTCAGCTTCCACCGGGGAGCAGACGAAACAATAAGAGAAGAACAGATAGAGCATCATCACGATGTCATACACATCGGATCGCTGCCATTATCCGATCCAGAAACCGCGGCCAACATAATCAGAACAGCTCAAAGAACAGACGCGACAGTTAGCTTCGACCCCAACCTCAGGGAAGATCTCGACGACGAAAGATATCATAACCGGTTGAAGCAGATGATACAGCATACAGATATCCTATTCGCAGCTGAAGACGAACTTGAACAGCTTGGAGGCAAAGAAGAGATACTTGAAACCGTAGATGAAGTAGTCGCAAGCAAGGGAAGCGACGGAGTCGAAGTACTGAAAGAAGATCAGAAGATTACGGAAGAACCGCCGGAAGTCGATGTAGTCGATACGACCGGAGCCGGAGATGCACTTGCCGGAGCATACCTAGCGCATAGAGATCAGGGCCTGGAACAGGCGGTCAAAAGTTCGGTTCATGCTGCCTCACTTTCAACCACTGAGACAGGTGCGATGGAAGCACTTCCAACAAAAACAGAACTAAAAAACTCATTACAGAAGTGAAGAAATATGGAAAAAGCACTGGTCACAGGAGGCGCAGGATTCATCGGATCAAATATCGCAGAAATGCTGGTAGAAAAAGGAGTAGAAGTCGTAGTACTGGACTCAATGTATCTGGGCGATGCTTCCAACCTTGAAGAAATAAAAGACAAGATAAAACTGGTCGAAGGATCAGTGCTGAATGAAGAAGATTTGGAAGAAGCGCTGGACGGCTGTGACACAGTTTTCCATATGGCGGCCCGAAGTTCCTCTCCTATGCATAAAGATGATCCTACTGAAGGCGCAAGAGTAAACATCGAGGGATTTGTGAAGACAGTAGAAGCAGCGAAGGAAGAAGGAGTCGAAAAAGTAGTATACGCCTCCACCAGCTCCATGTACGGAAGTGTAGAACCACCTCACCAAGAAGACATGGATGTGGAACCTGTAAACCTGTACACTGCTTCAAAGATGTCCCGCGAAATGTACGCAAAATGTTACAGTTACCAGGAGGATATACAGACTACAGGTCTCAGATTCTTCTCGGTATACGGCCCTCATGAAAAGGCGAAGGGAGAGTATGCTAATGTGGTTACCCAGTTCCTATGGAAGATGCAAAACGGAGAACAACCTGTCATATGGGGAGACGGAACCCAGGAGAGAGACTTCGTCTATGTTAAAGATGTAGCAAGAGCCAACATCAAGGCCGCAGAACGCCGTGAAGAACTGGACGGCGAAGTATTCAACATCGGAACCGGAAACCCCGTCAACTTCAACACAGTCGTAGAGCTTCTCAACGAACACCTAGGTAAAGACATAGATGCTGAGAAGATTGAGAACCCGCGAGATAAGTATGTCCACGAGCATAAAGCGGATAATTCCAAAGCACAGGAAATCCTTGGTTGGCAGCCTCAGAACAGCTTCAAGGAAGGCTTGAAGAAGACAGTAGAGTACTACAGTTAGAAGCCATATATAAGAGATTTGAACCCGATACATTCTATATGGGAAGAATAGAGAAACCCTGGGGCTACGAAGAACAGATACTTGTCACCCAGGTAGAAGTAGACGGCAGCTCAGGCATGTTAGCAATCAAAAGACTTGTCATCAACGCAGATGAGATGACTTCTTACGCAACTCACAGCAAGCAGCAGGACATCATCTACCTGGAGGAAGGAGCAGCAGTCCTTAGAACAGAAGAAGGACTACAGGACCTGGAAAAAGGCAATGCAGTAACAGTTAAGCCCGAAGACAAACACCAGATACAGAACATCAATAGCGAAGTAGCAGAAATACTGGAAATCTCATTCCCATACCGACCGGAAGACATCGAGAGGATAGAAGATCCGTACGATGAAGAAAGATCAGAGGCTGAAGAAGAGTAAAGCAGCCACGCATATTACAAGCTGAACTACTGAAAGCGCTACAGTGATGCCTGGCTCGGTGAAACCTCTACGCATAAATGGATGAGTCAGTGAATAAGTCTTATCGTGTTGAGGTTCCAAAGTACCGTTTTCATTCAAGTGACCCCAGGAATGTGCATCGAAACCGCTTCTTGCCTTCAGAAAGAACTCCGCAAAGTAAAGACTGAATACAGGTATTGCAAACTTCTCAATATTACCTATAACAATCACTGAAAACAAAACAGCACCACAGAGATAAGTCAAAGAATCTCCGGGCAACATGGATGCAGGATAAAAATTGAATTTCAGGAATCCAAGTAAAGATCCTCCTAGAGCAAAGGCGAGAATCGCAGCACCTACACGACCGTTCATACCTGCGTATATACCGAGTGTGAAAGCGGTTATCATGCTGAGAGAAGCTCCAAGACCGTTCATACCTTCCAGCATATTAACAACATTAGAGACGAAAAGCATTCCAACTGGAAGCAGGAAAAGCGGATAAATCAAACCCCAGTCCACGACACCGATGAATGGAAGATTCATGACACGGGAACCGGCACCTACCGCTATCAGAGGCAGTGCAGCAGGTAGCACCATGCTCATCTTCACAATCTTACCTAAGCCTTCTCGATGAATCATTTCTTCTCCTGGAGCCGACTTCAACTCAATCTCTTCACTCTGAT
>JBEQBC010000014.1:0-17656 GCA_041640035.1 Candidatus Nanohaloarchaea archaeon | reverse complement strand
TGTGCTTGTTCAGTTTCTGCTGTCTGTTGGCCAGTTCTCCTCGTCCTACATACTCTGAACGGAAGTGAGCCATCAGAGAGTCAACTATGATCAAGCCGATGTCGTTGTCGTTGCAGATCTGTTTGGCCTCTTCTGCCAGAAGCATCTGGTGGTCGGAGTTGAAAGCTCTAGCTACGAAGATGTTATCCAGTACTTCATCAGGATCCATTCCCTGTGTTTCCGCCATTTGCTCGACTCTTTCAGGTGTGAATGTGTCTTCTGTGTCGATGTAGATTGCGCCTTTACCCATTCCGCCGTCTTCAGGGTCTTTTTGTACATTTACTGCGAGGTGGTGTGCGATCTGTGTTTTTCCTGCACTGAATTCTCCGTATAGTTCTGTGATTGCCTGTGTTTCTATTCCGCCGTCGAGCAGGTCGTTGAACTGGCTGCTTGCGGTACCGATCTTCTTCATCTCCTTTCTTTGTTCCATTTTCTCGGTTCCGGTCTCGAATCCTCCGACATCTGCCAGGTCTTTGGCGGAGTTGACGATGCTTTCTGCGGCTGATTCGCCGATTCCGTCGACTCTTCCGGATAGTTCGCCTGCTTTCATGTTGGCGATTTCCATGAGGTTGGTTAGTCCTTCATCTTCCAGTCTTTCTGCTGTTTTTCCTCCTACGCCGTCTAGTTCTTCAAGATCTATGTCTTCTTGTTCTGTCATTGTATTATATCCTCTTTATTTTACGCTTCGAGTACTTCCAGTAGTTCTTCGATGTTGTCCTCGAGATCTGGCTGTCCTATTTCGTTGGCCAGGATTTCTAGGCTGTCGAAGTAGTCGTTGTGCCGTGTTCTTCCTTCTACGACTATTTCTTTTCCGATTGCTTTCTCTACGCCTTCTTCGACTGCGTCCATGTCTCCGTCTTTCTCTTCTTCTTCGCTGATGTTGAGTAGTTCTCTTGCTGTGTCTCCGAAGAATACTGTTCTGATGTTGCCTGTTCCGTCGTCTATTACTCCTGAGATTGCAAGTCTGTGGTCAGGTTCTTCTACTTCTTTTCCTTCGTCTGTTACATATTCTCCGTCATCGTTTTCCCGTACTGTGTCTCCTGTTTCTGGATCTACGCGGTAGAATGGGTTGTTTGTGTACATTGCCATCAGCATTCCTTTGACGCTGTAGGAGCTGTTCTCTGACCGTACATTTCTGATTGTGGTTTCTGTGGTGGTGTTGGCTTTCCGTGTTTCTTCGTCTAGTTCAGGTACTTCGTCTTCGTCTGCCATTGCTACCTGTGCGTCGTCTCCGAGCCGGATTTCTGCGTTTCCGTCGTCATCTTCGATTGTGTATGCGCCGCTGATGTTGATCCCATCTTCTTCAGCGATTTTTTCTGTTATCTGTGTTTGTTCGTCCCAGAGTGTCATCCGGATTGTTCCGGTTTCGTCTCCGAGAACCATGTTCTGGACCTTGCCGTCTTCTTCGTCATCATCTCTTTCGAAGGTGTTGAGGTCGCTGATCCGTACTACTTTGGCTGTGAAGTTGACTTTCCGCATGTCGGGTACGATATTATCTATTTTCAGGTCTTCTCCTGCATTTTCTGAGATATGTACGCCGTGTTCTTTGGCTACCAGGTGGGCAGCTCCTTCTTCCGATACGAGGCCTGAGAACTCTTCCATTTTGTCCTCAATTTTTTCCTCAATCTCGTCTTCTTCAAGGTCGGTTTCTTCGGTTATACGGCTGATTATTTTCTCTGTCTTCATGGTTATAGAATAAGCTGGAAACCTTAAATCTGTGGTGATTCCGGTTTGAATAAACGGTTTTCAGGGGCTGTGAGTTAACTGGGAATAAAGGAGAAAAAAGAGAGTTATTGAAGTGCTTCTCGCACATCTTCTTTTCGGACGGTCTTTCGGCCGTCTTCCTGTGCGACTGCGATTGCTTCTTCTGCTACATCTCCTGCGAAGGTTTCCAGTACCTCGCCTAGCAGGTCTGCTGCGTCTTCTGCTACTCTCTTGTTTCCTTCATCTTTGATCATGTCCTTCATTTTGGTGTTGGAGAATTCCATGGTTGGTTCACAGTCAGTAAAAGTTCCATTAACGCATAAAAAGGGACCCATCACAAGGTTTCAACCCTAGAAGTTAAGTGTATCAAAACCTGTACTTTGTTGTTAGGGGGAAGGAGGAGAATTAAAGGTGTCAAAACCGCTTAGAGAACTTTTTGTCCGTGAAAAGCCGGTCCGGCTTCTGATCGAGATAAACAATCCGCGTACTGATAATTATGCTTCTGAACTTTCTAAATCCGTTGACTGCACATACTCCCATGCTGTAAGAGTTATCCAGAGATTTGAAGAAAACAGCTTGGTGGATACAGAGGAGAAAGGCAGGAAAAAGAATATCGAGTTAACGGATAAAGGCGAGGAAATCGCCAAGAAACTCAGCAAAGTACTGAACGAGTTCTAGACCGCAGCTTTCAGGTACGGGATCAGGTACATGATCAGTACTCCGACCGAGAACAGAGCTAGGTGTTTAATCCACTGATCTTCTGTTTTAAACTCGGGAAGCAGATCGCTGCCTGCTATGAAAACGAAGTTTCCGATTACAAGCGGCAGAAGTACAGGTACAGGAGCGATTGAGGTCTGTGAAAGCAGCAGTACCATTCCGGCTCCTACGAACATGAAGACGCTGACGCCGATGTTGACTGCTAAAGCTTTGATCTGTGAGAATCCTCCGTCAACCATGACTCCGAAGTCCCCTAGTTCTTTCGGTATCTTGTGTGCGATGATTGCGACTGTTGCTGCCATCCCTGCTGAAGTCGATGCGAGGAAGCTGGTTGCTATCAGGATGCCGTCAAGGACATTGTGGACGCTGTCTCCTGCGGCGAGAACATAGGGAAGCGGTTCCTCATGCCTCCCGGTATGGTGACAGTGCCAGTGTACGAGTTTCTCCAGGAAGAACGATCCGAGGATCCCGGCTATAACGAGCAGACCGGTGTTCCGCGTATAGCTGTACTTGTTTGCCATCCTGAACACGAGGTGGATGAATACTCCGCCGAATATTGTACCGGCGGCTAGCGAGATCAGGAAAGGTGTGATTTTCTCGAAGTCTCTCTCCGATATGAATAGGAAGAAGGCGCTGATTGCGGAGAAAACTGCTGTAGCTGTGAGTGCTGCGAGGATTTCAGTTATGTTCATAACCAGTACATTTTGTTAATAACTTTTTAAGCAGTGCTATTAATCAGGTGTTATGGAAATAATAAGTCTCTCACTGGATGAAGAAACACTTGAGAAAATCGATGAAATACAGGAAGAATCAAGCTTCAACGGCCGGAGCGAACTGTTCCGGAAAGCGATAGAGAACCTGCACCAAGAAACAATAAATAACCAGAGTCTTAGCGGAGAACTCAATGCAGTTATAGTTGTAAGACATCCTCACAAGAAAGAGCAGAGGATTGGCGGCATAGCACACGACTACGACAGCGTCATAACCACCCAGCTCCACAGCAAGTTAGACGGCGAGAACTGTCTGGAAGTATTCCATACGAATGGAAAAGCCGACTTGGTAATAGAGTTCTTCAACGAGCTGGAAGGCAGTAAACACACAGAAGCAGTAAACATACTGCCACAGAACTGAACTCTGCTTAACACTAAAAATCTCCACGCACCAATTCATTAGTATGAAACTAGCACACACTATGCTTAGAACCGGATCTCCAGACGAAATGATCGAATTCTACACAGAAGCTTTCAATATGGAGATGAAACGGAAGAAAGAGATGGACACATTCACACTGTACTTCCTAGGCCATCCCGGTCAGACTGCAGAAATCGAACTAACATACAACCATGGAGAAGACGACAGATACGAGAAAGGAGAAGGATTCGGACACCTCGCGATCCACACGCCGGAAGACATGACTCTGCAGGAAGCATATGATCAGGCTGTAGAAGCAGGAGGAGAAGACTACCGTCCTCCCGCAGAATGCCCTGGAGACTACGGGTTCGTCAAAGATCCTGAAGGTTATGAAGTTGAGATCCTCGCAAGATCTTCATAGAAAAAATGACTTTCTACACGCCGTCTGAAAAAGATAGAGAAAAGCTGAAAGAGCCTCGAGGACCGGTATACGAGGAAGAGGAACTGATTGAGGAGCTTCGGGAAAGAGATTTCTCCCGGCTTATCGCGGTCGGAGATAGAGTCTCACAGGATATAGCGGAGTCCGATATAGAGGCAGAGCTCTCTATTGTAGACGGCAGCATACAGCGTGAAGAAGTAGGTGAAGAGCACTTTGAGGATATAGAGGCAGAGAGAACCTTTGAAACTGAGAATCCGGCAGGCCAAATATCGGAGGAAGCTTGGAAAACAGTGAGGAAAGCATCCGCACTACGGTGCTCTGCCATGATTGAAGTTGAGGGGGAGGAGGACCTTCTGGCCATCCCATCACTGATGTTTGCTCCGGAAGATGCATTAGTCGTATACGGTCAGCCGGGTGAGGGAGCTGTCCTGATGGAAGCGAATGAGGAAAATAGAGAGTTTGTGGAGGATTTAGTTGATCTAGATAAGTCTAAGCACTTGATTGTAGGCGGTAGCTGGGATATATTCCATTCTGGTCATAGATACATTCTCAGTACTGCTGTACAGAAATCGCAGCATCTTGATGTAGGTGTTACTTCCGATCAGATGCTTACAGAAAAGATAGGGACTGAAGAGCACGACAGTTTTGAGGAAAGAGCCGACAACATAAGAAATTTCCTGCAAGCCCTCGGTAAGGAGGATTTCCAGATCATAGAGATAAATGATATCTACGGAAACGCAGTAGAAGAAGGCGAAACCCTGCTTGTTAACCCTGAGAACAGGGAGAACGCAGAGAAGATCAACGAGAAACGCGTGGATGAAGGTAAAGAACAGTTAGAGGTAAATATAGTTGCAAAGCTAGAGTCTGAGGACTCTGAACCGATTTCCTGCTCAAGGATCAGAAATGGAGAGATAGATCAGAATGGAAAAACAGTTGAATAGGATATTTATTCAAGTTCAGGAGACTCTATATCTTTCTCTTCAACTATGAATCTTTCGACTGCGGTCTTGAGATTTTCTAACTCTTTTTTGCTAGCTGATCGTTCATCTATGTCTTTAAGATTAGTAATTAACTGGTTTGCTAAATCTGAATTGGTATTCACATTATATTCGTCTCCTTGAACCATTTTTCTGGATTCCTTAAATTTCCGTTTTATTCTTCTGGCTTTATCGTATCTTTCTGGTAGATCAAGTTCTCTTTGCAGTCTTATTTTTTGTTTAATAAGTTCTTCTGAACTGAGTTCTTCTCCAAGCTGTTTTTTTCCTTCTTCTTGTATTATGGTGTTTTCTTCGATGCTGAATCTTCTTCTTCCTTCCTCCATTATTTCCTTGAATTCTTCTTTATCCATTATTTTCCACCTATGCTATTTTCTTGTGCTGCTTTGTCTAAAAGCTGATTCTTTCTTGCTGTCCGTAGCCTTCTTGGATCGTACTGTTGAATGTCTTGATTGCGTCCGCCATTCCACGCCATCTTTCAGCCATCCAAGCTTCTTCCAGAACTTCATCGCTGTATCCAAGACCCTCATCTTTCTTTCCGGAGTTTTCAATCATCTGTCTATGTGCGCTCTGTTCGATTTCTTCGCTGCCTCTGGTCAGTTCGTCGTAGATATGCTCGAGCCCTTCCTCCAGCTCCATGACATCGTAGTTTTCAAATTTGTCTTCTCCTTCGTCAGCTACATTCATTAGGTTTGGAGAACCGTTATTTTCCTTGTATTTGTGTTTAACACCGTTTTCATCATATACTCCGGGATCCCAGTGCATGAGGTGTTTCTTGCCGTTTTCTTCTTCGTATACTATGGCGTGTAGATTCAGTCCGGTATCTAACTCGGTTTCGGCTAGACCTTTCCCGTTTATGTACTCTCCATCGATATCTTTGCTGCCATATATCAGCGATTCGTTCAGGTTAAGTTGGTATAGATTTCCGTTCTCTTTTTCTACATCTAATTCGGACCAGTCGAGTGAGTCGCTTTTATCAAAATCCATATTTTGGTTTAATTCTACTTCATAGCCGATATCCGGTTCATCGGGAAATGGGCTTTCTTCACTCATCGCTTCGTCGAAACTGAATGATTGACCTCTCTCGCTGCTTATTCCATTATGAACAGCGTTAATCCCCTTATCTCGTTCTCTGAAGACAACATCCTTCCTCAAATGCCCCCATTCGCTGGGTTCTTCAATGAGTGCGCTTTCCACGCTGGTGAGGCTGGGCTTTCGAATAGACATCTATTAATTGTAAAACAACAGAACAAAGTTAAATTTGTTATGGTTCAGTCACAACTCTTCTAGGTTTGTTCTCACAATACGGGCCTCATACTTCGAAGCATACCTCTTCAGTTCTTCCACAGTCATATCTTCTCTCACACGGTATGTTATCTGGTCAATTATCTCTCCTTCATCCATCTCTTCGTTGATGCGGTGAAGAGTTGCACCACTCACATCGACACCTCGGTCAAGAACTCGCTGGTATACATCAAGTCCTTTGAAGGCCGGAAGTATCGATGGATGCATGTTGTAGAACTCACAATCAGAATGCTCTAAGAGATGTTCGGAGAAAAGCCTTCGATACCCCAGGCTAACGGCGGTGGAAACACCCTTCGATTCAAGCACCTCAAAGATCTCTCCCTCATCATGCTCTAGATTCAGGAACTTATCCTCACATACATGCCTAAGATCATCACGGTCACTGATCACCAGGTCGAACTCATCCACCAACCGCTTCAGTAACTCTTCGTGCTCCGAGACAAACGCCGCCTTCATAACCGCGATTCATGACTCAAAACTGAAAAAACCGGGCTCAAAACTCACATCACCTTGCTGAGTGTTCGCTCTGAACGAACACTATGTTGTTGACAAAAAACGAACATTCAAATGTTTTTAAATACTTGTGTTTATACTGTAAAGTGAAATGAGTAATTCTTCCCGACCTGAGAGTTCAATTGAAGTGAACAGTCCGAGTGTAGAGGACAGTGTGAGGGTTGGAAAATGGCTCTCTGAGATGGATATAGAGCCCGAAAAAGCATTTGTCTGGCCGAATGAAGAAAGAATCAGCAGGAGCCTGGTTGATGAAGGAGATGTCGATAATATCGTAGGAATGACTCCCCGTTCAGGCTTCTCAAGACAACCTGAAGTAACCGTAGCACCTGTCAAAACACATAATTACACAGGAAACGGCTTTGACTTCGAGTACGGATGGGCTCTTGGAGACGATACTACAGCAGCTCTCCAGACCCAGATTGGTGAAGAAACAAACCTGCACACCTTCGATTACTCCGATCATGAACAAAGAGATGAAGTTCTTGATAACGCATTTCAGCGTCTAGCTAGCACCTCTGACAGATTACTGGATGATGAAGATTCTGCACTTCTCTACACTATGAAAGGAGTTAACCGATATCAGATGCCCGACCTAGCAGAAGATTCTCTAGACAATCAACTTGAGTATGCAAATAGAATAGCATCTCGTCTGGAAGAACACGGGTTTGAAACAGAGATTCATTATGATCCTGAATCTTCGCCGCATCTTTACCTGTCTGGTCAGAGATAAATGAGTGTTAAAAAACGATGAACACTCATGAATGGTGAAGATATCAGAAATTTGGCCATAACAAAGGAGGTATACAAGAATCGAGTGAATCGTTTACTTGTCAGGAGACTGAGAAAATATACCTTCTTTATTATATGTCGTATCCGTCGCACTTACCCAAGGTAAAGCGCCAGGGATATACCAGGAAACACAAACTCGCCTACTTGCGATATACCTTCTTTATGCTGGGCGATTTTCTGGCTTGCCGCTTTACTCGATTAAATCTGATTAATGAGTGTTAATTTTGTTTGAACACTCAGTATAGTTCTCCACCTTCAGGTACTTCTTCATTCGGCGATATCAGTACAGGGTTGCCGTCCTCGTCAGGTACACCAACTGTGAGTGCTTCGGACTTGAATCCTGCAATCTTGACTTCGCCTAGGTCCAATACACACATAACCTGGCTGTTTTCCACTTCCTCTATTGTGTGGTTGTAGCCTAGTTGGACCGCGCTCTGTACTTTTCTGTCTCCTATATCGATCCAGAGCTTGAACATTTCAGGCTTTCTGGCTTCATCAAACTTCTCAGCTTTAGTTACTGTTCCAACTCTGATATCGTTGCTTAGAGGGTTCTCCATATGTCTAAACAGGTTTCTCTATCTTTTACTTCTTGTGTCTAACCAAGGGGTGTTCGATGATATTTAACACTCTTTGACTTAAATTTAATTGGTCGGTGACTACGAAACTATTTAAAAAGAATGGTATGTTCGTTCTAAATTAACTACTTCGGTGTTTTTAGTTCCACTGTATTCTTTGTTTTGTGAGTAGAAGAAAGGTGGAAAGAGGTGTGGAACCAGGTTATTGCTCTGGGTCGTATGGTTCCAGTGCCTGAGCCGCTTCTTCGTCGGAGATCTCCTCTGTCCTGTGAAGTCCTCCTTCAGGATCCTGTGTGTTAACTGTTGCAAGCTGGTCTTCGTTCACATATCCTAGGACGGTCTTTCTTCCTTGAGATTCTCTTTCCTTCTCCAGGAATACTTTTACATCCTGTGTCTGTCCCTGTTCTAGTCTGCTGTCGATCCAGTTCTGTGCTGCTTCGTAAGGTCTTTCTCCTTCCTCTGCATCAAGGTCGCTTGGGTGTGGGACATTTTCTACTTCTTCGTCTGTCATTTCCCCAAGGTCTGCGTATTGATCCAGTCCTTCGGAAGGGTCGGTGTGAGTTGAACCGGTTAGTTTGCTGAGTGCTCTGCTCAGGAGTCCTGATTTGTAGGTCTCCTGCATGCTCTGGGAGGTACCCAGTTCGTGTGCGGGTTCGCTGTGTGCGGGTTTGCTTCCGCTCTGACCTTGTCCTCTGTAGTCTTCGAATGAGTCTCCGGAAGGTCCGGTATGAGGTCTATATGCGCCTCTTCTGTTTTTTCTTACGGCTTCGCCAATAGATTCGTCAAGATCTTCTTTGCTTTGTACCATAGTTAGTTCACCTAATACAATGGTATTATAACCCAACAATTTTAAGTGTTATTGCAAGGTAACAACATTCTGTTTGTTTGTGTATGGGTTAATTACGAAGAAAAATTTTAAAGAAAAAAGATGTGGTGAGGGGGTTTATACAACCATTTTTAGTGTTCGAATGCCTGTCGGTTGTAGTGTGCTGCTAGCAGGACGAAGCCTGATCCAAGCAGGAATACGAGCGATGTGATAAGGTTGGAGTTGATAGTGTTGTCTCCACCCATTAAGAGTGTCGCAGAGAATGCTGCGTATCCGGCTATGAATACTGCTATGAAGACTGAGAGCTTGTCCCAGGCTTCTTTCAGTGTTCCTGTTCCTAGTTTGTTTCTGAGTTTGTAGGCTTCTCTGAATCCGAAAAGCAGGATTATTATGCCGATCAGGTTCAGTGCTATTGGTATGTATTGCATCATAGTATTCTAGTCCTCCAGTGTCTCTGGAATGTCTTCTACATTTTCTTCTTCCAGCTTTTTCTTGCCGATTCTTATCGCAACTTCGCCGATAGTGTCCTTGAAGGATTCTACAAAATCATTCATGTCCTCTTCGTCGCCGTTGAAGTCCTTTATCTCGCCGTCTTCAAAATCTACATAATCCTTTTCTTTGGCGATTCCTGCGGCTGCTTCTCCGATGATCTCTTTGTATCCTTCGTATATGACTTCGGCTCTCTCAACATCAGAGTCTTGTGTCATCTTTACAATACACTGTTTTCTTTTCCTGAATATAAATGCTTCCCGCTAACGGACCAGCATTTTAACCTATCAACACCAATTACACGATATGAAGCGATCAGTAATCAACTACCTGGAACAAAGAGAGAAAGAGTGTGAAGACATCCTGGAATGCATAGCAGGCTTCGGCGACCTGGAGAAAGAGATATATCTCTCCATGCTGGAAGAAGATGAGATGACGGTTGATGAAGTCGCTGAAAAAGTGGGTAAAGAAAGATCAACGGTTTTCAGATCGCTAAAAACACTTCTGGAGAACGATTTCGTCGAGAAAGATACCCGCGGACTTGACGGAGGCAGCTATGTAAATGTGTACAACGCCGTACCGCCACAAAAAGTTTCTCAACGCATGAGAGAACGCGTAGAGAACTGGAGAGACCTTGTAGAAGACATGATTGATGAGTTCGAGGATCAGTATTCTTAGTTCAGGTTTTCTCGTTCAGAATTCTCAGCACGATATCTCTGTTGTTCTCGGTGTACAGTACATGTGACTGGTCTCCGTGTTTGGAGACTGTTACTCCGAGTGCGATGTTGTCGAAGATAGACTGAAGTTCGTCATGGATATTGGTTCCGTGGATGATGAATCTCTCGCCGTCGTCCTGGATCTTGTCTATCTTCATGGAAAAACCTGTGTAGAGAAAGGTAAAGTAGATTTTGGTGGTTTTAATCTATCAGGTCCTTCACGCTCTCGAAGAAGTTCTTCGAACTGTCCGGCTGTTTCTTTCTGAACTTCTCAAACACTTCTTCATCTTCCTCAGAGACATCTTCAGGGACTTCGACATCGATCTCTACATACATGTCGCCTTCTCCACGGCGCCGCCTCTGTGAAGGCATACCTTTGCCCTGCATCCGCAGTACCTGACCGGGCTGAGTGCCTTCGGGAATCGTTACCTGCAAGTCTTCTGAAGGATGAGGTACTTCAGACTTCGCGCCGAGAACTGCGTCACCGATACCTATCTGAAGCGTGGTGAAGAGGTCGTTCTCTTTTCGCTCAACTTCGTCATGAGGTTCTACGGTTACATAGATGAACAGGTCGCCGGTTCCCTGCCGTGTCTCGTTACCTTTACCGGATAACCGGAGTCTTTGACCGTCTTTAACTCCTGGAGGGATATCGGCAGTGATCTGCTCTTCCTCTTCAATGAATCCTTCTCCACTACATTCGCTGCATTCTGTCTCAGGTATCTGTCCGGTTCCGTTACACTGTTCGCATTCAACTACTGTTTCTGCTCTTCCAAGCGGTGTTCTGCGTACCTCGCGCTTTCTTCCCTGTCCGTCACATTCTGTACAGGTGCTTGTCTCTCCGTCTTCTGCTCCTGAACCATTGCATTCGCTGCATTCTACTCTTCTCTCTACTTTGAATGTTTTTTCTGTGCTTTCGTATGCTTCCTGTAGGCTGATTGTTGTCTGTATCTTCAGATGTGCTTCCTGCTGGTTTCCGCCTCGGCTCTGGCCTCCGAAACCGCCGCCTCCGCCGAAGATCTGTTCGAATATGTCTTGGAAGTTGGAGGCTGCTCTTCTCTGACCTCGGCTTGAAGAACCTTCTACGCCCTGTTTACCGAACTGATCGTACTTCTTCCGTTTTTCCTCATCTGAGAGAACATCGTATGCTTTGTTTATCTTCTTGAACTTCTCCTCATCGCTTGTCTCTGAGTTGGAGTCCGGATGGTATTTCTTCGCCTTCTTTCTGTATGCTTTCTTGATTTCGTCCTGACTTGCGTCTTCGCTTACTCCGAGAATTTCGTAGTATTCTTTAGTCATTTCTATTTAACACCTTGAGAAGTTTATCCAGAATGTTTGAATTTTGCTTGTGGTTATTAGCCGAAGAGCTATTCTTTCTTGTTAAATCAGAATCGCGTAGCCTCGTGGTCTTAACTGAATACTGGCTGAACCAAACTTCTGTATTTCTATATCCACAGTCTTCACACTCAGCCTTCCATTCTTCAAGACTGATTTTATGACTTTCGCAGGAAGGACAAGTCCTTTCAACATCTGAATCAGAATCAGGGCTGTAAGTATCTTTAAACTCAATTTTTGACCGTTCTTCAGGGTATTTGTCGAATATCTTCAGTCCATGCACTCTGAAAAAATATGCTGGAACATGAGAGTGGGCTTGGAAATCAGGTTTATCTAGATCCGCATCTATATCTAGGTCTTCCGCCTCATCTCCGAAGAAAGGGTGAAGATCGCCATACTCGTGATCTACCTTAATAGATTCTCCATCCCTTATTTTGTATAGGGTGCCGTAAGTGATACTGCTTGTATCGTTCCATGCTATTTCAACAACTCTGTCAATATCTTCGGCCGCTTCATGCCAGATACTATCTTTTTCCACGGTTCCTTCGCCAACGTAACCTGAAAATTTATTAGTCTCGTTAAGCCGGAATAAAACCTGGCTAGATTCGATAATTTTCCCCATCTCAGGAGCGTCAAATCTATCTCTAAACTTAGATTGGATATCTTCGGGGTTAGAACTGATGACTAGGTAGTACATCCTACTTGACATTAATAGTCACGGGCGGTGATCGCTATTTGTTTGTTAGAAGATTTTGAAAGAGGAAGGGAAGAACGCATTATTCTTCCTTGTCCTCATCTTCATCCGTGTTGACTTCTTCGTACTCTGCGTCAACTACATCATCGTCACCGGACTGTCCTGCTGCGCCACCCATGTTCTGGGCTGCGTCCTTGATATCTTCTGGATCCATGTTGGAAGGATCGACTCCTCCCATGCCTCCCATTCCGCCGGGAGCGCCTTGTTGTCCTTCTCCGCCGTACATTTCCTGTCCGATCTCCTGTAATTCTTTCTCCAGGTCTTCGATTGCGGAGTCAAGTACTTCGCTGGCTTCTTCCAGGTCATCGATCTCTTCAGCTTCTTCCTTCGCGTCTTCTACATCTTCGATAGCGTCCTCGATTGAGTCGAGGATCTCTTCGTCGACTTCGTCTTCGAAGTTGTCCATCTGCTGTTCTGCCTGGCTGATAATCTGGTCTGCCTTATTCTTGGTCTCGATGAACTCTCTTCTCAGCTGGTCCTCTTCCTCGTGTTTCTCTGCTTCTTCCTTCATCTCTTCGATTTCTTCATCATCTAGCCGTGCTGAGTCATCGATGCTGATACTTGCTTCCTCCCCACTCTGCTGTTCCTCAGCGCTTACCTGTAGGATTCCGTCAGAGTCGATCTCGAATGTTACTTCGATCTGTGGCTGTCCTGCAGGTGCTGGTGGAAGTCCTTGCAGGTTGAACTGCCCCAGGGACTTGTTGTCCTGTGCCATCTCTCTTTCTCCCTGTACTACATGTACGGTTACCATGGACTGGTTGTCCTGAGCTGTTGTGAAGGTCTTGCTTTCTTCTGCTGGGATTGTTGTGTTCTTTTCGATAAGTGTTTCTGTTAGGCCGCCTTTGACCTCTACTCCTAGGCTGAGTGGTGCTACATCGAGTAGTAGGATGTCGTCCATTTCTCCTTCGATGCTTCCTGCCTGGATTGCTGCTCCCTGTGCAACTGCTTCTGCAGGGTTGACTTCCTGGTTTGGTTTCTGACCGGTGATTGCCTGTACATGTTCTCTTACTGCTGGTACGCGTGTGGTTCCTCCGACGAGGATGACTTCGTCGATATCCCCTTTGCTGACTCCAGCATCGTCGATCGCTGTTTCAGTAGGCTCAGTAGTTCTCTGGATCAGGTCTTCTACCAGGTCTTCGAACTTGCTTCGTGTTATTTCGTAGTCGATGTTGTATGTTTCTCCGTCTTCCTGGTGGATGAATGGAATGTTGATCTTGGCCTGTTTCTTGCTGCTCAATTGTTTCTTGACTTCTTCTGCTTTCTCACGGATTCGCTGCATCGCTTCGTCTTCGCTTGATAGGTCGATTCCGTTTTCGTCTTCGAATTTTTCGAGTACCCAGTCGACGATTTCTTCGTCAAAGTCGTCTCCTCCGAGGTCGTTGTCTCCTTCTGTGGATTGTACTTCGTAGATTCCGTCTCCCATTTCTAGGACGGTGACGTCGAAGGTTCCTCCTCCGAAGTCGTATACGAGTACTGTCTGGTCGCTTTCGTCGTCCAGTCCGTATGCTAGTGCTGCTGCGGTCGGTTCGTTAAGTATTCTTTCGACTTCGAGTCCTGCGATCTCTCCTGCGTCTTTGGTTGCCTGTCTCTGTGTGTCGTCGAAGTGTGCTGGTACTGTGATTACTGCTTTCTCTACTTCGTCTCCTGTTTTTTCTTCGGCATCGTTTTTCAGTTTCTGGAGGATCATGGAGGAGATTTCTTGCGGTGTGTAGTCTTCTCCGTCTAGTTCTACATTGTAGTCTTCTCCCATGTGTCTTTTGATGGATTTGACGGTGTTTTCCTGGTTGGTTACCATCTGGTTCTTTGCTGGTTTTCCGACCAGTCTTTCGCCGTCGTCGAATGCTACTATTGAAGGTGTTACGCGTTCTCCTTCGCTATTTTCGATTATTTCTGGTTCTCCGTCTTCGATTTTGGCCATTGCGCTTCTTGTTGTACCTAGGTCGATGCCGATTATCTTGCTCATTTTTGTGGTTACACCTACAGCTATGTTTTTTGATTACATGAATAAAAATTTTTAAAGAGAACGACTAGAAAAATCAGGGTTTAGAGAAGAACTTTTTCAGGGAAGCTTATCGACTGCTTCGGCTGCTGCCGCGGTTGATTTCTCGTATGCTTCCTCAAATGTGATCTCGGAGTCGTCCCATACCGCATCCTGGCTTAATTCGTCTTCAAATGTGTCGAATACGGCGAAAGCTGCAGTTACTGAGGTATCTTCTGTTTCCTCTTCTGTGAGGTCGACTCGGTCGCCTCCTTCAGCTGCGAGAAGAGCGGCTGCTGTCTCCATCTCTATAGTGTCTATCTCGTTTTCATGTACATATTCTGAGGCATCATAATGTACTGCTGGTACTGAAGCGTGCGTTGTTCTGCCATCGACTACTTCCTGTGCTGGGAACTCTTCAGGCTCTCTCACATACTCTGGTTCTGTGGAGGTTGAGAAGGTATCTACTCCGTGTACCTGTTCCGGTTCTACGATGTCTCCTGGTTCGTATGTTCCTTTTCTGGCTGCGCAGAGCCCGACTATATTGAATGTTTCTGCTCCGCCTTCGATCGCGTCTGCCATCTTGTCGATGGTCTGACCTGCTCCGTAGATGTCTCCTAGGACAACGCTGTCCTCAGAAGCGTAGACATGGTTGTCTACTTCTCTGTAGTCGTCTTCTGCTTTCTCAAGTACATCTTCTGGGTGGCTCATCGGAAGGACTGTGACTTCCGAAGGCAGATTGTCAAGACTGTACTGGTTTATGTCACTCATAGGTGACAAATATGTGCAGTGTTTTTTATTTCTTATTCTTCCGAATCGTTCTTCCCAACCACTACCTCTGCTTCACGGAGAATCTCATCATCGTACATGTATCCTTTCCGGCGCTGCTCTATTATCCTGTTGTGCTCTTCATGAGTTTCCGTATCTACTGCTTTGTGCATCCTTGGATCGAATTCCTCTCCTTCTGCGTCGATTCTCTGTAGTCCTTCGTCTTCCAGTTTTTCGTATAGCTGATCCGCCACCATCTTTACTCCCTGGTAGACTGAGGAATCTTCTTCGGCTGTGAGAAGCGCTCTTTCCATGTTGTCCATCACTTCAATCATCTCTTCTGCCAGTTCTTTCTTGGCATCCTGCTTCCACTTCTCTTTCCGGTCGTCTTCATCTTTCTTGTAGTTCTCGAAGTCGGCCTTGATCTTCTTAGCCTTGCTCTCCCATTCATCCGCTTCTTCACGGCTCTGCTTCAGTTCCGTTTCCATCTGTTCAAGGGCTTCAACAAGTTTTTCTCTAGAAAGTTCTTCGTAGTTCATGTTGCGAGATGTAGTCTTCAATATTAAAATACAATAAGGAATGAAAGAAAAAAGGAGAGGAATTTGGTCGGTAGTTTATCGACCGAAAAGTCCGCCCAGCATTCGGTTTACGAATCCTGGTCGGTTGCTGTTTCCTTGACCTGGTGTCTCTGATGGAGGTCCCAGTGAAGAGTCTTCTGTCTCGTTTCCTTCAGTTTCATCTGATTCTTCTGTTTCGTTTGCTTCTTCACTATCGTCGTCTCCTTCCTGTCCTGGGTTTGCTGGGATGTCTTCTGGTGGTCCCTGTCTTTCTTCGGAATCGGTTTCTTCGCCTGTGAGTTCTGCGATCTTTTCTCTGAGCTGTTTAACCTCTTCTACCAGTTCCTCTTGGGTCATGTTCTCTGGTGATTTCTCGTACTGGCTTTCGTCTTCTTCAGTTGAGGAGATCTTGACTTCCTTCGTTCGTTCTAGAAGAGTTTCGTTCCCTCTAACTACTTCCAGGTCTACTGTGTAGCTTCCTTCTTCGACTTCTAGATTTTCCTCTACAGGTACTCTGGTGATTTGCTGTGTTGGTGCTTCTTCAGGTTCCTCGATTGCTACAGTGAGGTCTACCGTTCTGTTTTCTTCTTCGGATTCTACTTCTACTTCGTATCCTCCTGTCTCGAATTCAACGAAACCTGAAAGCCTGACTACAGGTTCTTCAGCGCGCTCTACTTCGCTTGGGTCTTCCTCTGCTGAACTGGAAGGCCCTTTGAGGGCTGCACCTACAGGTAATCCCTGTATATCGAAGCTGTAGGATCTGACGCCGTCACCTAACCGGCTTTCGGAGTCATCTGTGTCATTGCTGGAGATATTATCCTCCAGCTCTGTATCGGAGCTGTTCTGTGCCGTCGCAGCTCCTGACATCAGCAAAAGAGCTGATAAAGTAACCGCTATAAACTGTGTCTTTGTTTTCATAATAATGGTTTAGGGCTCGATGTGTTAAATACTGGTTCTTACAGCAGAAGATTTCTCCTGCGGTTCTCAGTGTTTTTCCTTACTGGTTTATTCGATGTCTGTCGAATTTAGAAAGTTTTTTGTATACCTTCTTTGTATACTTCTTTATGGCAGATGATCATCCGTTTGTAGATGAAGAAGCACGCAAGACCTCAACAATCGTAACCAAACACTCAATCGCTATTCCGGAGGATGAGCAGAAGTTCAAGCGTTCGGAGAGAGCGTGGAACTGGGAGAAGATCGTAGACCTGTTCTTCCCGCATGAGCAGTCTCCGAAGCGTAACAAGTATGCCAAGATATTCCTGAGAGAGTTGAAGTCGGAGGGCGAGATCGATTCAGAGAAGTTGAATGCGTTCGATGAATGGGGTCATGAGAAAGGTAAGTCGAACCTGAAGAACAATATATTACCTAAATTACGGAGATTGGGTGTTATCAAATACGAGTATCTGGAGTATCGTGATGCGAAGGAAGGTGCTCAAGGTCGTCGTAAGGTCATAAAGCCGGCGCGTACTTTTACCTCAATACTTGACTCTATGGCCAACGGTTGGGCTGCGTTCGAGTCAGCTGCCTACGAAAGTGAATAGCTAGCTCTCCGGAGAGCATTCGATTATCTGGCAGCTACCTTCTTTCTTTATTCTAAAGAGCGGTTGCAGTCATTACTTCAGCTTCAGGATGTACTCGTGCTTCTGTCCGTTCTTTCTCTACTTCCTGTGCTGCAAGTTCTGTTTCAAAGTGGCGTGTGTTTGCGTCCATGGTGTTGTTCACCTCTGATTAGGTTCCAGGTGTTTGGTACCTTGTTTTGGATCGTGTTTGTGAAAGTTTCCGACGGCGGTACCTTACCTCTGCCACTTGAAGCAAGGTCCGCCTGGAGAGAAAAAGACTTTGAAGTAGTTACCTCCTTGGTCTTCTTCCCTCAAATTGTTCCACAGAGAGGGTTAAAAACCGGTTCAGAGGAGGTACAACCTTCTAGAGGTCGTTTTTCACTCCTTTGCTAGAATTTTTTGGTGTTCGCGGTCGGCCGTGATACCTGGCTTGTTTCAGCCAAGGCGTCATCCCGCTTTATTCTGCCAGC
>JBEQBC010000013.1:0-18297 GCA_041640035.1 Candidatus Nanohaloarchaea archaeon | reverse complement strand
GTTCTAACCGTTCACGAGCCGTTTTTAACAGTTCTTGACTGTTCACAATTAGAAATAAAACTTTCTAAACGCTTTATTATGTCTCTAACCGGTTATCCATTTTGTTCGAATCTTTTCGAACTTCTTTCAACCTTCCAGAAATAAAAACGGTTTTAACCGTTTACAAAACACAGAAAACCAAGTAAAACCTTTCAAACCGGAAATAAACACTTCTTAAACTTTCGTTAACTTTAAAATGCCATAGTCAAGTTATCGACCTGTACAGAGCGGTATACATAACACAGTGTACTAAATGTACTCCGGCCACTAATCTACTGATTACTCTTTTATTCAGGTAGTCAAATATCTACTTGTTATGAAGAAGGTAGCGGCAGCCACCACAGCAACTTTACTTCAGGCAGTGAACACTGCCGCACATATGACACATCAACAGGAACCTGCATCCAGTCAGGGTGTCCATGCTACCAACTTCGAAACATTCATATTAGCGCTTCTCACATTCCTCGCAGCAGGAATGATAATCTATGGACTGAAAAACGCCACCGAAGCAATACCAGAAACTAGTACTGAAGAAGAGGAAGACAAGGAGGCTGGAGAATCAGATGAGGAAAGCGGTGATGAGGAATGAATAAGAAAGCAGCAACCGTACTGATTCTTTTCTACAGTATCTCGGTGTTCTCTGCTTCAGCTCAGGTAACGAGGCAGGACTGGACTTGTCCGGCAGGAGAGGAGTTCCCTGTCTATCAGGACGGTAGAGAGGTCATGGTTCAGTGTAGTGAAAACGGTTCTTCCGCGACCCTGAGCGGATGTGAGAATATCACGGGTGTTGAGTCAGGTCCTTGTTATGAAGAGCCTGAAACGGTTACAGGTCAGATATCCGAAACTACCGAAGGTTTTGTTGAGAAATTCAATAATCTAGGTCAGGAAGTTAAAATGATTCTAGCAGTAGGAATCCTACTAGCACTGGCAGTTTTCTTCTACGAGTACTTCCACGGATAAGAAATCAGAGTACTTTTTTGACCTTGTCAGCCAGTTGCTGGAAATGATCGTATTCTTCATGGTCGACTACGAGTTCTGAGAATGCGGCGAACGGTATCGCAACTCCGACCACGATGAAGATTGTACGCGGGTCTACGGCTTCTCCTGTCACCAACCGTACTGCGATCAGGTCTTCTACTGTTCCCATGACTATCCCTACTACGAGGAACTCCATGAAACGCTCCATCGTCTTCCGGTTCATTGTTCCAGTGCCACCGGAATTATGTAGTCCTGGATTTTCTCCGGTTGTTTATCATCTATTACCGCTACAGAGAGGGCTGCTGCTTTAGATGCCTTTGTTGCTTCTTTGCTTATGTATAAGTTGAATCCGTCAACCGCTCTGTTCCTGAGATCTGATGAGATGCTGTACATACCTGCTCCGGAACTGTCAAGGTTTTCGAATCCTTCCGCTGTCCAGCCTCCTGGCAGTATCAAAGTTGCCTGTATATTGAGTTTTTGACCGGAGGTGTTCTCCATACTGAATTTCAGTTCTTGATCGGCTTTCTTCGAGTCAGTTTCTCTTCTGTACTCGATCTCTACTCCTGATACATCTTCTGGTTTAACTGAGTTCATGGAGGTCTTTGCTGGAGGGTTTAGACGCATTGTCTCTGACTGTTTTCCTGTTGATACTTTGTACTTTACTCTTCCTGCTTTGCTACTGGTTCTTCTGAGCAGTCCGCCGGCTTCAAAGTTGCTTTCCGGTGTCAGTTCTACTGTCTGGACCGGCTTGTTTTTCCTGTCCGACGAAAAGTTCAGTACGGTAGTGATCTCCCAGTTTTCAGGTGAGAGTTCAAGCTCCAGTTTCTGTTTCTGGTTTGACCTGTTCTGTATCTCGATATAAGTTAATGCGGTTGTAGGAGAGGTCCTTACCACATTTAATCTGGCGTAGATGTCCTCGCCGATACTGATCTGTTCCATTACATGGTCTTTGCCGCCTTTTACCTCGGTATTTGGTTTAGATGCTTCTTTTTTAGTTGCTCTCTGAGTTTCCTCAAGTCTCCGTTCTCTTTGTTCTATTAGTTTCTCTGCTTTCCTGCTTATCTGGTTTATCTTCCGGTTCATAGCCCATGCTGATCCTGCTGCAGCTCCTGCTATCACGCCTAATGCATTTCTTCGGCTTATCATCATTTCTCCTTCCTGCTGTACTTCCTGCATGTTATTCAATGCCTGTTTCAGTTCCTGTTTATCCGATCTGTACTCTTCGACTGCTTCCTGCGGTACATCCGAGCTCTGTATCTGGCCTTCCAGCATCTCGGCTTCTTTCTTCAAGGTCTGCATCTCGTCTAATGCTTTCTTCACCAGTCCTTCGACTTCCTGCTCCGATTCCATGAACCTTTCCCGGATTTCTTCCGGTACATCTGAGTCCTTCAAAAACTTTTCTGCCTGTAGTTCGTCTTCTTCAGCGTTTTCCAGGTGTTCGGTCAGCTGTACTGCTAGGTCGACTTCCTCTGAGAAAATTTCCAGTGACCGGGGTACATCTTCCCGGTTCAGGTACTTCATCTCTTTTTCTTCATCCGTGTTAAGTCTTTCTGCGTCCTGTTCAGCTGTTGACAGGCTTTCTTTCAGATCTTTGAATAACTGCTTCAGGTTGACCATTTCATTAAAGAATTTACGGTGGCTGGAATTTAAATCCGGTCCAGTGCTTCTTGGTAGAGTCCGGTGACCACATCTTCTACATATTCTGTCTGGCTGTCTGCGTGGGTGTAGAACTCGGTATAGAGATCTTCTGTCCGGTCTACCAGTTCCTCGTGGTCATCTGATTCCATCAAGAGCGGGTAGAACTTGCCGTATACCTCTTTCTCTTCTGGTTCTGCTTGGTCCAGTGCGTGTTCAAGTAGTTCGTCCAGGTTCCACATGAACTTCAGTCCTTCCTGCCTGTCTAGTTCTTCCACCTGTTCGAGTACTTCCCGGTATTCTTCCAGTTGTTCCATGACCTTAATGTTGTAGTGCTCTACATATTTCAGTGTTTCGGTCGGACCGTACCGGTTTTAACTCTTCAAGCCCATTAGACAATTCTGATGACAGAAGAACTCCAGGTAATACCAGGACACACAGCAGAAGCCGCGGACAGGGTCGACGACCTAGTAAGTGAAACACAGGAACAGATACAGGAACTAGAAGAACTGAAAGCCATGGTCAACCGCCAGTACACGGTGAACGACATGCCTCAAACTAGTGAGTTCGTGAACGCCTGGCAGGAAGTATCCAAACCCAGCGAAGAATACGATTTCTACCAGCAAAGACTACAGCAGGTTATGGACGAGGAAAACATCTCAGACCTGGTCATGGCTGATATCTACGACGAATTCACCTTGTTCCCACAGTACCAGGAGATGGCAGAAGCCACAGTCAACAGCCTACAAAATAATGATGTGATCGTTCCGGCGCTGGCAGGACAGCTAAACAAGTTCCTGAAAGCCTCACAGAACGCCCGTGTATACCAGTTGAACGACTTCGAAAAAGAAAGACAGCGACTGCGGACATACGATGAAGAACTGGACCAAGTCGTGGAAGAGTTCCAGAGGATGAACCAGTACGAGATGCCGCTTGATGTTGACAGAGCTCAAAGTTTCTGGGACCAGCTTGAGTCATTTGAGGAAAGAATGGATAGACTTAGAAGCAGTAGAGAGGATGATTATGACGGTGACTACAACGCTGCGGATATCTACGCGTTCTTCACAAATCTGTACGACGAGGATCTAGGTGTTGAACAGCCGGTCATGGCTGATATTGACGCGGTCGAGTCCAGAGTGGAAGAAGGTAAAAACAATATCGTTATCTAGTCTTCGTACGGCTTGGTAGCCCGGTAGATCTTTATGTAGAAGTAGAGGTAGCCGGTCATCGTTAACGGCATGATGTACCGTGCTTTCATCGCTGAGCCGGTATCTCCCATGATGAGAGCTATCGCTTCTGCGGCAAGAGGTATGGTGAACAGGAAGTTGCTTGCTGCCAGTACCTTGAATCCTAGAAGTGCTTCGTCCCGTAGGAAAAGTTTGGAGAGTGCGACATCAGGTTCTTGACGCATGAATCCGATTATGCGGTAAAGTAGTGTTACTATGCCTATGAATATTATGCCTGCGCCGCCTCCGAGTGCGATCATTGAGTAGTCCATTTTTTAGAACCGCCTCCACCATTTGTAGAAGATAAAGAAGATTCCTATGCCCTGTACTCCTATCATAGCTCTTCCGATGTTTATGAATAACGGGTTTTCGGTTATACCGGACAAAGTGACGAATACAAGTGCTGGAAGCACCAGTGAGTGGAAGAAAAGCAACTGTCTGAACTCGGAGATAGTTTCCTCTTGGCTGAGCTGCATCTTGACCATCGCCGTTTTTCCATCCTGTACAAGCTCCTTTACGATCAGTAATGATAGAGCTGCGATTACGGATGCGGCCAGCAGAATCCCTAGTATCAGTACTGTTCCGGCTTCCATCTCTTGAGAAAAAATAAGATGTAAATAGGATTTAAAGCTGTTTACTCCTGCTGCATGAAGTAGACTGAAGAACCTGTGGAGAAGAACGAGGAGAACACTACTGCGTACAGCGCCCATGCTATATCTTCTGAAGGGATCAGTGTTGCATGCAATCCGTATGTGATAACTGCTGAGATAACTACTCCCGTCAGTCCGTGAAGTACAGGTTCTTTAAGGTCTTCAAGTTCCATAATTACAAACAAATTTTGTCACTATCCTTTTACCTTCTTCCCCCTTGAACAGATATATATGATTCAGTACATAGGTGTAGAGGTATGGAAGACGGTCTCTCCGTACTGTATGAGAACTCCGAGACAGAAGAGTTCGGTGAAACACAGTTCAAATCACTTCTGTACGGAGAACTGGATAATAACCCTGGAGCCGACATATTCTACGACCTGAGACCAAGCACCGAGGCCCGTAAAGCCGAGATCGAAGCATACATGACAGAGGCGTTCGAAGAAGGTGTGGTCTACGGAGCGCTTGGAGACTACGGAGGACAACCACTCATCTACACCGCTCAGGTACTATCCGAACCTGAAGTACAGGTAGGAGCATTCAACGCAGGGCCTGTAAATCCAACTAACAGAGAAGCAGAAGGGATGAATGAACTGGGTCAGGAAGTACCGGACGACCTACCTGAGGACTTCCGGCAGGGTACATCTTTACAGCACCAAGCACAGTCAGATGACGAGTTCGCCGACTACATCATTGATAACGCAGTCAACCTGAATGATACACTGGTTATCAAGGATTCACCGACCTCGATAGTCGAAAAACTTGAGGACAAGGATGTACGAGTTCACAGAGTTAATGACCAGCCTATCGATACTAAGGATCTGCATACGATGGCTGCTACAGAGAAAGACTTCTAACTAAATTTTCTCAGAAACTATGTAGACAGTCGCTCCTACAACGATTATAGTTCCGGCGATGAACAATGGTGTTGTGGGTGTGAATGCTGCGGCTGCTACTCCTGAAAGTATGGATGGTCCGGCGTTTGCCAGGCTTCTAATACTTTGATTAGTACCTAAAGCCAGGCCTTGGTCTTTCTTTGGAGCTTTCTTCGATATCAAAGTGTTCAAGGTGACCTGTGTGATTCCGTTGCTGATTGCGAACAGTGGTACGACTGCGAGGAAGATGTAAAGGTTGTTTGGCAGCAATTGTAGTATTATGAATATTCCTGTGAGGAACAGTGTTTTCGGCATGATATCTTCTTCCTTGAACCGTGGGAAGAGTTTCGGTATGATTCCTAGCTGTGTTATCAGGATGAATATTCCGAGGTAGAGGAAGAAGTTGCCTGTCTGGAACTGTCTGAATTCGAAGACTCTTACTAGGTAGACAGGTATGAATGTGGTGAAGAATGAGAAGCCGGAGAAGTACAGGAAGTTGACTCCGAACAGTTTCTTCAAGCCTGGAATCTTCAAACCCTTTTTGAGCTGTGTGAACGGTTTGCTCCACTGAATCTTCTTGTCCTCCATCGGCGAGGTCTCCTTCAACGCGTACCGGAGGTAAAGTATGCTGAGTGTAGAGAGGATTGATGCGAAGATGAACGGTGTTACATCGTTCAGAAACGGCAGTATCTTTGATGAAAGCAGTCCTCCGAGGAAAGGTCCAAAGATGAATCCTGTTCCGAACGCTGCACCGATTAATCCGAAGTTCGCTGCTCTGTCACTGTCGCTGGATATGTCTGCTATCGTTGCCTGTGCTACTGAGATCAGTCCGCCGGTCAAACCGTTTAGGCTTCTTGAGATCAGTAGTAATGGTATATTGGCTGTTACCAGTCCTACTGCGAATATCAGGTTGGAAACTACTGTTCCCATGATGGATAGGCTCATGACTTTTTTACGGCCGTAGATATCGCTGAGCTCTCCGAGTATCGGTGTTGATATGAACTGTCCGATCGGGTATAATCCGATCAGTACGCCGAGTAGTATGTATCCGGTCTGGATTGTGTACTGTTCAGGTAGTATGAAGAACTGGCTGCTTGGCTCGGTGAAGAGAAGTGGTAGTATCGGTATGAGTATTCCGAAGCCGATTACTTCGGCGAGTACTACGAGGAATAATGTTCTCTTGATGCTTTTGCTCACTGAATCTCGTTCCTCCTATTACAAACGATGTAAACCCAGTGTTTTTACATGTTGAACTGGTACCAGTCCATCAGCATAGGCAATCCCTGAATAACTGCTGCAACCGTGAAAGCATGTGTCTGAAGCACTGGTACGCTGGAAAGACTGAATGCTACTGCAAGGTTCAGTACTGTAGCGACTGCGTACACATTCCTTGAGAATCCGTCCATTCTGTAGGCTGTGTATGCGAACAGTGCTCCTGGAAGCACGAACCATTTCTGGTAGTAGCTGTACTGCAGAATCTGTCCGGTCGCGGTTGCCTGACCTGCGTAGTTCGCCAAGACTCCTAGAACCATAAGTACAGCCCAGATGAAGTTCAGATTCTTCCAGTCGCCGTCTTCACGGAACTTCTGAACGCTGTAGTAAGTCGGTATCAGCATTAATGCTAGCCAGGCTGTGATTAATCCGTAGTTTACTGTGGATCCGGTAAGTCCTATGTATCCGGCTGCTGCGGTCAGTAGGTAACCGACTGTGACTGTGATTCCCCAGATTCCTACTGTGTCAAGTTTCTCTAGAAAGCTCATTCTACCACCACTGTTCCGCCTTGGAAGCTGTTTTCATGGTTGTGATAGCTCCATTCACCGGTTTGCTCGAATGTGAATGAGAATGTTGAACCGGCGTTACACTGGTCGAAAGCTGCGGTGTTTTGATCTCCGTTCTGGCAGTGCTCGGTTCTTGATGTTCCACTGTACTCTGTATGTGATGGATGCTGGTCGGATGCCACCCACATATTCCCGGTCTCTGATTCCCAGACAACTGTTTCTCCGGCTTCTATAGTAATTGTTTCAGGTGTGAAACCTGAGCTAGTATGTGTTATCACGGTGGTGTTTGCCTCGTTCTCAGTTGGCTTTGTGCTGTTTTCCGGCTCTACGGGGTCGCCGGTGTCTTCTGGTGGTGTTTGGGTATCTGTGGGTTGAGAAGATGTACATCCTGCTGCTATCACAGCAGCAAATAGGATTAACATCGCGTGTGATTTCATATAAAGAATTTTGTCTCTCTGGTTTAAATTCCTTTGTTTGGAGGAGTGAAGAGGCTAAAACCAAAAGACTTATATTGTTACTATGAGTAAGTAACAACTATGAGTGCCTCCGATCAAAACCTCCGGGATCTCCACCTCGACGGTCAAGAGGAAACCGACACAGTAGTTGAAGCCCTGACTCCCTCAGAAGCAAATGAGGAAGAGGAACATTTCGGAGATGTAACTATCGAAAACTCTGAATACGCCCATGGAGTCCAGGACATGGAAATAGAATCAGTAGGATCAGTACAGGTTCCGACAAGTTCGCTTGAATCTACGGTCGCCATCGAAGATTCTACAGTAGGAACAGTCAGAGGAGATGTTGCAGGAAAGACCGTTCTCAAAAACTCCTCTGTTAACGCGATAGAGGGAGACGCCGAGTACGGAAGACATTTTGCCAGAGAATCTCACAATATCAGCCATTTCGGAGACCTAACAAAAGTTAGTACACCTAGAGACTACTCTAATGCGGCTTTCAAAAGGTCAAATCTCCCTACAGTTGTTTCAAGTAATATAGATATACAGAAACTTGATAATGAGTCCGTAGGAGGACTGGTCATTGCAGATGATATAGATATAGATGATACTGACGGCGATATGTTCGTAGTAACGCCTAAAAGCAGCAGAACATACCAAAATGACGCGACATTCCCGGCCCGTGACATGGAAAGCACAGGCTTCAACTGGGACGACTGGAACAGCTTCAAACAGGAAGTTAAGGAAAGAGAAGATGAGATTTACGGTCTTCCTATATTCGCTCCCGATGGTTTAGCTCCTCACAGCGATGAGAGAATGGAGAGAACAAGAGAGATAAGAGAGGAGATGCATGATTCCGACGCTGGTGCTGAAAGATACGGTGATGATGCAAGAACTTTCAGAAACCGGTTTTTCGCAAATGAACGGTATTTCCAGGAACTTCTATCCGATGAACTAGATGTAGATCCTGAAGAATCACTGGATGCGATCGCTGCCCGTTTAGGACATCTCAAAGATTTCACAGATGAAGATAACAGGATGTTCGCAAGCCTGATCAACGGAATGATGAAGGTATCAGACGATGATGTAGAGGGCCTGGACCGCAAGTATGTTGAACAGGTTCTGTCCGGTGAACAGGAGTTCTACGATATATCCGATTTGAAAGGTAAGTGGGATGATGACAGTGTCTGGCATCAGGGATTCTCAACTCTTGGAGGACATCTGAACGATGCAGTTGAACAGAACGAGGAAATCGAGAACCTGGTATACCTTGCAGAGTTCTCAGGAGAACATGTAGATCTGGATATCGAGCAGTGGGTCGTCGAACAGCAGGACAGAAAACAGGACGGACAGGATTTCGAAAAAGATACTCTTGAAGGCGTACAGCAGAGACTGGAAGAAGAGGTAGAAGAATTACGGAAGGAATACGCAGCTAAAGCAATACAACAGATTGGTAAAGCTGGTTCTGACGCAGACCTGATAGATGTCTACGACAACTTCCATCCACGCGTACAGGGACAGATCATCTCGAAGGTCGCAGAAGATATACCTAATGAGGATGATTTCAAGAGAGAACAGCTCCGTGAATTCGGAGAACTGCTACAGCAGCTAGACGATGAATCAAGAGATCTAATCTACCAGTCGCTTCGAACAGAGAAAGATGAGGAAGTACTTGAAGGATTTGTAGGAGAGCACGGAGAAAGAACAGAGTACAGCTCCGGTGACAGCAAGTTCGGAAACACACTTTTCGATATTGCAGTCAACCGTGAATACACTTTCTTCGTAGATGATGAAGTCGAAGAGATAGAGGGAATCCTTGATCTAGAAGGCGATCTGCCTGAAGCAGATGACTTCTTCGACGAAGATTCTCCTTACAAACAGGTAATAGATGAGATAACCGGTCAGGAAGATACAGATACAGAGTACGGTGAGATGAGTGATCAGGAACTGGCCGAAAAGCTTAGAACGGTCAGAGGCCTCGCAGACAATCTTGACCTTGAATACGACGCTTCAAATGTCTTTGGAATGCTGAAATCAAAGGAAGGCCGCAGACAGAACACAGACTTCGAACCAGAACCAGAGGATATCGAAAGTCTCAAAGAAGATAGAAGAAAGGAACTGGAGAAAGATGTACAGAGCAAGCTAAGAGGATACCTGAAGCAAAACCTCCAGAAAGTAGGATACAACGCAGCACTGGAAGAGTACGAGGAAGCGACAGGAGAGAGACCTGAAGAACTTACTGAAAATGAGCTAGCTGCACTGAAGGTTAGAAAAGAGCATGAAGGACACTCGGACACAGTAGACACACTTTTAAGCCATCAGAACGATGTTTACCAGCTCGAAAGCAATCAGCAGTGGTTGGAGGAGCACGGCTTCGAAGCAGAGCAGATGATTGATCCCGATCTGTCTGACCAAGCAGACGATACCTATCGGCATGATGAAGATAAAGGATACAGAAGCGCATTAACCGTTGATATAGACTCTGAAAGTGTAGAGTTCGATGTAGATGCAGAGAAACAGCAGTACTGGACTGAACTGAACGGAATCCTAAGCGATCTTGGTGCAGGAACTGTCGACTCGGTTGAAGAGGCTGAACAGACTCTTGACGAGATGGATCCTGAAGAAACCGATCTCTACGGTGAAGCAAAAAATGTACTGAATAATTACAGAGCAGTTGAAAACCGTTCAACCGGAATTCCAGATGAACTGACACTTCATGTAGCTGATCCTATGGATACCACACAGATGGGAAGAGGATTTGGTTCATGCCACGATGTTGATGGCGGAAGCTTTGCCTGGGCATCAGTAAGTAACGCAGTTGACGCTAACAAGATGGTATTCTACGCTGAAGACGAGGAAGGCCGTGAAAGAGCAAGAGTGAAGGCTTTCATTACGGAAGATGAGGAAATGGTTTACCACAACACCTCCCAGTACAAAGATGTAGATATAGATACCGGAGAGTACTTCGAGGACTACATGTCCAAGGTATCCGATAGCATGGGTCTAGAGCTCAAACACGCTGATGAAGTTGAAGACATGGAGCAAAATGTAGAACTTCTGGAAGCCGATAGCTGGTACAGTGGAGAATAACTGATTGCCGGGGACAGGATTTGAACCCGTGAACCCCTACGGGAACGGATCTTAAGTCCGTCGCCTTTGGCCACTTGGCTACCCCGGCACGAACTAACTAGAATTATAGGCTACCAGTTTTATAGAAGAAAAGGATAGAAAATGTGGGAAGAGTTATTTGAGCTCGTAGATCGTCTTGTCGCCTTCTTTCCTCATCTCGATCTTGTCTTCCTTCGCAAGCCATCCAAGTCCCTGCTCCAGAAGCCGTTCATCGATTGCTTCTCCTGTTAGTTCGCTTAGCTTGTCTGCGGTCGCTCTACCGTGTTCATCCAGTTTGTCGTAGATTCTTCCGGCTGTTTCTCCGACCTTCAGATCTACATTCACGGAGACCTCTGTACCTGACCTTTCAGATTCTTCAGGCTCCTCGGTTTCTACATCTCGGTCTTCTTCTGCGTCCGCTACCTTGAGGATTGTTTCAAGTGCTACATCTGGTGATACGCTGATTGCGTCGATTCCTTCGTTTACAAGGAATTCTGCGTATCCATCGTGTGTAGATGGTGCGTCTCCACATATCCCTACATGGTTTCCGTGTTTGTGCGCTCTTTCGATCAGCTTGCTGACTGATTCTTTGACTGCTGGGTCTCTTTCGTCGAATACATGTTTGAGCTGGTCGCTGTTACGGTCTACTCCGAGTGTTAGCTGTGTTAGGTCGTTTGTACCGACGCTGAATCCGTCGAATACTTCTGCGAACTCTTCTGCTCGGATGATGTTGGATGGGATTTCTGCCATTACATAGAGCTCTACATCGCCTTTGTCCAGTCCATACTCCTTCATCTTAGACCGAACTTTGTTCGCTTCCTCAATTGTTCGGCAGAACGGTACCATGATTGTCAGGTTGTCGAGTCCTAATTCGTCGATGCAGCGTCTGAGTGCGTGACATTCAAGTTCGAATGCTTTCTGTGCTTCTTCGCTATAGTACCGTGATGCTCCTCTGAATCCGAGCATCGGGTTGGCTTCGTCCGGTTCGTATTTCTCTCCTCCTTCAAGCTCTGCGTATTCATCTGACTTGAAGTCTGAGAGCCGTACTACTACCTGTTCCGGGTAGAATGCTGCGCCGATCTTTCCGATTCCGGAGCGCAGTGCTTCTACATATTCGTCTTCCCGTCCTTCCTCCATCAGGTGGAGTGGGTGTTCTCCTACATGGCTTGAGATGATGAACTCTTCTCTTGCGAGTCCTACTCCGTCTACAGGTAACTGTGCTACATGGAATACCTCTGAAGGTTCTCCGATGTTGACCTGTACATCTGTATCTGTATCCGGTACCTCGTCCAAGTGATGTCTTTCGACATCGAAGTCAAGTTTACCTTCCCAAATCTTTCCTTTACTGGATGAACAGTCTACGGTGACCTCTTCTCCGTCCGTGATATCAGAAGTCGCGGTCTCTGTTCCGATTACGGCTGGTACGCCGAGTTCTCTTGAAACGATCGCTGCGTGGCTGGTTCTTCCTCCTTTGTTGGTGATGATCGCTCCTGCTTTCTTCATGATAGGTTCCCAGTCAGGGTCGGTCATGTCGGTTACGAGTACCTGTCCTTCCTCGAACTGATCGATCTGTTTCGGACTGTCAAGCACATGTGCTTTCCCGTTTCCGATCTTGGATCCGATCGCAGCTCCTTCCAGTTTGACCTCGCTTTCTTCTCTGAGTTTGTAGTCTTCTATTACATTTTCGTCTTTCTCTGCCTGTACTGTTTCAGGTCGTGCCTGTACGATGTACAGTTCGTTGGTCTGGCCGTCGAGCACCCATTCAATATCCATGGGCTTGCCGTAGTGCTCTTCGATCTTCATCGCGTACTTAGCCAGTTCCTTGACTTGGTTGTCGGTTATACAGTAGCTGTTCCGTTCGCTCTCAGGCGTCTTCTTCTCGATGTTGTCGTTGTCTTCGTCATCGTCGTCTCTGACTAGTTTGATTTCTTTGTCTCCCTGTTTCTTCTCGATGATTCCAAGGTTCTCCTTGAATACTGTGAACTCGTCAGGGTTGACTTCTCCTAGTACTACATATTCTCCTAGTCCGTAGCTTCCGTTGATGGTTACTACATTGTCGAATCCGGAGTCAGGGTCAAGTGTGAACATAACTCCTGCTGCTCCGATATCGGACCGCCCCATCTTCTGGACTACTGCGGAAAGCTTGACATCGAAGTGGTTGAATCCTTTGTCCTCACGGTAAGAAATAGCTCTATTAGTGAACAGTGAGGCGTAACAGTCTTTGATTCTTTTGATAAGGTCCTGTTTGCCTGATACATTCAGGTATGTTTCCTGCTGTCCTGCGAATGATGCTCCTGGAAGGTCTTCTGCTGTAGCTGAAGAACGCACTGCTACTTCAGGGTTGTCGACTCCCAGTCTTTCCTCAAGTTCTTCGTAGCTTCGGATGAAGTCTTCTCGCAGGCTTTTAGGCATGTCTGCTTCCTTGATGTGTGCCCGGATTTTTTCTCCTCTTTTCTGGAGGTCTGTTACATCATCTGTATCTAATCCGTCTAGCAGTCTTTCTATTTTATCTTTTAAGTTGGTTTCCTTGATGAATCTGTCGTATGCGTCGGCTGTGGTCGCGAATCCTGGTAGTACGGGTACATCTGTTTCGTTCCGTAGCTCTCCGAGGTTGGCGCTTTTTCCGCCGACTTTAGAGGTATCATCTGAATTTATGTTTTCGAACCAGAGAACATTTTTCATAATGTTTAACCGTTTGTTCAAGGCGCCATATAAAAAACGCGTTATGATTGAAGGGTGTAAAAACAAGTTGAGTGGGAAAGCTGATTTTAACCCGCATACAATATATACATACTGTGACCTCAGCGACCAGAAAAGCACAGTCATCGATCGAATTTCTCTCAGTATTTGGACTGGCGATGCTGCTAGCCGCACCTTTCATTGTAGCAGCCCAGAACTCGGTGGTCAGGCTTCAGACAGGAGCTGACTCAGCACAGCTACAGAACTCCATGGACAAACTGGAGGCAGCTGTATCGACAGTTGAAGCATCAGGGCCGCCAGCTAAGAGAAGTTTCTCTATGAGGATACCTGGAAGAGTACAGAAATCATTCATAGTAAAGGATAGAGCGGTGGTCTACACGGTGCAGACACCGGCTGGGGTCACGAATGTATCAAGGATATTTGACAGCAAAGTAGTCGAAAATTCTGATTCGCTGCCTGACACCCAGGGAAGACATCCGGTAAGCGTCACAGCCTGGCAGGATCAGGTGAACATAACAGAGGCGAACTAAAATAACCATGAACAAACGGAAAGGACAGTCAAGCATCGAGTTCATGGCATTCATAAGCTTCTCACTGCTCATGCTCGTCATCCTGATGTCAGCCATCACCATGAAACAGAACCAGGCATCCTTCAGAAGCAACAACATGGATTCAAGGATGACAGGACAGAACGCAGCATTCCAGGTCGAAATGGCGCTCGCCCAGGGAGAAGGATACTCCAGAGCATTCACTTTACCCAACAGGATAGCAGGAGAACCCTACAGGGTCAAAGTCATCAACTCCACACTGGTAGTGGACTGGGAGAATAGCAACTATGTGATGCCCACACTTTACCGAGGCAGAGAAATCGAATTCACTACAAACGAAACGAATAATTTCAAGGTGCTTCACAACGAGACAGGGGTGTATGTAAATGAACAATAAGAAGGCACAGGCATTCATGACCGACTTCATGGCTTCAGTAGCCATCTTCGGAGCCATACTAACCCTGTTCATGACGATGTGGAGCCTCGGCGTCGACAGCCAGACCAGCTTCGACAGAGAAGACATGCTACGGAAACAAGCCGAAAGAACTGCCGACTTCATGGTAACCACAGAAGGATACCCCAGCAACTGGGAGGAACCAGGCGTAGAAGCCAGGATACCAGGGTTCGCAGAAAATGATAATGTACTATCAGCTGAGAAAATCAAAGCCTTCGGAAACATGAGTTACGAGAGAAGGAAGACACTTACCAAGACACAGAACTTCACGCTCGAATTCCGGGACTCCAGAACTGGAGAAATACTGAACGAAACCATCAATGGAGAAGACGGTGGAGATGGCGGCGGAGAAGGGGAGGAGGGATTCGAAGCGAACGCTATAGGTTCGGAGCCAGTCGCATACATCGTACAATCAGGTACATCCCTTTCCAACCTAGAGATGCTCGACAATCTGAACGAGTCAAACCGTGAATGGTACTTCTACTTCCCGTCAGAGGAAGATAGCGACCAGCTTGACCAGTTGACAGCTGAAGAAGTCTACACCAACGGTGGAGACGGACCTCCAATGATGGAGAGAATAATCGCGGACGCAGCTGACAAAGGATACAACAAGTTCAGCATAGGTTCAAGAGTGGAAGCTGCTGTAACATCCGAGATAGCAGATCCGGATGGCGACGGAAACAGAGAAATGTTCTACAAGGACGGCGACGATATACTGAATATCTACGATCTGGAGACAGAGACTACTACAGAACTCGGTACCGTGACAAGTTTCGCCAGGATGGGAGCGGTAGCAGACTTCACGGGAACTGAAGGGCAGGAGCTTATCTATATCGATGATAACGACCAGATAGCATTCTACAGCGTTCAAGAAGACCAAGTCACGGAAACCACGGTAGGAGCACAGGATGTCGGGGATACAGCATCAGTGGGTGGAGAAAACACGGTGTTCTTCACCAACGGGAACGATAGACTTGCATACTTCAGCTCCGGTAGTGGAGAGACTGAGACCTCTTTCTCCGCGGAAAGGGTAGGTGGCGCCGGAGACATAGATAGCGACGGTAATACCGAGGTAGCGTTCCAGAATGGAGATGGCAACCTGGCTTTCTACGATATTAATTCAGATTCTGTAGAGGAGACAAGCTTCCAGGTCCAGGATGTCGGATGGATAAGCGATGAAATGGTAGCAGCTCTATCAAATAATAACAATCATTTCGGTGTCTGGAACTACACTGAAAGTAGTTTCCAATCATCCGATGTACAGGCAGAAGGAGTAACAGACTTCACACAGGTATATGGCCAGGAGTCAGTCCTGTATCTAGATGCTGAGCGAAACCAGGATCTCGCAGCCTGGGATCCACAGACAGAGCTTAGAAGATACCTTAGAACCGGTAGTTCAGAGGATATCAGAGCAGATGATGGTTGCTGGCAGGTAGATATACCGGGTTACGGCCAGTCGTTCGCTTACCTAGATGGAAGCGGATACCTGAATTTCTACAGCCGTGAAGATCGGAACACAGTTCTTTCAAGAGAAACAGCACAGTATGTCGGCGGAGCAGCTGATCTTGACGGCGATGGTGCAGAGGAGATAGCATACATTGACAACGATAACCGTAACCTCGATTATTACGACTTCGAGCAGGGTACATCTATAGTCGCTCAAGAAGATGGATCAAATGTAAGAGGAAAGGAGATTGGTGTTCCTTCAGATCTGGATAATGATGGGTTCCCTGAAACTCCTTACATGACGGATAATGACTTCCTAGGATACTACGATTACCAGGACGATCAGGTCACAGAATTCACCTCTCTAGGCCAGATAGATACGCTCGGAGGCACAGAGGATATCGACAGGGAAGGAAACCAGGAGATAATCTATATAGCGGATGACACAGTACAATACTATGACTCTGTAGATGATGAAAACACGGATACAGGTCAACAAGCAAGCTACGCCGGTGGAGCAGCAGACCTGACAGGTAATCCGGAGCTGGAAATAGTTTACCAGAACGCAGACCAGCAGATAGAGTACTACAATCCTAATACCGATTCAGTGACTGAGGAAACCACAAGAATCAGAAGAGCCGGCTCACTGACACAGCTGAACGATGATGACGGCTATGATGCTCTTATAACCAATCAGAACAGCCGTCTAGGCTACTTCGACTTCTCACTCAGCCTCAACTACAACACCGTAATCGCAGAGAATGTTGATGTACAGCCAGGAAACATAGAGAATGATGCCATCCTGAGATCTGCTGTAGAATCTGGCATGACCTATCTTCACACGAGAAACGATATATCGATCCTTTCGGACACATTTGGTATGAACACTCAGGATCCCGGAAGCGACACTGCTGAGATACAGCAGGTCGAACCATTGCTCAACTCAGAGCAGTACTCGGTCGGCGACGAGGTTCCGTTCTCAAATGTACAGACAGGCTTCCAAAATGTGGATAAAGTGTTCGCTAACTCGACAGGAGATCCCGCCGCATGTATGGCTTGTAGAAAGGACTTCGGTGATGGAAAAGTATACTACCTGGCAGGACTCGAGTCTGAAGACGGTCCGAACCAGATTGGATTTGATAATGTATCAGAATCAGTTAAATCAGATGAAGAAGTGGTAGCGGAATCTGAGAATCCGTTCAATCAGGGTATTGATCCTATACCGGAAGCTGAAACCGTTATAGTTGTTGATAGGCAGGTGGCCGTAAATCGGTCAGGGAACATTCAACCCGTGGAGCTGGAGTATGTAGTATGGAGATAAGAAAAGGATTCTACTTCTCGTTCGACGCGATACTGGCGCTGACAGTTATGTCCGCCACACTGGTAATGATGCTGGGGATGATGGACACTAACTACAGCAGTATGACACAGCAGGGCAGCCAGGCAGAGAACCTGAAAACGGAGTCACGGGACACGATGAGTCTGGCATCTACTCAGACCTTCCAGGTATACAATGAAAGCTTCCAGAACGAACTGGTAGCAAACTCTGTAATGGAGAATTCTGACCTGGACAAAACAGTACTCAATGGTATAACATATCTCTGGGCATCAGGCAACTTCACATATGCAGAAGAAGCCACGGAAAGATACTTCGAACCAAGGACAGATGGTCCTTACCAGATACAGATTCGGGAAGGTGAAGACACCTATACACTTCCAAGAGATACAGATAGACCGGAAAACACAGGCTTCGTCACAACAGCATCGAGCCTTGTATCTGGACACAGGCTGAACGCATCGAACGAAGGATACCGCGCCCGTGCAAGAGTGACAAACGCTGAGGCACAGAGAACGGATATAACGCCTATCTCGCCTTCAGGAAGTATACCGGAGGATGTAGGCTTCAGTTTTGCATCTTTTGACACCACTCAGTATGTTGAGGTGCCGAGTGACTGGGATATGCAGGACGCAGAACTTGATCTGAACTTCCGCACCTCTGATGGTATCTTCGGTGGCGGAGAAGTAACCGTAGAGGTTAATGGTCAGGAAGTAACGGACTCCACTTCTCTTAGTTCTTCTGGAGATAATGAGTACCGTCGTTATCAGGTGCTTGAGGAGCTTGAATCCGGGCAGAATAACTCTATCACCGTTTCTACAGATAGCTTCATCGTGACGGGAAGCATACTGAATCCCGGAAGCAGGCTGCGTATTGATTACAATGAGGAGCCTTCTCTTGGTTCTGAGGAAACTGTTACCGAGCGATATCCATTGAAGTATGTGAACGCCCAGTTCGGAAGCTTCTTCGGTGATGATGTCTCCGGTGTTTTCGATGTTGAGAACTTCGGTATTCCTCAGACGGCTTCGGTTCAGGACGCTGAACTTGTTCTGAATGCTGAAGGAGTAGGTAC
>JBEQBC010000012.1:0-19098 GCA_041640035.1 Candidatus Nanohaloarchaea archaeon | reverse complement strand
CCGAATACAGTTTCAAACCGTCAGAATAATCAAGTTCGTGAAAGGTAAATTACCAGAACCGGTCTACCATCTCACAGTGAGATAACCTGTTTTCTCCATGTATAAATACCATTGTAATCCTCTGTAACAATCAACCCTCTAAAAACATCTAACTATCTCTCTACCGGTTTCTTAACATTCAGATAACAAACAAGAAAATTGTGAAGATACAAATCCTAGACCTCGACTACAGAACACAGGAAGACCAGGTAGAGGTCAGAATATTCGGAAAAACAGAAGCCGGAGAACCTGTTAAACTAGTGGATCAAGATTTCCGGCCATACCTCTACGCAGTACCTTCTGAAGAAGAGAAGCCGGAAGAACTGAAACAGGAAATAGAAGAAACAAAGTTCGAGGACGATGGAGAACCACTTGAGGTAACCGATGTACAGATACAAGAGAAGAAAATGGGAAGAGAGAAAAAAGAAGTCATCCGCGTACAAACCACGGTACCTCCAAATGTACCGAAACTGAAGAACCAGCTCTGGGACATAGAAGAGATAGATGAATGCAGAGAGTTCGATATCCCGTTCTACCGGCGTTACATGATCGACAAAGACCTCAGAGTAGGAGAATACTACAGCTTCAAAGGAGAAGAAACAAAAGATGAGAACTTTGAGGAAAGCTACAGAGTCGAAGAATGGAGTAAAGAGTCGAAGGAAACAAGTGATCTTGATAAAGTAGCGTTCGATCTTGAAGTCTACGACGACAAAGTAATAATGGCTTCCCTGTGTACAGAGAACGATAAAAAAGTTTTCACAACTGAAGAGATAGAAAGAGAGTTCGTAGAGGTCTTCGAAGACGAAGAAGCTCTTCTGGAAGGATTCATGGAGTACATTAATGAAAACGATTTCGACACAGTACTAGGATACAACACAGATGAGTACGACTTCCAGATACTCAGAGAAAGAGCAGAAGAGCTCGGCCTCACCCTTGCGATCAGCAGGAACGGAGAACGGATGAAATTCAACCGCAGAGGACGGTTCGCGGGCGCCAGACTCAAAGGCCGTCCACATCTCGACCTCTATGCGTTCGTCTCACATGTACTAGGTCAGGGAATGGACTCTGAAACACTGGATCTGGACTCGGTCGCGGAAGAACTTCTCGGCGAGAACAAGGACGAGATGTCCTGGGAAGAGATGAAACAGAACTGGGAGAACAAAGAAAACCTAGAAGAGTTCGCTGACTACGCCCTGAAGGACTCAGAACTAACCTACCGACTCGGAGAACAGATTGTCCCACAGATAATGGAGCTGGCAAGGATAACCGGACTGACACCTTTCGATGCATGTAGACTGACCTACGGACAGCTCACAGAGAACTACTTGATAAGAGAGGCATACGAAAGAGATATACTGGTAGAAAACCGGCCAAGTCAGGACAAGAGAAGGAAGAGACAGCGGCAGGGTGCTTACAGTGGAGGTTTTGTATATACGCCGGATGCGGGGCTTTACGAAGACCTTGTCACTCTGGACTTTCGGTCGCTTTATCCGACCGTGATTGTTGCGCATAACATCTCTCCGGACACCTTGAATATCGATGACTGTAATGAAAGCTTCGAGATGGAGAAGTTCGACTATAGTTTCTGCCAGGACGAAGAAGGATTCTTCCCGGAACTGGTCAAGAACCTGGTCGAAGACAGATACAAGATAAAAGAAAAGATGAGGGAAAAGGAGGAAGGAAGCGGTGATTACCAGGCGCTTTACAGTGAGCAACAGGCTAAGAAGATACTTGCAAACTCTTTCTACGGCTATCTAGGCTACAACGGTGCTAGATGGTACTCAAGAGAATCAGCAGAAGCCACAACCTATATGGGAAGAAAATATATCGAAGACACGATAGAGACAGCGGAGGAAGAAGGTTTCGAGGTTGTATACGGTGATACAGACTCGGTCTTCCTTCAGAAAGATAACATCAGGGAAAATATAGATAGTTTTCTTGAAGAAGTTAACAGCGAACTTCCTGAGTTTATGGAACTGGAGTTCGAGGGCTTCTTCAAAAGAGGTTTCTTCACATCCACGGAGTCAGGTGAAGGAGCGAAAAAGAAGTACGCATTAATGGATGAAGAAGGTGGCCTGAAGATCACAGGCTTTGAACAGGTAAGGCGGGACTGGTGCCCTCTCGCCAAGCAGACACAGAAGGAGGTTTTGAGAAAGGTGCTCGAAAACGATATCGAATCAGCTCTGGAAACCGTGATAGAAACGGTTGAAAGACTGAAAGAGGGCGAAGTGGATACTGAACAGCTCAAGATATATACTACACTTACCAAGCCGCCTGAGGAGTACGGATCCACGGCTCCGCATGTCGAAGCCGTTAAGAAAGCGAAGGAAAGAGGAGATAATATAGAAGCAGAGACAACAGTGGCATATGTTATAACACAGGGTACTGGAAATATTTCAAATAGAGCTGAGCTCCTCAAGTACGCGGAAAACTACGATCCGAACTACTACATCGATAATCAGATAGTTCCGGTGGCTTACAGAGTTCTCAAAGAATTCGGATATTCAGAAAACAGGTTGAAAGGCGAGGCCACACAGAGTGGCCTCGGAAGATTTGGATAGAAGATTTTCTTATCCGAGCTTTCTCTCGATAGCTGCGCTGACAGTACCGTACTGGTAGCCTGTAACTCTATCTTCGTTTACAAAGATTGCAGGTGTTCCACGGACTTCGTTGCCGTTAGCAATCGAGATATCTTTGTTGACCTCGTCCATCATCTCTCCGTTTGAGATACATGACTGGATGCCGTCGTAGTCCAGTCCCGAGGTCGCGTCTCTTGCAACATCTGTCAGCCCGGAAGCTGTGTACTGCACATCTGAGGTTGATAGTAAAGCGCTGTGGAAGTTCCAGAATGCTTCGCTGTCTCTACCGGCCTCTTCGGCGACGCATTCCGATGCTTCTGCTGCTTCAACCGATTCCTGTCCTAATGAAGGATAGTTGATCCAGTAAAATTCGACATTCATGTCTTCGTTTTCTATATAGTTCTCAACTAGCTGAGGTTTATGATCTGCATCAAATCTCTGGCAGTGACCACATCTGTAGTCTCCGAACTCGACTATCTGTATAGTATTGTTCTCTGAAACATTCTCTGCTCCGAGAACAGGCTGTGTATCAAGATCAAATGATTCCTGCTGTCCGGGTCCTGCGGTCATGTTCTGCAGAAGCTGAATGGCTACAAAACCTATCAGAAGTACTGTAAGCGTTCCTCCAAGCGCATAACCTAGTAATCTTTTTCTTCTGGCCTTTATCTCCTGCTTTTCCTGTTCTAGTTTCTTTTCCGCTTTCTTGACCTTCTCTTCTTGATGGGAGTTAAGTTCATCTTCGTGTTCTTCGCCCCAGTGCACATGCATCTGGGCTTCGTTCTCGAACTCTTCTCCACAGAATTCACATTCGACCATTGTACTCTATACAGCAGCTCTAGATGCTTAATATGGTTGTGGTACAGACACCTAAAAACCGGTTTTTAGCCTTGGAAATGGATAGCCTCGTCTTTTGCTGCCTCCGCCGCTTCCGATAGAGCTTCTGGGAAGGTCGGATGTGCGTGAATAGTATTCGCAAGGTCGTCAAGATGAGCCTGCATCTCCAGTGCAAGAGTTGCCTCCGCTATCATATCCGATGCCCGAGCACCCACTATCTGCACCCCTACAAGTTTCTCATTTTCGTCCGCTATCACACGTACGAATCCGTCGTCTTTGTTGGTTGAGAGAGCTCTTCCGGAAGCCTTGAACGGGAATCTGCCGACCATAACCTCATTATACTTTTCTTTGGCTTCGGTCAGTGAGTCGCCTACTACAGCTACCTCTGGGTCTGTGTACATCGCCTTCGGGATGTACTGGTTGTCGAACGCTGCGTTGTTTCCTGATATTACTTCTGCTGCCACTTTTCCTTCTCTGAATGCTTTGTGTGCCAGTAATGGGTTTCCGACGATATCTCCTATAGCGAATATGTCGTCGTCCTCTGTACGCATCTGTTCGTCGGTCTCGATGAAGCCGTGTTCATCTCTGGTTACATCGGTATTATCTATTTTGAGTCCTTCTGCTACGGGTTCAGGTGTTCTTCCGACCGCCACCAGCACATAATCTCCTTTGATTTCGATTTCGTTGCCGTTCTCCTCTTCAGCAACTACTACCGGTTTATCGTCGTCGTTGTAGATCACTTCTTTGGCCTGGACATTTGTGTACAGTTCGTCGCCGTAGTCGGGGCTGACCTCTTCTAAGTGTCGTACTATGTCTTCCTCGAAGTTGTTGAGAACTCGGTCTTCTGCCTCGAGTACTTTTACAGTGGCTCCGAACTTGCAGAACTTTGTTACTGCTTCCATACCGATGTATCCGCCTCCGATAACCACGATCTCGTCCGGTACTTCCTCTATTTCAAGTACTTCTCTTGAGGAGATCACTCGGTCCATGTCGAAGCTCATGCTTGGTATCTCGATTGGCTGTGTGCCTGCTGCTACCACTGCTTTATCGAAGTTGATTGTCTCGGTGTTGTGTTCTTCCTCTACATGTACGGTGTTGGAGTCCTCGAAGTATGCTGTTCCTTTCACCATCTCGATTCCAAGATCGTCAAAGATCTGAAGTATGCCCTGGTCAAGCTTCTCAACGGTTTCATCCTTCCATTCCTGGATCTTCTCGAAGTCCACATGTTCGCATTCTGCTTCTATTCCGATCTCGTTCCAGTGCTGGATATCATCGTGGAACTTTGAGGCATGGATAATGGCTTTGGCTGGTATGCATCCGTGGTTGAGGCATGTGCCTCCTACTTTTTCTTTTTCTACTACTGTTACATCTTTTCCTCTTTGAGCAGCTCTTATTGCGGCGTGGTAGCCTCCAGGACCTGCTCCGATTACAAGTACATCTGTACCTTTTTCGATATCTCCTACGACCATAATTTTTTACATCTCCATAAGCATTTTTTCCGGGTTCTCCAAGTTTTCTTTAATTTTGTTCATGAAACGGGCGGCTGTCGCACCGTCGATAACACGGTGGTCATAGCTGAGAGAAAGCTTAACTGTTGTTCTTGGGACAACTTCTCCGTCTACTACTTCTGCTGTCTTCTGTATACGGCCGAGTCCAAGGATTGCTGTCTGTGGCGGGTTGATTATTGGCGTGAATTCTTCTCCTCCGATAACTCCTACATTTGTGATTGAGAATGTTCCTCCCTGCATATCGCTCATCGTTACCTCGCCGTTCTGAGCTTTCTCTGCCTTGTTGACAACTGCTTCCGCTAGTTCGATTATGCTTTTATCGTCTACATCGTCGATTACAGGCACCATCAAGCCTCTCTCGGTATCTACAGCTATATTGAAATTGTAATACTGTTTCTCGATAATCTCCTGGTTCTCCTCATCGTACTCTGCGTTCAGCTCAGGATATTCTTCCAGTGCTCTCAGCGCAGCCTTCATCACGAACGGCATGTATGTTAGATGTACCTCGACCTCATCCTTCTCCTGATTCCGGAGCTCAGCAAGCTCTGTAAGATCTGCTTTCTCTACATGGGTTACATGAGGCGCTGAGAACCGTGATTCCTCCATCTTCTTGGCGCTGGTTCTCTGGATGTTGTTCATCTCAACTCTCTCAACTTCTCCTTCCTCAGTACTCTCTGTTGAGGAAGTTGTACTGGGTGGTTGTTCTGATGTTGTGCTGGAGGTATTTGCTGCTTTAATTACATCTTCTCTTGTTACTTCTCCGTCTCTGCCGCTACCTTCAATCTCTGAGATGTCGATTTCTTTTTCACGGGCGAGTTTCCGGACGGATGGACGGGCCTTCGCTCCGACAGTGCTTGAGGTGTTAGAAGAGGTTGAAGTTTCTTCTTCAGTATCTTCAGAGTTTATGCGTTCCCTGACCTCTTCTTCGTATATCCTTTCACCGGTTTTGATTGAGGCAAGGTCTATTCCGTGTTTTTCAGCTAGCTTTCTGACTTTTGGCAGAGCCAGAACTTCTTCGCCAGAGCCGGTGCTTGTTTCTGTTGATTCTTGTTTACTTGTTTCATCAGTTTGTTCTTTTTCCTCAGTTTTCTGATCTTCTTGCTCCGGTTCTTCTGTTTCTTCTCCTGTATCTAGTATCATTATGACATCTCCTACGGAGACTGTGTCGCCTGGAGCGGCTTTGAATTCCTGTACTACTCCGTCTTTAGGTGCTGGTATCTCGACTACTGCTTTGTCTGTCTCTGCTTCTCCGACTACTTGATCTTCCTCAACCTCGTCGCCTTCTTCGACTTTCCAGTCCAGGAACTGACCTTCCGTTACTCCTTCACCTGTGTCCGGGAACTCGAACTTCATTCAGACCACCTCTCGTAGCTCATGAAAACCAGACCTATTACTATGTACCAGATTACGAAGCTGGCTACAAGTCCTAGTGGGCTCATCTCAGTTGGATGTGGTTCCGGACAGTTCAAAGCCATGCATGATGCTATAGCTGGGCTGTAGAATCCTACAGGGAAGCCGTATGCTGCTCCTGCTAGGCTTGGTGCAAATATAGTTAATCCGGTAACGGTGGCTGCGCTGAGCGGTTGAAGCAGTTCTCTTTTCCTATTTTCTGGTACTAGAGCTTCTCTGAGATTTTCTTTTATTTTTTCTGCTTCCATTTATTTAGCCTCCGGGTCAGAATTCTAGTACTTCTTCCAGTTTTGATGCTGTCCGGTTCTTATCCGGCATGTAGTAGTCTTCAAGTGTGTAAAGCGGGTAGGGTACATCTGGTCCTGTAACTCTTTCTACAGGTGCTTCAAGATGTAGCAGTGCTTCTTCGTTTATTCTTGCTGCGATTTCTGCTCCGAATCCCCCTGTTTTAGGTGCTTCGTGCAGTACTACGCATCTTCCTGTCTTTTTCACTGATTCGATTACTGTTTCAAAGTCTGTAGGGTAGATCGTTTTCAGATCGACTACTTCGATATCTCCGCTTACTTCTTCTGCGGCTTTTACTGCTTCTGGACGCATCGCACCCCATGCTACAACTGTCGCATCTGTTCCTTCTTCAACTACTTCTGCTTTCTCGATCTCTACTTCTTTTTCTCGGTCGACTTCTTCCTTAAACGCTCTGTATGTCTTTTTCGGTTCTAGGAAGACTACTGGGTCGTCCATCTGTATGGATTTCCTCAACAGGGAGTAGGTATCCTGCGGTGTTCCAGGCATCACGACATGTAGGCCCTGTGCGTGTGCGAAGTAGCTCTCAGGTGACTCCTGATGGTGTTCGAGTGCGCTTATCCCGCCGCCGTAGGGAGCTCTCACGGTCAGAGGCACGGTGCAGTCACCGCGACTTCTCATCCTGAATCTGGCTGCGTGTTCCTTGATCTGGTGGAATGCAAGGTATGAGAAACCTGAGAACTGCATCTCTACAACCGGTTTGAAGCCGTAGAGGCTCATCCCGATTGCTGTTCCTGCGATACCTGATTCTGCCAGAGGACTTGAGAATATCCGGTCCTCTCCGAATTCTTCCTGCAATCCCTGTGTGGCACGGAATACTCCGCCGTCTTCTCCCACATCTTCTCCGTATGCAATCACTTCTTCATCGTTCTCCATTTCGTCATGGATTGCTGCGCGGACTGCTTCTACAATATTCATCTTTTCTCCCATTCTTTATTCACCTAACTCCTCTCTTAGTTTTTCTTTTTCTTTTTCAAGTATTTCTGGCATCTCGCCGTACACATAATCAAACATCTCGTCGAACTCTGGGTCCTCCGTATCTATGGCTTCGTCAGCTGCTTCATCTATCCTTTCTTCAGCTTCCTCTCCGTAATCTTCAAGCTCGTCTTCCCAGATATCGTTTTCCTTCATGTATTCCTTCAGACGCTTCAAAGGATCTTTATCCTTCCATTCCTCGACCTCTTCCTCATCTCTGTACCGTGTTGAGTCATCTGATGTAGTATGATCTTCAAGCCTGTAAGTAACGGCTTCAATAAGCACTGGTTCTCCGTTCCGTGCCTTCTCTGCGGCTTCCCGTACTGCTTTGATAACTGCGAATACATCGTTTCCATCGACCTGTATACCGTCGATTCCGTAACCAATCGCCTTCTGTGCGATGGTTTCTGATTTAGTCTGTTTTTCTCGGGGCATACTGATCGCGAACTGGTTGTTCTGCACGAAGAAGATGCTGTGTGCGTTGAATACTCCTGAAAAGTTCAGTGCTTCGTGGAAGTCTCCTTCGCTGGTGCTTCCGTCTCCTGTAAATCCTAGTACTAGGTTATCTTCGTCTTTTTTCTCCATGGCCATGCCGATTCCGGCGTTGTGAAGGTTCTGTGTTCCGACAGGTATCGCTACCGGTAGATTGTTGCCGATGTCCTTCTGTCCGTTTGCGTCACCCATCCATCTTCGGAATAGTTTGTCTAGAGGTGCTCCGCGTGCGATAAAGGCTGCTGTTTCTCTAAATGAAGGTACCATCCAGTCATCTTCCTGGAGTGCATGTATGGCTCCTAGCTGTGCTGCTTCCTGTCCTTTGTGTGGTGCGTATGTTGAGATTTCTCCTCTTCTCTGCAGAGAGAAGGCTTTTTCATCGAACTTCCGTGCCGTAACCATCTGTTTGTACAGCTCGACTACCTCTTCGTCATCTATATCGATATCTTCATCTGCATCCATTACTTCGATCCGTTCGATAGAACCCTCGTATACAGTCTCTCTAGCCATGTAACAATCAATCCCTGACGATTGTATATAAAAAATCGTTTGCGACCAAAGAGTGAAAGAAAAAAGAAGTCTCTGTTATTTACTCGCTGCCATAAAGCTGCTTCTGACGCTCAATCACTCTTGTCAAGTTGAGAGTCTCTCTGTACGGTCCGTTGATATTTCTTTCAATAACTTTGTTATCGAGATTGAACTTGCCGTACTTCTGACCAAAGGTCTGGTAGTGACCTCTCCATCTCTGGACATACACAAGCACTCTTTCTCCTTCATGATATTCTGCCGCGCTTGAAGATTGAGTATTGTATCTGCCGATGCGGCCTGTATCAACCCTTAAGGCGATCCTTTCTTTCTCTGGGCCTTTAACCACTTTATCTATATTGATAACCACTTCATGGTGTATGCCAGCTACATCTTTAGAGGTAATATTATCTGGTCTTTTCCCATCGGAGGTGTTCCACTCTGCGTTTTTCACCTGGGCTACTTCTCCAGTAATGATCATATCTGATTTTTCAGCGGAGTTTGAAAGATTCCATACCTGTGAAGAATAGAAAGTACTCGTCTGGACAGAACCTTCTCCTAGTATAACTTGAGACCATGCTCCCATATCAATAGGTGAAAAATAAACTCCAGAAGCAGTTAAAACCAGAATTAAACTGGTTAAAATCCCTAAAATGGTTTTCCGCGACTTCAGGCTGGCAAAATAATTTTTCATCCGTATAATTTTTCAGTTTAAGATGATTGCTTCTAATTCATAAATCCCATCAAATCCTGTTTCTACCTCTAGGTGAACTCATCAGCCTAAATAAACCGGCAAACATAATTACACTGTATAATGTCTCTGGAAAAACTGTTCAAACCCGACAAGATAGCAGTTGTCGGAGCCTCCAGGCACAAAGGCAAAACCGGGCACGAGGTATTCGACAACCTCAGAAGCTTCGAAGGGGAAGTCATACCGGTAAACCCCAAAGCCGACGAAGTAGAAGGAATAACCGCAAAGGATGAGATACCTGAAAACACAGATCTAGCAGTAGTTGTGGTTCCTTCCAAGATCGTCCCTCAGGTTATGGAGGACGCAGCCGCGAAAGATGTGGATGCCGCGATAATAATCTCCGCAGGTTTCTCGGAGGTCGGAAATGAAGAACTTGAGGAAGATGTTCTGGATATCGCGGATGAAAACAATATCTCGCTTTTAGGTCCAAATGTACTCGGCCTGATAAACACGGAAAACAATATGAACGCATCTTTCGCATCAATAACGCCGGAAGAAGGTAATATCTCATTTATGAGTCAGAGCGGAGCCTTCTGTACAGCAATACTTGATTATGCTAAAGCAGAGCATATTGGTTTCCGTCATTTTGTCTCTCTAGGAAACAAGGCACAGATGAACGAAGTAGACTTACTGAAAAAATGGAGGGAAGATGAAACAGAATCTATAATATCATATAATGAAGGAATCGATAATGGCCGAGATTTCATAAGAGAGGCAGAGAGAACCTCTAGGGAAAAACCTATTGTGATGGTTAAATCCGGTAGAACGGATAAAGGAGGAGATGCTGCCTCGAGTCATACAGGAAGTATAGCAGGAAGCTACGAAGCATACAAGGCAGCTTTCAGAAAAGCAGGTATAATTGAAGCAGAGTCCAACAGGGAACTTCTAGATTTTGGAAGAGCCTTTGCATACCAACCTGTGCCTGAAGGAGATAATGTAGCTATAATTACCAATGCTGGCGGACCAGGAGTGATAACTACGGATGAGATATCTCAGCATGGGTTAAGCCTGGCTGAATTTAGTGAAGAGACCAAAGCACGACTGGAAGAAAATATGCCTGATGAAAGCACTCCTCACAATCCCTTAGATGTTATCGGTGACGCAGGCCATGACCGATACGAACAAGCACTGGAGATAATACTTGAAGATGAGGGTGTTGACTCGGTTATCGTAGTTCTGACACCTCAGGCCAACACCGAGATAGTTAAAACAGCTGAAACAGTTTCAAGAGCGGAGGAAGACACTGAAAAACCTGTTTTCGCATCCTTCATGGGCGAGCAAGATGTTCAGAAAGGGGTAGATGTTCTTGAGAAGAATCAGGTTCCGGACTTCCAGGATCCGGTTGACGCGGTCAAAACCTTGAAGGCGATGTATGAGTACAGAGAATTCCTTGAAACGGAAAAACAGTACAGAGATGTCAGTCATGATAGCAGGAAGGCGAATGAAGCTCTTCAAGACTACAGCAGCTACATGGATGGGCACAAGCTTTTGGAGGCCTACGGGTTTGACCTTCCTCTCACAGAATTGGCTGAGGCGCCTAATCCTGCTCAGGAGAAGGTTTCCAAGGTTGGTTTCCCGGCTGTGATGAAGATTGATTCTCCGGATATCTCTCATAAGACCGATTTGGATGGAGTCGTTACAGGTATCGAGACTCGTGAAGAAGCAAGAGATGAATTCAACAGGATAATTGAATCAGTTTACCACGAAAAACCTGGATCAGAGATCAACGGCGTAGTCGTGCAGGAGCAGATTGACGGTCTGGAAGTTGCACTAGGTATGAAACGGGATCCACAGTTCGGTCCTATGATACTTGTCGGTCTAGGCGGCATCTATATTGAAGCATTGCATGATATCAGCTTCGGTATAGCACCTATCAGCGAGCAGGAAGCCGAACAGATGATAGAGGAACTTGAGAGCAGCGAACTTTTCGAAGGTGTAAGAGGTGAAGAGCATTCTCTCAGACCTGTAAAAAATGCTATCATCCGGCTAGGAGAACTGGCCTTGAACCATGAAGAGATACAGGAGATAGATATCAATCCATTGATACTTCAGAAAGAAGATGCTTATGTTGCAGATATAGAGATGGAAATCGATTAAAAAAGTTTTTCTACAGCTTTACTTCCAGCCTGTTCGCTTTTCTGATCGTAGAATAAAGGTTCAGATAATTGAAATCTTCCTCAAGCTTCACAATCTCCTCCGCGACTTCCTCAGTCTGACTGTAAATCTCATGCTTGTGCGCCTCGAAATCATCTTCCTTTATCTCCTGATAGCTCTCCCAAGTATTCTCACGCCAGTTAACAACCAGTCTCTGAAACTCTCTATAAGCCATACGCCTATCCATAAATCCAAATAAACCGGCCAGGTCATGTCTCCGAGCCAGGTAGATCATCGCATCCTGTAACTGCTTCTCCAGAATCCGGTTGATACGCTGGTAATCCTGCCTCTCACTGTAGTTCTGTGAGTGAAGTGCGTGAAGCAGATCGGCGTTGATATGCGCGTTGATCCCAAGCAACATCTCCACAGCTGGCCGGGTTTTATCCCGGCTGCAGTAGTCGAAGTAGGTCTTCCAGGGCTCCGGACGCCTATCGTTCTCGATATTCTCCCTCAAAGGTCTAAAGTACAGCTCAGCGAACTCCGCATCCAGGTTCTCCAGAGCATCCGGATTATCGAAGAAATCATCGTCTTCTATCATGTAGTCGGCAACACTAGAGGTAACCGAGTGATAAACATACATGAAAGGCGCATAACTGCTGTACCTTTCTTCATCCTCGAAATAATCTAGTAGCGTTGCCATCCGTCCTCTAATCTGATGCACGGAGGGATTTTCCTCCAGAGAAGCCAGTCGGAGTACCTTTTCCTTGCTCACAGACATCTATAAACTGAAACCTATTTACATTACTTCTCATCAAAAAACAGTGTTATGGTAGACAAACAGGAAGCCCTAGATCTCCACAGCAAAAACCCTGGAAAAATCTCCGTAGAACCCAGCGTAGAGGTCGCCACAAGAAAAGACCTCGAACTCGTATACACGCCGGGCGTCGCAGAACCATGCAAAAAAATAGATGAAGACAAGGAAAACGCATACGAATACACTTCCAAAGGAAACCTTGTAGCAGTAGTTTCAGACGGTTCAGCAGTCCTTGGCCTAGGAGATATCGGAGCAGAAGCATCAATGCCTGTAATGGAAGGAAAAGCCAACCTGATGAAAAAGTTCGGAGGTGTAGACGGCTTCCCAGTATGTATAAACGCAGACTCAGCTGAAGAAATAATCGAACATGTAGAACGAGAAGCACCGACTTACGGCGCTATCAATCTAGAGGACATCAAAGCACCGCGATGCTTCAAAGCAGAAGAAGAACTGAAGGAAAGACTGGACATCCCGGTATTCCACGACGACCAGCACGGAACAGCGATCGTTGTAGGAGCAGCAGTACAGAACGCATTAAAAATCGCGGGCAAAGACCTTGAGAACGCAAGAATAGCGATCTCAGGAGCAGGAGCATCAGGCATAGCAGTAGCAAACTTCCTGCTGGACGCAGGAGCCGAAAAAATCGTTCCTGTCGATTCATCAGGGATACTCAGAACTGACGACGAAAATAGTTACAAAGCAGATCTGGCACAGCGAACACTAGCCTCAAAGGAACAGGGCAGTTTAGAAGACGCTATGAAGAACGCTGATGTGTTTATCGGTCTTTCAGCGCCGGGAATCGTTTCAAAGGATATGGTCGAAAGTATGGCCGAGGATGCGATAGTTTTCGCACTGGCGAACCCTGAACCTGAGATACTGCCTGAGGAAGCGAAGGAAGCAGGAGCCTTCATAACAGCTACAGGCCGAAGCGACTTTGACAATCAGGTTAACAACTCTCTTGCCTTCCCTGGCGTCTTCAGAGGAGCCTTGGATGTGAAGGCAAGTGAAATAAATGAGGAGATGAAGATCGCAGCATCAGAAGCTATCAGAAACTTCATAGAGCCTGAAAAAGATAAGATTGTGCCTGAGACCTTGGATAAGGAACTTGCGATGGAGATTGCTGAAAAAGTCAGAGTGGCAGCAAGAGAGACAGGAGTAAATAGAGCGGAGTAGAGCAGACACCTACTGCTTGTTTTCCTCGAAGGCCTCTATCATTTCATTTACCACTTCTTTTCCTTCGTTCGTTAACTCTCCGGTCTGATGACCGTTCTCTGAATAGACAGTTACCTGGGTGTCTCCGTTTCCCATGGACTGTTCAAGTGCCGTACCATTTCTCAGGTTACCGACTAATCGATCTCGGTATTCCTCTGCAGTATCTCTGTCCAAGTCGAACTCGTATGATTCCTCGTTGCCTGCCTGCATACTGTAGAACTCTCCTTCTCCGTCCGGCTGAACATTGAACTCGGTGAAACCGGTTTCTCCAGCAGAGTAGAAAGAGATAAGCCTCTCAGCTTCTTGATCCTCGGTCATAAGTTAACGATACCAAAAGGTTCTGAAACTTAAATAAATCGTGCTTCTGCATCCCGAAGCAGTTTTAACCTTTCAGATAGCTCATGGATACCATGGATCAAGAAGTCAGGCAGAAATACAGGGAAGCAGGAGAAGTAATACAGAAAGCCAGGAAAAAAGCAAGAAAGGAATCAGAGACAGGCAAGAACCTCAAAGATATAGCAGAGGCAGTAGAGCAACTGATCAGAGATGAAGGCCTGGAACCAGCATTCCCCGTAAATATGTCTGTAAACGAGGAAGCGGCACATTACACCCCTTCAGAGGATGAGGAAAGAGTTCTGAATGAGGACGATGTACTGAAGGTAGATATAGGAGCACATTCAGATGGTTACATCGCAGACACCGCACTCACTGTAAACCCTTCTGGAAAGTACTTTGAACAGATCGAAGCGGTGGAAAATGTGCTTGAAGAAGCCCTTGAATTCATTGAACCTGGTAAAACCGTTGGAGAGTTCGGAAGCTTTGTCGAGGATCAGGTGCCTGACGGCCTCACACCGGTAGTAAACCTTACAGGACACTCTCTAGGAAAATACACGCAGCACGCCGGCCTATCAATCCCTAATGTATCCAACTCCAACAATTATACTTTTGAGAAAGGTGACGCAGTCGCTATAGAGCCTTTCCTATCCATGGGCAGTGGTAAAGTCGCTAACGGGAAAGATGGAAATATCTACAAGCTTGAAACCAAGAATGCTCGTGGAAGATCTACACGAAAAGTCCTGAAGAAAGCCAAATCATTCAACGGCCTTCCGTTCACTGATAGGTGGATGGATTTGAAAGGTAAAGAGAAAATTGCGTTCAAAAGACTGGTGAAGTCCGGAAAAATACATTCTTACCCTGTACTGAAAGATACCGGAAATGTTTTCCAGGCTGAACACACCGTTCTGATTGGAGAAGGAGATGATGGAAACCTGGTAACTACACATCGCAAACGGTAGGATCTCCTATCCGGGCGATGCTCAAAGCCAGTACAGCTATACCTACGGCGTAAAGCTCGTTGCCTCCGAAAGGCAGGAAAGATAGTGCGCCTGCAAAGCCGAAGAATGCCAGAAGCCCTACGCCGCATCCCCCACATCCGGCAGCTGCCAATCCAGGTACTGCTGCCAGAGTATTCTCCAGACTGGTTTTCTGGACTCTGAAAGATTTGATTATGTTGATTATTATCGCTCCGAGAAGTAGAGAGTATATTGCTGATGGGATGAAGAGTCCGGACTGTATGTTGGCGATTAGAACTAGTTTCAAGGTGTCAGGAAGCAGACCGAGGTTGAAGCCTGCTGACTGAAGTATTGAGCCAGGTGCAGAGAATATAAGAAGCATTGTGAAGCTTAATACAGAAGCTAAAAGAGTGTATAGAATGTTATTTTTACCGTAGCTGTGTTTAACGCCGTTAAGGAATTTAGTTGTTAAGTTCATCTTGGATTAGCCTGTCGAACAGGTCGTAAGGAACTGCTCCTGAGATTGCTGTTCCCTTCTCGGTGTCTGAACCATAGATTACGAATGAAGGTGTTCCGCTGACGAACCGGGTGCCTCCTACAGTTGCGTTGTAACTTTTTCCTTCTCGCTTATCTCCTGAGACCTCTTCTAAAGGATTTCCGGATTCAATACAGTTTCTGACCTTCGTTCCGTTCACTCCTTCTTCCTCTGCATAACTGATTACCTGGCTTTGAACATCTTCCTCTGTTATGCTATCCTGATTATCGAATATTTGTTTTTCTACCTGCCAGAAAGCATTGTTATCCTGTCTGTATACACATTCCATAGCTGCTGATGCCGGTACAGCCCAGTTATGACCGAGTTGTGGAATAGGGAAGTCCTTCCAGACCAGTTTCACATCTCCGCTCTCGACATAGTTGGAGACTATCTCTGGCTGTGTTCTCTGTGAATGTACTCTGCAGAATGGGCACTGGAAGTCTTCATACATTACCAAGGTTACTGGTGCGTCCTGCTGTCCTAGAACAGGTTCTCCAGCTGTATTTACATCGCTTATGTTTACTGCGTCCTTGGAGTACGGGTTAGGCGTGGTATCTATCATGAAATAAGCTCCTGCCAGGATACCGCCCAGTAGAAGTCCTACTGCGAACGAAGCCGCTGCTACCTGTCTTGTAGTAAGTGAAATATTGATCGCAGAACTGTCCTTGCCGGGGTTCACCTCGAAATCCTCTTCTGTCTTATCTAGATCAAGGTCCTCGCTTTCACCGAAAGAATCCGTTTCTTCAGTACCTTCTACTTCTTCCGAACTATCTTCTTCAGACTCCGTGGTTTCTACTTCTTGTTTCTCTTCATCTGGATGTACCTGTCCCTGGTGGACATGCAATCCTCTCTTGGAGTCGAACTCCTTTTCGCAGTACTTGCAGGTGAAGTCGCCGTTTTCCGGCATTGTAAACAACTATTCATGAGGCCTACTTATTTAAACTGTAGGATGGTTCACGACTGTTAACAAACGCTTCAGAAAGAGTAAAGAAAAATTTGAAGGGTTTTGAATCCCCTTGAGTTATGCGTAGTAGTCAGGAGTGCTGTCGTCCTTTTCTTCCTCGATGTTGTCCATTCGCTTCATCATTCGCTCGTACTGCTCTCTGTTTTCTTCCGTCGCTGTTGGCTTGACATCATCAATAGCTTCCTCGAAGTCTTTCATCGTTGCTTCCTCTGAATCAGGGTTTCCACGCAGTGCAATCATACCTGCTTCTCTGCAGATTGACTCTATGTCGCTTCCAACATAATTTTCGGTTTTTTCTGCCAGCTCCTCCAGGTCAACATCATCAGCCAGTGGCATGTCCTCTGTGTGCACTTCGAATATCTTCTTCCGTGCCTCGAAGTCAGGGATCTCTACCTCCATCGTTCTGTCGATTCTTCCTGGCCGCATGATTGCTGGATCGATCATATCCGGACGGTTGGTTGCTGCGATTACCGTGACTCCTTCCAGACTTTCGATTCCGTCAAGTTCTGTGAGGAGTTGGTTGACTACTCTGTCGCCGACTCCTGAGTCGCTGCCTCTGCTTCCCCTCCGTGGTGCGATACTGTCTATTTCGTCGATGAAGAGGATGCAGGGTGCAACCTGGCGGGCTTTCTTGAAGATCTCCCGGACTGCTTCCTCTGATTCCCCTACATATTTGGAGAATACTTCTGGTCCTTTGATTGAGATGAAGTTGGAGTTGGATTCGTTGGCTACTGCTTTGGCTAATAGTGTTTTTCCTGTTCCTGGTAGTCCGTACATCATGATTCCTTTAGGTACATCTATACCCATTCTCTCGAATCTTTCCGGATGTTTCTGCGGCCACTCTACCATTTCACGGAGCCGGTCTTTGGTTTCATCCAGTCCTCCGATATCATCCCACTCTGTCTGTGGAACTTCTACCATTACTTCTCTCATCTGACTTGGTTCGACCATCCGCATACCCTCGATCATCGCATCTCTATCGACTACTAGCTCTTCTAGGACATCGCTTGGTATCTCTTCATCCATGTCGATTTTTGGAAGTACTTCTCTCAACACGGACATCGCTGATTCCTTGCAGAGTGTTTCTAGGTCCGCTCCCACATATCCGTGGGTGTTGTCGGCGATCTCTTCTAGGTCTACATCGTCGCTGAGCGGCATGTTTCGCGTGTGGATCTGGAGGATTTCTTTTCTTCCTTCCCGGTTTGGTACTCCGATTTCGATTTCTCGGTCGAATCTTCCTCCACGGCGTAGTGCTTCGTCGACTGCGTCTACACGGTTGGTTGCTGCGATGACGATGACATTTTCTCTTTCTTCCAGTCCGTCCATCTCGCTTAGTAGCTGTGCTACCACTCTTCTCTCGACTTCTCCGCCTGTATCGTCTCTTTTCGGTGCGATGGCGTCGATTTCGTCGATGAAGATGATTGCAGGGCTGTTTTCCTGTGCTTCTTCGAATTTTTCACGGAGCTGCTTCTCTGATTCTCCGTAGTATTTGGACATGATTTCCGGTCCGTCGATGCTGAGGAAGGTTGCGTCTGCTTCGTTGGCTACTGCTTTGGCTAGTAGTGTTTTTCCTGTTCCTGGCGGTCCCTGTAGTAGTACTCCGCTTGGTGCGTCGATTCCGAGCTGCTGGAATACTTCGGGGTGTTTGAGCGGTAGTTCGATCATTTCCCGGACTTTCTGGACTTCTTCGTCCAGTCCTCCGATGTCTTCGTATGTTACATCCGGTACTTTGACCTGTTGTTCTCCTGGTTGTTCTACTGCTTGCTGTTTCATTTCGATCTCGGTCTGCTGGGTGATCTTGACTGCGCCTTTCGGCTTGGTTTTGACGACTGAAAGCTTTGTTTCTCCTAGGCTGAACCTGAACTGGTCGCCTCCCATGTCGAACATGTCATCGAACAGGTTAGGTCCTTTATCTTTGCTTCTTCCGGGTACTACGATGTCTCCTTCGATTACAGGCCGGTTAAGAAGTCCTTTCTTGAATATGTTTGGGTTGGAGACCTGCATCATTACTCCTTCTTCTGCAGGAGCTAGTGTTACTTCTTCTGCTTCTTTGGCTTCTACTTTTTCTACTTCTACATTTTCTCCTAGGCTTGTTCCTGCGTTTTTACGCATGTATCCATCCATGCGGACTATGCCTAGTCCTTTGTCTGCTGGGTAGCTTCTTGCTACTGTTCCGACTGTTTTTCTATCTCCTTCTATTTTTACTGTTTCTTTTTCTCTTACATCCAGTTTCTGCATGATTTTGCTGTCTATACGCACGATACCTTTTCCTACATCTTGTTGTGCGTTTGGAGGTACTTCTCCTACCCGTAGTTTTACCTTGTCGTCTGTCATTGTTGATTGTCGCCTCTTATTTGTTTGAGTATGTGTTTTTCGTCTATCAGCACTGTGAATATGTGATGTGAGATCTTATCGTCCCATTCATGGAAGTATTCTCTGATCTTGTCTGTATTGTTTTTTGCGATGATGAATACTGAGTCATCGATACGGATGTTGGGTATTTCATCCATCAGGCCGTCTTTCTCGTACTTGTATTCCTTCCCGTTTCTCTTGACTGTCTGCTTGTATCCGAACAGTCCGCGGTAAAACTGGTTCCGTTCGTACATTGATTCGAACTTCTCCCGCTTCGTGTTATAGGTTACAAGTGATGCCTCTTCTCCCGCCATGTGTATATCACTATTTGGTTAGGAAAGTTTATAACAATTTTTATGGTTGTGAATAAAAACTTCTCGAGTACTTGTTAGACAGTGATAAAAGAGTTGGAAAGAACA
>JBEQBC010000011.1:0-21477 GCA_041640035.1 Candidatus Nanohaloarchaea archaeon | reverse complement strand
CAGAAGGAGGATTCCAAAGACATGGACACGAAACAGATCCGGAACATCTCAGAGAACTGATGGAATGCGGACTTCAGTGCAACAACGCGGAAAGAGCACCTGAAGAAGAGGAAGAAGACTTCTACGGAGACCCAACCGAAGTAGCACTACTGGTCTCAGCAGAAAAAGCAGGAGTAACGGAAAGAAAAGAGAGACAGAGAGAAATCACCTTCAGTTCCGAAAGAAAACGAATGACCGTAGTAACAGAAGACGGAACAGCGTACATGAAAGGCGGACCGGAAATAGTGGCAGAAAGATGCGGCCAGATAATGACCGAAGACGGAGTCAAGGAACTAACAGAAGAGAAAAGACAGGAGATAATCGATAAGAGCCAGGAATTCGCAGGCCAGGCACTGAGAGTACTCGGATTCGCCAAGAAAGACGAATCAGATCCAGAAGCAGACGCCGATAATATAGAGAACGGGATGATCTTCCTGGGACTTCAGGCAATGATAGATCCACCAAGAGAAGAAGTACCTGAAGCAGTTGAAGACTGTAGAAACGCGGGAATAGATGTTATCATGGCGACAGGTGACGAAATCAATACTGCGAAAGCTGTAGGAGAACAGGTAGGATTCAACTCTGAAAGAGCAATCTCTAGCGAGGACCTGAAAGGCTTAAGCGATGACGAGCTCCGTAAAGTAGTTAATAACAACGAGATATTTGCGCGTGTATCACCTGAGGACAAGGTAAATATACTGAAAGCTTACCAGGATCAGGACAGGAATGTCGCGATGACAGGGAACGGTGTAAACGATGCACCAGCCCTGAAGAACGCTGACATTGGTATCAGCATGGGAGACCGCGGAACAGATGTAGCCCAGCAGAGCAGCGACATGATCGTCCAGGACGACAACTTCGTAACCATAAGAGATGCTATAGAGGAAGGAAGAGGAATAACTGACAACATCAGGAAATCAGTGAACTACCTTCTCTCAGGAAACATGGGAGAAGTCATGACAGTATTCCTCGGAGTCCTAATCGGAAGCCTGTTCTTCAAAGATATATTCCAGACACACAGCGAAGCACTGATCCTGACACCTATGATGCTTCTATGGATAAACTTCGTAACCGACGGCTTCCCAGCACTCGCATTAAGCACAGACCCGCCGAAAGAAGGAATCATGGAGGAAACAGAGAAGTACATGCACAGCTCCCTGATCAACGATGATGTAATGTACTCCATCGCCTGGATAGGAGGACTGATGGCCCTGACAGGTCTACCAGTATTCTTCACATCGCTCAACGCAGGCTTGATGACAGCACAGACAGTACTTTTCACATTCATCGTACTGATCGAGATGGTGAGGATACAGGTCATCAGAGAACGGTACAACCACTCCTTCCTTTCCAACAAATGGGTGATCGGAGCACTATCAGCATCCATGCTGCTTCAGATGATCCTGATCTATGTACCGGTAGTAAGAGAGTACTTCGGAACAGTAGCAATGGGAATACCTGGCTGGAGCAAGATAGCAGCATCAGGAATGTTCTTCGTAACAGCAGCATACATCGCTGTCAAGATACAGAAGGAGATGAACAAGGACTGATGAAATACAGATTCATCCCGTTCCAGCACTACAACCCATACTTCAAAACCGGCTTGAACCAGGCACTGATGGAATCAGTCCGTGAAACCTCCAAGCCAGTAATCTTTCTATCCGGATGGAAACCAAACGCCGTGAACCTGGGATACAGCCAGAGCTTCGAGGAAGAGGTCAACCAGGAAGAGTTCGAAAAACGGGATGATGTAGTACTTGTAAGAAGACAGGGCGGAGGTGGAGCAACCTATCTGACAGAGGACGGTGAGATCACCTGGGGGCTGGTAGCACCAAACGAAGAAGTACCTGAAGATGTGAACAAGCTTTACAGAAAGATATGTGGTGAGATAGCAGAAGGATTAAGCTTAATCGGTATAGAGGCCAAACATGAACCAATCAACGATGTAGTAACTGAGGAATGCAAGATCTCAGGCGCTACGATGAAGAGAAAGGACGGCGTCACATACATCGGAGGAACACTACTGTACGAAGTGAACGCAGAGGAGATGTTCTCACTTCTCACACCTGACGAGGACAAAATGGAGGACAAAAAGATCAGAGAGTTCAGGGAACGGGTTACTTCAGTGAAAAGAGAATCAGATGCCAGTTTCGAAGAATCAGTAAACGCATTGAAGAAAGGACTGACCAAAAACCGGAGTTTCGAGATCGATGAGCTGAAGGATTCTGAGAGAAGTCGGGCTGAGGAGTTAGCTGATAAATATTCAAGTGAAGACTGGTTGTACAGAGAATGAGTATCGCACCTGAAAACCTTGTAGCATACGATGTGGAAGTAGAGGATCCACGGCATATACCGGACCTGGTCGAAGCAACACAGCAACTCGGTCAGTACACACCGGTCCTGATAGGGCTTGACCATCAGGAAGGTTATGAAGGCCGTCATGCTATGAGAGGTAGGTACGAAGAGTTCGGAGAACTTGAAGCAGGAGAAAATGCTTTTAGGAGACCGGACGGCGGCAACACGGTTTACACGGACGATTCTAAATATGCTTTGAACTTCGGAGTACCTTTAAAGCCGGTTGATCAGAAAAAGGCGCAGACACTCACCGATGAACTACACGGTTTCATCGACGACAGAAACGACTACAGTTTTCAGAGCGGTGAAAGAGATCTATACTTCGGAGGAGACCAGATAGTAGGTGCCTCACAGATATTCGGAGATGAATCAGCTGTCCTCAGAGCGTACTGGGCGGAAGAAGTACCTGATGTCTACGATATCATGTATCAGGACGGTTTATCAGCTGAAGAGATTCAGAGCCATCAGGAAGCCATGGAAAAATCCCGGGATACCATGGGAGACCAGGATTTCTACAGAAAGGTTCTAGACGAGTTTCATGCCGACGAGCTTACATCAACCGAGTTCTTGGACAGGTTTACGGATGAGCCGGGTAGGAAGGCTGAAGAGCTTCTTGAGATGGAAGGTGCCCGTGAACGGGATGTGTGTTTCCTGACAAGACCTGAAGAATAAAAAAATGGATGAAAAAGATGTTATTGAGGTTGCTGAGCAGTGTAACGGAATGTTACATTGTCTCCCGAATCCAATACATAGTTGTTGACAGCTTTAGTCGCTGACTCGTTGTTCACATAGTAAAGCCAGCTGTGCGTTTCGTTCTGTGCCAGACCGTCGATGGAGGTTACGAAGTAACCGAAATCATACTCTGTGTACTCGACACTGTAGGTCTGATTCACTGCATCGAAAACAGTCGAGTTAACAGGTACATTTATCTGTCCTCCGACTGTTTCACCTGGTTTTTCAAGCTCCAGAGACACCTGAGTTCCTTCTTCACCGGTTTCCGGAGCACTGTTCTGGTACTGGATTCCTGCCGCTGCTACAGCTATCAGAACAACTCCTGCAGCAACATAAAGCAATTCATTTCTGTCGATAGAGTCCAATCTTTCTTCTAGATCCATAAAGCATCAACCCAAAACCAAGAGTACTTGCTACATGTGTTACGACAAAAGGTATAGAGGCCGCAAGATAAGCCAGTCCTATACCTGTAAAGGACGCAAAGCTAAGCGAACCGATATTCATTACGGCCTGAAAGCTTAGAACGCCTAAAAGTGCTGATAGCATAAAAGCCGGGCTTCCCTTCATCTTCTTGCCGATTAATCCTCCTATTATTCCTGCGGATGCTGCTCCCATGACCTGGAAGGCAGTCCAGGGCCCTTGACCTCCGTAAACCAGGAAGTTTGAAAGATAATATGCTGAAGCTCCTGCAACTGCTCCTTCACGGACGCCAAAGTAGAATCCTGTAGCAACCGCTACAGCCACGATCGGGGAGACATTCGGTACATGCTGGAGAGCTACTCTGCCAGCAACACCAGCAGTAGTTAATGCAGCTGTAACTTTCAGCGAAGAGTACTTTGCAGAAGTATCTGATTCATCAGAGTTTTCTGTAAACGGTAAAAATTCCTGTGGTGTAACTGTTTTCGCTCCCATAATTAGAAAATCTTCAACCCCCCGAAATTCGGTATCAAAAACTTGGTAGTTTACCTGTTAAGAAAGTACCGACAAGGACCATCCAGTTAAAAAAATAGGCCTACAGAATACATCTACAGACCTTTTTACGCGAGGGTAGCCAAGCGGTCAAAGGCGCAGCGTTGAGGGCGCTGTCCTGTAGAGGTTCCGGGGTTCGAATCCTCGCCCTCGCATTTCTGTATAGCTTTATTCCGTTCTGTAGAAAAGTTTTATAGTTTGATTTCAGTTAATCGTTCGTATTGATGAATTATCTGATCTGGTGGGCTATCTTCATGTTGATCCCTCTTGTCTTGTTGACAGGAGGAGTTCTCTACTATCGACCTAAGATTATTACAGAGAACTGCGATGTGATCTCCCGATCTCTGATAGTGCTGATGATTATCGGTTATATCTGGGATGCTTATGCGGTACATGAAGGATGGTGGTACTATGAGCCTCACCAGATTGTAAATATCTGGATACTAGGCCTTCCTATAGAGGAACATCTGTTTATCGTTTCAACCTCGATCTTCTACATCATACTGACTTTAATAGCTCTGGATAGATGGGGTGATGAAAAGTGATTGGAGAAATACTAGGTCAATGGACCTACCTAGTGACTACAATCGCTATCAGCGCCCTTATCATACTGGGAGTTGAGCTATTCCATAAACATACACTGAGAGAGGAATGGCGTATATTCGCATTCATAGCAGCAATCGGTCTCATACAGGGAGTTCCCATGTCTCATTTTTCAATCGCTATGGATGCATACAAGTTCGGACAGGAGTACATCCTAGGAAAGATGATCATAATATCGCCGATAGAAGATGTGGTATTTGCTGTCGCGGTACCAGCATTCATAGCAGCGGTCACGATTTATTTCTACAACCACCCTCCTCAGCATGAAGACACGCTAAGAAATCGGATTAAAAGAAAAATAGAAAATGAAATCTAGTTTCTTCCAATAATATTTGACTCCAGATCTCTAGGATCCTGTGTCAGTCTTTCGATACCGTTTTCTTTCACGAGGAATGTATCTGAGTGTCTGAAGCCTCCGGCTCCTTCAACATAGATTCCTGGTTCCAGGGAGATAACCATGTTTTCCTTCAGTTCTTTGTCGTTTCCACGGTCGATAAACGGTTTTTCATGACCCTGAAGACCTAGTCCGTGACCCGTATGGTGTCGAGTATGCTCTAGGACGCCTTGTTCCTTGTAGTAGTCGTGTACTTCTTGGTCTACTGTTGATAGTTTGACGCCTGCGGCTACTGCTTCGGCAGCGGTTTTCTGCGCTTCCAGCATTATCTGGAAGTAGTTTTTCTGCTCTTCAGTTGGTTCACCGAGAAACATGGTCCTCTCCAGCTCTGCGTTGTAGCCTTTGTATGCGAGCGCCATTCCTGGCAGTAGGATGTCGTTTTCCTGTAGTTCGCGGTTCTCTACCTGTCCGTGTGGGTTGTATGTGTTTGGTCCGGAAAGAATTCGGTAGTATGAGAGTTCTCCGGCGCCTACATTTATGCTTCCCTGATCGTTTATCACCATTTCAGCTGTTTTCTGCTGCATCTCCATGTTCATGGATACCTCATTCTTTCCCGGTTCTACCATCTTTCTGATTTTCTGGAATGCTTGGTCAGCGTACTCCGAGCTTTTCCTCAGTGTCTTGATTTCTTCACTGGATTTCTGGATACGCATTTCTTCGGTCCAGCCCTCTACCTGTACATCTTTTCCTGTTATTTCTTCTAGTGATGGTCCTTCGTATCCCATGATGCCTGGTGCGCCGTTCATATCCGCGCCTACATTCTCCAGGCCGCGGTTTTCGATCATTTCTCCGATTTTTTCTTCCGGAGTCTTCGAGCTCTGATGATGGTATTCGCCGTTGTTGTTTCCAGGGTAGTCGTAGTATACATATACCTCGTCAATCAGTTCCTCTGATTCTGCTGCGTCTTTTTCCAGCATGGGAACGGTTGCATCGATGTTTTCCTGCGTTATGAGGATTGCGGCAGGTCTTTCTGTCGGTATGAAGCTGTAGCCTGTTAGGTACTTGATGCTTCTGTTGGAGAAAAGGGCATAGCCGTCCCTTCCTTCGTCTTCGATTTTCTGTCTTACTTTTTCCAGTCTGTTAATGTACTCTTCTCTGCTTAGAGCGCCCATAATTAAATTATAGAAGAAAGGAGTGTGATAAATCTAACTTTACTGATCCATCGTGATGTGGTCGTGAGGATACCGTGCCTTCAGCTCTGTTGATTCTATGACTTTGTCCTCTACAGCGTTCTTGAAGCTTTCTTCATCTTCTCCTCTACCAAGTTCAAGTTCTTCTGAAAGAGCGTACAGCCTGAAAACCAGTTCGTGTTCACCATCAGGCGGGTTCGGACCGTTGTACTCTTTCTCTCTGAAATCGGTTTCTCCCTCTACTCCTGGAGAACTATCTTCTTCTACTGTTTCTTGGTCGACAGGTATGTTCCAGACAAGCCAGTGAAGCCATACCTTTCCTGCTGCGTCCTGAGCATCAGGATCTTCAAGCAGTAAAGCCAGTGCCTCTGCCTCCTCAGGTACTTCCTCTATAGCTAGTTCCGGGTTTACATTATCTCCCATGTAGCCGAATTTCTCCGGCATGATATCTCCGTCTTCGAACTCCGGGCTTGTCAGTTTCATATACTATGTTTAGGATAGGTCATCTTTTTTAGAGCTACCAGTATCTGCTCCCTGCTGGTGGTAGGTGGCTCTGGCGATGAGATGTGCGCCTGTTGGAGCTGTTATGAAAAGGAAGAGGATCGCTATAACGGCCTGAAAAGCTGCTTTCTCCGGATAAAAGTTCACCGCTCCGGCAAGTAGTATCAGACCTGTACCCATTGTAGTTGCTTTGGAGGTTGCATGCATCCGGTTGTAGGTTCCTGGCAGCCTGATAAGACCGAATGTGCCTACAGACAGGAAGAAAAGCCCGAGAACTATGATGAGCTCTATCACTTGATGATATCACCTTCTCTGACATACATGGAAACTGAGACTGTGGCTATAAAACCTGTTATCGCAAGCAGAAGGCTGATATTGATGAAGAACTGTTTTCCGGTTAAGATCGCATATAGAACAGCGATTGAGACCACATTTGTTCCTATCGTGTCTAGTGCTACGGCTCTATCAGCTGGTTCAGGTCCTTTGATCACTCGATAGCTGCAGAGGAAGGTGAGGAGCGCTGACAGTATTATACCAGTCTGGACTATCATCTTGCCTCACCTGCTACCTTGGCGAGAAGCTTCTCCCATCTCCTTATCCCTTTGATCGTCTTTTCCTCGTCTTTCATGTTGAGGCAGTGTATCAGCATCTTGCCATCGCTTTCACGGCATTCGACGACCAGTGTTCCAGGTGTCAAGGTGATGGAGTTAGCGAGGATTGTCATGGCTGTAGGACTTCTCAGTCCGGTTTTGTACTCTATCATCCCTCCATTGATCGGCATCTTAGGGTTGAGTACGCGGTAAGCTACATCTATGTTAGACACTACTAGGTCTCTGGTGAAGCTGGTCAGGAATACTGATGCATAGTACATGTTGGACAGGTGTATATGTATGTAGCCGGTGTAGAACCGTCTGAACAGGTAAGCTGTCGGTATACCTATCAATAGACCTGTTATTGCTGTTGCGATTTGGAAGCTTCCGGATACGAACAACCACATGAACGCCATTAAAGCGCCGTAAAAGTAGTATTTCTTCATTTTGTATCACCTAAGACAGTGTCGATGTAAACCTCAGTGTCGAAAGCAGCTTCAGCCGCGTCCAAAGCCAGATCATAAACCGGTTCAAAACCAGCCCCCAGCGTCAGGATCAACGCAGCCAAAAATGTGACGGCGAACACCTGAAGCCACGGCATCTCCTCAACGAGCTCTACAGGTTCGCCGAAGAAGACCGAGAGCCAGGCTTTCCCGAAGTATATGAGAGAGGAGATAGCTCCTATCAGCAAGACCGTCAGAATGATGAAGTTCTGCTGTGCCACCGCAGTCTGGAAAACTAGCATCTTGCCGAAGAAACCGAGAAGAGGTGGTATACCGACCAATGAGAAAGCTGAGATGAAGAAAGCAGCAGCCAAAGCGAAAGATCTCTCACTGAGACCGCCAAGTTCTTCAAGTTCTGTAGTTCCTGTAACCTCTTCTATGGTACCGGATATCATGAAAAGTGCTGGCTTAGCCAGACTGTGGCTTAGAATATAGATTAGAGCGGCTACCAGAGCGGCTTGAGAGCTGTAGATTAGGGCAAAGGCCAGAGGTATGAAAATAAAGCCGACCTGGCCAATACTCGAGTATGAAAGCATCTCTTCAAGTTTATTCCTGTTTACCGCACTTATTCCTCCTAGAAGAACGGTTGCAGCTCCAAGTAAAAGCGCGGTAAATCCTATGAATAATGTAACAGGTTCACTAGGTAGTATCAAGGCATTTTCCGGCGTCGAGGCTTCAGAGAAAACAGTGATGTACAGGCGTATAACTGCGTATATACCTACTTTCTTGCTGACACCTGCCATCATGGCAGCTGCTGGAGGCGGAGAGTTACTGTAGACGGCAGGAGCCCAGAAATGGAACGGAACCAATCCCGACTTCAGGGCGAACACCGAGAAAAGCAGTGAAATCAGGCCTATGGCAGGTACTGTTGCTGCCTGAGGTTTTGAAAGTGTGAGCGCCAGATCAGCCATGTTTAATGTACCTGTCACCGAATAGAGGCCGCCGATAGCAATCAGCATGATTGAGCTTCCAAGAAGGTTGAGTACAACATATTTGAGGGAAGTGAAAAGTGACTCCTTGGTTCCTGTGTATGCTACCATGGCGTAGCTGCTCATCAAGGTGATTTCAAGCATGACGAACAGGTTGAAGATGTCTCCAGTGATGAATGCGCCGCTCATACCCATCACCATGAAGTGGAAGAATGCGTAGAATCCGCTTGCTTTACCTACGCTGTCGATATGGCTTACAGAGTAAAGGTTGGCTGCCAGAGAGACCGTTGCTGTGATTAGCAGCATGAAAAGTGATAGTGAGTCTACTATGAATGTGACTCCGAAAGGTGCTGGCCAGCCTCCTGCTTGATAAGTTACGGTTCCCTGTGCCAGTACTTTCGAGGCTATTGAGATTATCAGTATGAAGTATGCTATGGACCCTGATATACTGATAAAGTCTCTGAAACGGTTTTCTCGCGCAATTATAGATAGTACTGCAGTTATCAACGGCAGTATGATCGGTAGTATAGTGAGCTGTGTCACATGTCGTCACCTCTAAGGTTCTGGAGATCAACTTCCTGATTCTCCTCGTAGAAACGGTAAGTCAGGCTGAGCAGGAATGCTGTAGTGGCAAATCCTATGACGATCGCCGTAAGTACAAGTGCCTGTGGCACCGGGTCCGCTGCATTCATGTGGAACTCTTCCGAGTGATGCGGCAGTATCGGCGCAGTTCCTTCGGTACCTGCCATCGCCAGGAGATACATGTTTGCGGTCTGACTGATGATCAGTGAACCTATTACGACTCTTACCGCGTCACGGCGCAGGATCAGGTATGTTCCTGCTGAGAAAATTAGTCCGAGCGCTACTGCTGTGAAAAGGCTCATTCCTCTCCGAGCACCTCCACTATGGTTAAAGCTGTTCCGACTACCACCAGATAAACTCCTAGATCAAACAGTAAGGCAGTGGTCCAGTGTATCTTGCCGAACAACGGCAGGTGTAGAAGCCCTTTACGGTGGTTTAGGAATCTTAAACCTAGTTCGATTGCTATCAGCCCTGTTCCCGCTGCGAAGACAAGTCCTACTTCGCTCATTTCGGTGTATTTTCTTACAAGTCTGTAATGTACTCTTTCGTTATCCCCAAGCAGTTTCTGGACTCCTTCAAAGTTGAATACGATGTATAGAAGTGCTATTGCTGCTGCTGTGAGTACTCCTGCGATGAAGCCTCCGCCCGGCCTGTTATGGCCCTGTATGAAGAAGTTTAGCGATAGTAGAAGCATTAAAGGTACTACGACTTTGGTTGTCTGTCTTGCGATCACTGTGCTCACTGTTTTTCACCTCTCATCTTGAACAGCATCATTATAGCTATTCCTGCCATCGCGATGACTGAGATTTCTCCCATTGTATCTATTCCTCTGAAGTCGACCAGTATCACATTGACTACATTTGTACCTCCTGATCCTGGGACCGCGTTCTCAACATAGTATCTGGATAGTTCTCCCGGTGTTTCAACCATCTTTGAATACAGAACAGCTGTAAATACTGTGAAACCGGCTGCTGCAGCTATCAGGATATCCTTTGCTTTTCTTGTGAGGGATACATGTTTCTTCATCTCCGGAAGTTTGTCCAGTACTAGGAGGAAGATGATTAGAGATAGTGTTTCGACCACGAGCTGGGTCATCACTAGGTCAGGTGCATCCATCAAAAGATAGTATATGGAAACCATGAAACCGAGTATAGACAGGGTTAGTACTGCTGCGATGTATTTATCAGCTCTTATCACGGCGTATACGCTTATCACTGCTGTTGAAAGCACTATCATGATCGAAGGTGGAAGCGTGAACGATGGTATCGGAACTGTGTTGGAGATCACGAAACCTGTGAGACCAAGCACTATTGACGATAGTAGAGTCCAGACGATGTAGGTTCTGAGCAGTCTGGATTCGGTGTATTCAACCAGCAGATCGCTTGTAGTATCAGCAATTTCAAGAAAGCTATGATAGACAGAGTTAGCTGTCAAAAAGCTTCTTTCTCCTACTCTATCCAAGTATTTCTCTATAGTTGACAGGTTTCTGAAACCTATCAGACCTACAGAGATTGTGATCAGCGTCATGATGAAGGCAGGCTTTAGAGAGGTCGGTAGATGAACACTCATTCCGTGGGCTTCTACAGCCGTACTTGCGAGTGCAGGTTCGACAAGAATATCTATGAATAGGTTCGGTCTGATTCCTATACATAGAGCTGTGAACGCTAGCAAGGCAGGTGCAAATATAATTCCTGGCGATATAGAGCCAAATTCAGTTTCTTTTTCGCCGAAGAATACTGATAGGAACTTGAGAGAGTACATTAATGTGAATATACTTCCGCAGACTGCCACCGCAGGCACAGACCATGCGATTATACTATCTGAATGGGTGGCAAAGTGGTAGGAAGCTTCGAAGAGCAGTTCTTTGGAGTAGAATCCGTTGAAAGGAGGTATACCTGCCATGCTTAGAGAGGCTATGGAAGCGATTCCGGTCAGTAGAGGCCAGTTCTTTCTTAGTCCTGAAAGCTCGGTAAATTTCTGAGTTCCGGCTTCGTGAAGTATTATCCCTGCGGTCATGAAGAGTGCGGCTTTGAAGAATGCGTGGTTGAGTATGTGGAATAGGCCTGTCTCAGCTCCTAACGTGCTGGAGAATCCAAGACCTGCTACTATCAGTCCTAGGTGGCTGGCGGTAGAGTAAGCCAGTAGTTCTTTGAGTTTCGTAGATTTTACTGCGAGGACGGCAGCTGCTGTCATAGTGATAAACCCTGTTGAGGTTAGTAGTGATGTCCAGAGCTGTGTGTCTACGAATAATGGTCTTATCCTTGCGAGAAGGAATATCCCTGCTTTTACCATGGTAGCAGAATGCAGGAATGCGGATACCGGTGTAGGTGCTTCCATGGCGTCCGGAAGCCAGATGTGAAGCGGGAACTGAGCTGATTTAGCTGCCGCACCGACAAATAGGAAGGTTATAGCGGGAATGAGCAGGCCGTTTTGTGAAAGTAAGGTGTATGCGTCTCCGTTTTGAAGCATCTGAACCAGGCTGTATGTACCTGTAGTTTCTCCGAGTATCAGAAAACCTACTAGAAGCATCATTCCTGATCCTACAGTGATTAGAAGAGATTTTCTGGAGGCGTAGATGGCTTCAGATGTTCTCTGATTGTGGCTTATGAGAAGGAATGAGCAGATGCTTGTGAGCTCCCAGAACACGAACAGGACAAAGAGATTTGATGAGAAGACTAATCCGATCATCGAGCCCATAAATGCTGTCAAAACAGTGTAATACTTTCTTTTCCTTCCCGAATGCTCCATGTAGTGCTTTGAGTAGATGAAAACCAGTATCCCTATGCCGCTGGCCAGTGTAGCCATCAGTAGAGATAATCCGTCAGCGTAGAATCCTAGATTGACTCCTATCGACGGCAGCCATTCTATTGATATACCGAAGTTGCTTCCATATAGATGATATACAGATATCAACGATATGATCGCTGAAAAAGCACCGAGATATGCGGATAGATCTTTCAGGTAGGGATATAATACGGCGATAATAATAGAAGCGGCAAATGGCGCCAGAATAGCAGCAAAAAGATAGATTGACAGCTCTGAACCATTCATAATGTTCTTACTTGCTGCCGCTCCATGTAGCAGTAGTAGCAGCGCCGTCACTAGATATGGCGTTTTTCTCATCGCACTTATTGACGAACAACTGTAAATTATATAAACTGATTGAATGCACGGCCCCAGGAGGCATTAATTAATGTTTCGATGACCTTATTCGTTATTCAAGCCTAACAAAGAGTAAATAATCTATGTAAATTCAGAACCATGACTTCTGAGAATATCGGAAGAACAGATTCCTAAATCAGGAAGGTTTATACATTTTCGATTTTGAAAATTGTACTATGACTGACTGCGATTACTGTGACGAAGAATTCTCAAACAAAAAAGATCGTCTGGAGCACGAACTGGACGAGCACAAGGATGAGATGACCGGTCACGAGAAAAGCGACAAGAAATCAGAGCTAAACAAACTGGAACAGAAAAAACAGACAGCTAAACATAACAAGAAAAAGAAACTGAAATACGCAGGTATAAGCGTAGTAGCACTAGTCCTTCTCGGAGGCGGAGCATTCGCCGTATACCAGAACACCGACCTCATGGAACCCCCAACGACAAATTCAAGTATAGGAGTAGGAGAAACCGTCCACTGGCATGCAGACTATGATCTCAGTGTCTGTGGAGAAAACCAAATACTGCAGGGCGGACCTCTAGAAGCACATACACACGGCACAAGCAAGTTACACATGGAAGGAATTCGTACAAGCCGAGAAGAAGCAACCCTAGACTGGATAATCGACCAGCTAGGAGGAGAACTAGAAGAAAACTCAGTAATGGGGCAGACACAGTGTAACGGAGAACCAGCCAACCTGACAGTCAATATCAACGGAGAAGAAGTCGAGAACCACCTTGACTACATACCAAGAGACGGAGACCGCGTAGAAATCACACTGGCATAAAAAGTACTCTTTACTTCAACCAGTTCCTTCTTTTTCCCCTGTTAACTTCTATTAACTGATTCAGCGCAGTGAGTACAGCAGAAAACTTTTCCATCCTTCTCATAACCACCATCATATATTTTACATCCGCAGTGGCTGCATTCATCGATCCTATCCTCTATAGCTGCATACATTATCTCACTAAAGGAATCAAGCTGTTCTTCAACAGTTCTTTCTCCTTCTTCCGTTAATCCATAGATCTTCTTACCTCTATCACCTTCATCAACTACCTCAATAACTCCTTCCTCCTTCAGTTTGTCCAGGAACGGGTAGATGTGGGAGGTGGTCGGCTTCTTACCGGTTATATCCTCTATGCTGCTTATCAGGCCGTAGCCGTGTCTTGGCTCGGATTTAAGCAGAAGCAAGGTGTAGATCTTGTTGACATTCGACAGGTTTAACTCAGTCATACATGTATCATATAGTGATACATTTTTAATTTTCCAGGCCAAAAACCGGGTCTATGGACGGCCACAAACACCACGAAAAAATGTTCAAGAAGAAGTTCTTCATCTCCACACTACTATCAATACCCGTACTCTACTTCAGTACCTTCGTATCAGGACTACTCGGATACACCTCCCTACAATTCACAGGCAGTAACCTGATCGTACCAGTATTTTCCATAGTGATCTTCCTTTACGGAGGACTGCCATTCCTGAAGATGGCGAAAGGAGAGCTGGAAGACAGAGAACCAGGCATGATGGCCTTGATCTCACTCGCCATAATCGTAGCATTCACCTACAGCATGGCCTCACTGGTAATACCAGGCAGCTCCTCATTCTTCTGGGAACTAGTAACACTGATCGACATCATGCTGCTCGGCCACTGGATCGAAATGAGATCAGTACGCCAGGCATCTTCAGCCCTCGACGAACTCAAAGACCTTGTACCGAACACAGCAGAAAAAATAGTAGGAGAAGATGAAACAGAAGAAGTAGAAGTTTCAGAACTGGAAGAAGGTGACAAAGTGCTTGTACGGCCGGGAAGCTCGATACCAGCTGACGGAGAAGTAGTTGAAGGAGACTCCTCAGTCGATGAATCGATGATTACAGGAGAATCCGAACCCGTCTCCAAATCAGAAGGGGACGAAGTGATCGGCGGAACCGTCAACCAGGAAGGAGCGCTCCGGGTAAAGATCACCGCAACCGGCGACGAAACAGCATTATCCGGAATCATGAAGCTGGTTGACGAAGCACAGGAAGACAAGACCGAGACACAGCTTCTCGCCGACAAAGCCGCCGGATGGCTCTTCTACATCGCACTCGGATCAGCATTGGTTACAGGAGTAGCATGGACGCTCGCAACAGGACTCGGACTCACAACCCTAGAAAGAGTCGTAACCGTACTTGTAATCGCATGTCCACACGCACTCGGCCTAGCAATACCCTTAGTAGTATCAATCAGTACCGCCTTATCCGCAAAGAACGGAGTAGTAGTCCGCAAACGGACAGCCATGGAACAGGCAAGAGAGATCGACACAGTAGCCTTCGATAAGACAGGAACACTGACAGAAGGAAAACAGAAAGTAGAGAACAAAGAAATCAGCGACAAAAACCTTGAGAAGCTTGCCTCAATCGAGAAGAACTCAGAACATGTAATCGGCAAAGCAATCGTAGAGAAAGCTGAAGATAAAGATCTGGAGACTCTTGAAACCGAGAACTTCGAAGCTATCAAAGGAAAAGGAGTCAAAGCAGATGTCAACGGCGAGACCTACTACGCCGGTGGACCAAAGCTGCTAGAACAGCTGGAAGTCGAAAAAAAGTACGAAGAGTTCAAAGAAAGGGAAGGTGAGAAAGGAAGAACAGTAGTATACCTTGTGAAAGATGAAGTCCTTGGTGCTGTCTCTCTCGGCGACCATATCAGGGATGAAAGCCGTGAAACGGTCGAAGAACTACACAGCAGGGGTATCGATGTAGCGATGATAACTGGCGACTCCGAAGATGTTGCTTCAGCCGTAGCAGAAGAACTCGGAATCGACAACTGGTTTGCTGAAGTACTACCAGATGAAAAGGATGAGAAGATCCAGGAGCTACAGGAAAACGGAGAAGTGATGATGGTAGGCGATGGAGTGAACGATGCAGTAGCACTGACACGCGCAGATATCGGGGTTGCCATCGGAAGCGGAACCGATGTAGCAGTTGAATCCGCAGACATCGTCTTGGTGAACGACAGTCCACTAGGCGTCGTGAAAATCATGAAGATCAGTGAGGCAACCTACTCAAAGATGAAACAGAACCTGTTCTGGGCAACAGGATACAACGCGTTCGCAATACCGCTAGCCGCAGGAGTCGCAGCACCTATCGGATTCACATTACAGCCAGCTATTGGCGCATTGATAATGTCGCTTTCCACGATTATCGTGGCTTTCAACGCCCAGCTACTGAAAAGAGTGGATCTCGGGTAAAAGGGAAGGGTTTTTCTAAGTAACGCCCCACATTTGACTTATTGGATGATGAAAGCGGACTGACATCGACTGACCTCGAAACCTCAAGAGGAGATGATGACGAGAACACCCGCTGACCAAACAACTTCCAACGATGTGATACACAAACAATGGTACTAACAGGCGCCACATTCCTGGCCGCAGTAGGCCTCGCATTGATCGGTCTACCGCTATACAGAAACAACCAGGATACCGAAGGCCGCGAACACTACCTTTACACAGGCGCGGCCGCAATGACACTGAGCGCAGCCATAATCGTCACACTCCTGATCCAACTCGGATAAAGGAGCAGAGTACATTTAAGACCACATCATATTTTTGTGGTGGAGGTAGGTTAGCTGGTCTATACTCCGACCTTGTGGCGGTCGGGACGCGGGTTCGAATCCCGCCCTCCGCCCTAACCATCAAATCATAATTTAATTCCGGAATAACCAAGAACTGTTTATGTTGACCGGTACGATACTGATTTTTGTTTTACTAGCAGTTTTTGGAGGCGTTATAGCCGGTCTGGGAGGTCCGGGAGGATTTCCGGTAATTTTGGGATTACAGAGCCTAACTGATCTGAACGCGGCCATTCAGGCAGGTACTACCAGCACTATTTTCACAGCAGCAACCATCACAGCTACAGCACTTTACGCATACTCGGGCGACATAAGAAAAGACCTCATCTACTACATGGCCGTTCCGACCATTTTCGGAACACCTACAGGAGTATATCTTAACCAATTCCTCAACAAAGGGATCCTAGGCAACATAATCGGCCTCCTTACAGTTATACTCGGATCCATACTTGTCTACAGAGAAACAAACGACATCAAACCAGTCATCGAGATTCAGACCGAAAATAACAGAGGAAAAATAATACTAGCAGCATTAGGTTTCGGAGTAGGAGTTATAGGCGGACTTACCGGTATCGGAGGACCCGCAATAACCATACCGTTGCTGATAGCGCTTGGCATACCAGTACTGGAAGCGATCGGTGCGGGACTCGTACAGGGCGTACTTGTAACATCCTCCTCAGCCATCAACTACGCAACCTCAGGAGACTACTCACCAGAATTTACAGTTATGATAGGTATTCCGTATGTTGTTTCACAGCTGATCGGCTGGTATATCGCACAGAACACCGAAGCAAAGAAACTGAAGATACTGGTAAGCCTGTTCCTGATACCAGCAGGACTATACTTACTGATATTCTGACCTATAGGCCATTATGATAGATTTAAACCCAAGCATATCAAAGACAAGACTAACTGATGCGAAAAGGACAGGCGGCTATAGAATATCTTGCAACATATGGATGGATGCTCGCAGCAGTCGCCATGGTATCAGGAGTAATCTACAGCTCAACCGGCGCAAGCTTCTGCAACAGCCAGGTATCCGGTTTCTCTCTTTACAGTGCACAGGTACAGGATTTTGGATTGACAGCTGACCGACCTACATTACAACTGGATATCCAGAACAACGATCCGCAGGGGTACACACAGAACCTTACCAGAGTTGTTCTACAGGACCGAGATGAGGAAACCAGTCAGAGAACGCTTTCACTGGACAGAACCCTTCAACCAGGACAGTCACAGGTAGTGGAAGTCTCAGGCGTAGAAAGCTCAGATGCATGTAACACGATGGATGTAACCCTTGTGTACGACAGAGGAGATGTTCTTCCCAACCAGAAAGCGCGGGGTAGCATCACAGCTTCCGCAGAAATAGTTGAAAGCACAGAGATAGGTCCAAACTTCCAGACAGATATCACAAGCGTGGATACAGCACCAGCAGGAGAAGAAAGCACGATATACTACCAGATCGAGAACACAGGTGGAGAAGGAACACAGGACATAAGCCTGACAGTAGACGGCACAGAAGTAAACTCAGAAACACTGACACTATCCTCATATGAAACCGTAACACGGACATACAGCCAGACATTCACAGACAGCCAAGAATACAATTTACAGCTTTCAAGCAGTAACGGAAGCGAAACAGGAACTATAAACATACCAGAACCCGCTGCAGAGATTAGCCTTCAAAACCTGAACGCTCCAAGCGAAGCAGCGGTAGGAGGCGTAATCGATGTATCAGCAGAAGCAGTTAGCTCTCAAGGAAGCACTACCTCGACCGCCGAACTACAGATAGATGGGAACACAGAGGAAACACAAGAGATAACAGTAAACGACGGTGAAACACAGCGGATCAGCTTTACAGATGTAAGCCTGGCAGGATACTCCTCCGGAGATCACGAAGTATCAGTTCTATTTGAAGGAGAAACCCTGACTCAAACAATCACACTGGTAGAAGAACCTGTAATAGAGCGTGTAATAGTTCAAGACAGTACTGAGGGCGGAGATGTCGTTTATGATGTTGAGTATGAGGTCGGTAATACAGCCAACTTCCAAGAGGCTAGCATAGAGTTCGACAATTTAGGCGGAAGTAACGAGTGGGCAGATCAGACAAAGACAAGCACACAGTCGCCTGTTGGAACTGTGAACTATGATCAGTTCCCTGGAGATAATCAGGTATACAACATAACAGTAGACCTGATAGATGATAACGGAGATACCTCCGACTCAGTAACTCTGAATGATGAAGCAGATGGGCAGAATACATTCTATCCATCAGACCTAGGAACCGGTCCGAATACTCCAAACCTAGAAAGTTATGATATAGTAGATTCAACCTCGGATACCGGCAGCACCCAGTTCGATGTAAGCTACACAGTAAACAATACAGAGAACTATGATCAGACTCAGGTAACATTCAACAACCTAGAGAACGACTGGTCGGACGAAACTTTCTCAAGCACACAGACATCCGACAGCTTCACTTACGATAGATGGACTGGGGGAGACACATACAACATAACCATAGATGTATACAGTACAGATGGAATCGTAGTTGACTCACAAACCACAGAAGTAACTGCGAACGGCGAAGATCCTGGAAGCGGAGGTGGCTCACAGCCTTCGATAACAGATTTCACAGTCACAGATGAAAGCAGATGTACAGGCGGAAACAGCTGTAATGGACAGAATGAAGCATCTTACCAGGTTGACTGGAGTGCTTCGGACCCTAATAACAACCTGGATACTGCTAATGTAACATTCAACGGAAATATTCCCGGAGGTAACTGGGAGGGTATCTCAGGTTCCGACACATACACTCAAAGCGGTGAACACGGATCAGATTACACAATCCGGTTCCAGGCCAGTTACAGCAGCGGCGAATACTTGTGTCAAGAAGTCACCGACACAGCTCAGGAAGGAAGCGGTATAAGCGGTAGCTACACCGATTGCAGCTGACTTCTAGGTAACTATTCTCTGGGTAACTGATCCTTACTAAAGACACCTTAACTAACTACTTTTCTGTTATGTCTGAACTCGATGATGCAAAACAGAACCTGAAGAACGCGCTTCAACATCTTGGTAAAGAAGAATACTACAAGCAGCTTTCCCGCCCTGACAGATTCGTGGAGACCAGCTTCACGGTAGAGATGGATGATGAAGAGAAGAGGTCTTTCACAGGTTACAGAAGCCAGCACTCTGATACCAGAGGTCCTGGAAAAGGAGGTATAAGATTCTCAGAAGAGGTAAACGAGGACGAAGTCAAGGCATTAAGCCTCTGGATGAGTCTGAAGACCGCTGTAGCTGATATACCGTTCGGAGGAGCAAAAGGAGGGGTAAAAGTAGACACCAGAGAACTTTCAGAAAAAGAAGAGGAAAGACTTTCCAGAGAGTACATTAACTCTATCTCCGAGATAGTTGGGGAGAACAAAGATGTACCTGCTCCCGATATGAACACAGGAGGCAAGCATATGGCATGGATGATGGATGAGTACAGCCAGAACCGGAGCGAACTGGTTCCGGGAGTCATTACCGGCAAACCTGTCGAAGCATTCGGAAGCAAAGGCCGAGCAGAAGCAACAGGCTACGGTGCAGCATACATAATAGAGAAAATAATCGAAGACAGAGGAATGGATCCAGAAAGCCTCACTGCAGCAGTTCAGGGATTCGGAAACGCAGCTGCACCTGCAGTGGAGAAACTGGAAGAGATGGGTGTAGATGTAGTTGCTGTCTCTGATTCAGGAGGAGCAACCTACAATGAGGAAGGTTTCAGTTTCAACGAGCTCAAGGAATGCAAGAGAGATCACGGGACCGTATGTAAGATGGGTGAAAACATCAGTAATGAAGAGCTTCTAGGCTTGGATGTCGACTTCCTGCTTCCAGCCGCCTTGGAAAATGTCATCACAGAGGATAACGCGGATGATGTAGAAGCTGATTTCGTTGTAGAGATAGCGAACGGGCCGACCACCTTGGAGGCTGATAAGGTGCTTGAGCAGAATGGTGTGGAGATGATCCCTGATATCCTTGCTAACTCTGGCGGAGTAACCGTATCCTACTATGAATGGGTGCAGAACCGGAGCGGAGACTACTGGGAGAAGGAAAAGGTACTCGAAAAGCTGAGAGAGAACATCCAGAACGCCTACAGACAGTTCCAAGAATTACGGGAAGATGAAGATCTATACGGTAGGGATGCCGCATACATCATGGGAGCAAAGAAGATAGTTGAAACGATGGAACACAGAGGATAAAACCTCTCACCTTCCATCTTTAGATTATGAAAGTAGCCGGAAAATGTCCTCCAGAAAAAGAAGAACTGGAAAATACAGAGAAAAAGGGATTTAGCAACACCGAACTGTACTTGGAGAAGAAACATCTGGATAACTTTGAGGAATCTCTTCAGAACTGTCAGGAATCAAGCCTAAACATCAGTTCCATCCATACACCACATGTGAAGCCGGACAGAACCCGGTATTTTGAACTGAGCGATGAACTGGCTTCAGAGCTTGATGCAGAACTGGTTATCCACACGATGTATGGTCACCATAATGATATCCCTGGTTTTGAGGAGATTGGTTTCAGTTCAAGTTACGGCTACGAGAACAATCCTGGTATCAGCATTCCACATCTTGAGGAGTTCATTCTAGATCAGGGTCACAGAATGGTTCTGGATACTGCTCACCTGTACATGACTTCGGACCAGGATTTCTTGGAGAACCTGAATTACCTGCTAGATAACTACATAGAGCAGATCTCAGTAATCCATCTGTGCGACTCAACCATGAGAAAGGACGGACTAGGCTTTGAAGAAGGAGATATCGATATGGAGAAACTGATCAAAGTTGTGAAGCAAAAATTCGACGGAAAAATAACCCTCGAAGTGATGCCTGAGCACCAGGAAGACGCACTCAGAAAGTGGAACTCAATTTCATAGAATCGAACCCTATATAAAGTTTTGAACTATGTTCATGCATGCGGACAGACGACACATGATGACTCTGTCTGCGACTTGCTGTCTAAGTCTTGACCATTTATAAGGTTTAACTTAGACAGTGTTGTTACCCGGCACGAGAGTACTCGGGGGATAGTCCGAGAGGACGATGATGAGCGTAGTAAAATAATATTACGTGATGTAGGAGAGACGGACCACGAAACACATATCTCGTGTTTCAACTATGTAGCCGCATACAGATTTCTGTATGCAGTTTACTTGACTGGAAAGATTTGGAATCTTTCCGTTTCATCACATTTTAGAAATACCCGTCAAGAACCCTCCAAGTCATTTGGAGCAATTCCGGTTGATCCTGCCGGAGGTTACTGCTATCGGAGTCCGATTTAGCCATGCTAGTCCACCGATTCGTTCGGGGCGAATAGCTGAGTA
>JBEQBC010000010.1:0-23893 GCA_041640035.1 Candidatus Nanohaloarchaea archaeon | reverse complement strand
GGTACAGGAAAATATTCTTTAAACTCCGGCAAGAAACACCTGTTATGACAAATTCTCAGGCATCTCAAAACGCCGCTCAGATACTTGACTCAGTAAGCAACGCAGTAATCGCCGACGAAGAATTCCTCAAAACAGTACTAACAGGCTTAACCGCCAAAGGACATGTACTAGTAGAAGATGTACCAGGAACCGGAAAAACACTGACAGCCAGAAGCTTCGCAAAATCCATGGGACTCAGCTTCAACAGAATACAGTTCACACCAGACCTCCTGCCAAGCGACATCACAGGAAGCCACATCTACAACGAAGACACAGGACAGTTCGAATTCAACAAAGGACCAATCTTCTCAAACATCGTACTAGCAGACGAGATAAACCGAGCACCACCAAAGACCCAGGCAGCACTACTGGAAGCGATGGGAGAGAAACAGGTAACAGTAGACAACGAAACCAGACAGTTACCCGAACCGTTCTTCGTGATCGCAACACAGAACCCTGTAGAACAAGAAGGAACATTCGCACTACCGGAAGCGCAGAGAGACCGTTTCATGGTCAAAACAGAAATGGGATACCCAAACCGTGAAGGAGAAAGAAAAATCCTAGACGGAAGAGCAGACAGAAGCGAACAGATGCCAGAAGCATCACAGGTAGTAGACGGAAACACAGTCAGAGAAGTACAGGCAGCAGTAGAAAGAATCGAGGCCAACGAAAAAATCCGCGACTACATAGTTGATATCGGAAGAAACACTCGTGAAGATGAAAGAGTGGAAGTTGGAGTATCACCAAGAGGAATCCAGCGACTATTCGAAGCCTCCAGAGCCAAAGCCATGATCGAAGGACGCGACTTCGTCACACCTGAAGATGTGAAGAGCATCACCCGGCCGGTCCTCAAGCACCGCCTTGTTCTTACACCGGAAGCCGAAGTCGATGATGTAGGGAAAGAACAGGTAATCGACCAAGTCCTCGACAACACCGAAGTACCCGAAGTCTAAAAACCAGTTTATTTACTCCTAATTTTTTCTCTTTCTAAGTGTAGTTCTTCAGCGAGGCAGCCAGTAATCCTACACCTGTAACAGCCAGAAGGAAGACGATGTAGCCTGTGGAACCTTCCGGAACCGTGAAGTTCAAGTTGTTCGCAGCGATTAAGAAGGTTCTAGCAGCCACTACAGCCACGAACACAAGTACAAGCTTGGATACTACCTGTACTAGTTCAGCCTTGTAGGTAGAGCCTGAACGACCGACTTCTCTACCTAGAATTACTGATCGTTTTCCGATCTCCCAGGAAGCCATCGAAAGACCTACGCCTACAAATAGGACTACAGGGTTAGGTGCGTAAAGGTTCAATCCGACGGAGGAGAAGAATATACCTGAAGCGACGAGAGTTGTTCCCTCTAGTCCTTTCGGTACGATTCCAAATCCTCTGAGGATTCCCATGAATATCTTCAATATAACTGCGAAGGCGGAAGCCGCGGTCATCAGGATCATCACTGCCTGTGTAGCTCCAACCGCAGAGATAAACGGTTCAACATTGGTAGCGGCGAACTCAGGCAATCTACTTGTTACCTGATTCAAGGATTCTGTGAAGTAAGGTGCGGAGATATATGCTACCGCACCGAAAACGGTGTAAGGAATAAGCCACTTGATCTTCTCACGGTCACCAGTCAGAATCTTCAACAGCTTGATAGCCACGAAGATCGCGATACCTACCACTGTTGCAGCAGCAAGAAGTTTTCTGACCGATGGAGCTGTCAACGGAGCGAAGTACTGCAGATACTTAATGGAAACAAAGCCTTGAGCTGCCGTTAGTATTGCTATTACTGGTATGATTAGCCAGCGGACCACAAGCTCCGGTTTCTTTAGCTTATCGTATGTTTCTCTGCTGTCCCGTGGAACTGACTCACGGATCGGAAGGCTGGCCCAGGCCATTCTAACACCACGGTAAGCTGCGAATACAAGTGCTCCAGCCACAACCGAATCAATGGAGTTCGCCTGGAAAAGAATCTCCGTAGCGATTCCAATGTACTCTCCTACGGGCAGCTGCTTCAGTACCGCAGTACCGAATATACCGAAAGCAGTCAGTGCTCCGAGGATAACTGTGAACATGAAGTCCTTTCTACCAGCCCCTACCGGTACTCTCTCATCGACGCGGTCCCAGTAAACCATGCCTGAACCTGTTGCTGCGATGAAAGACCCAAATAAGACGGTGATGTACCCCATTACCGGAAGGATTAGGCTTCTGATCAGGCCTACTATTGAGTCTCCGCTGAACTGTTCAAGTGTTTCGATTATCATTTCGATGGAGTTCGAGAGGAAGAATATGGCTGAAGCCACGAGTAATGCTCCGGCTACCATGTTTAGGAATCCTGAAAGCGGCTGCATCAAGGTCTTCAACTTATCCAGGTCGCCTACTTTCGCAGCAGCTGCAAATACCAGTCCTGCTCCGGCTGCCATCGCTACAGGCATCTTGAATGGAAGTGATGACCACATGTAGGATAGGAATACTGCTGCTATGACGAGTACTGATGCTGCTCCTATCCTTGTGATATTCCAGTTTCTGTCTGTAAGTTCGTCTTCTAGCATTCTACATATCCCTCGAGTAAACTCTTCTAAGCGCTTTTGAGACCTGTATGGACATCGGCTGATTGATATCCCAATCAACGACCGGAGCAAAGCTTCTGACCTGTTTCAACCTGAGATCTCTACGGATTTTCTCCAGTCGTGAAGCAGGTGAATCCGCATAAGTCACATCAGGACTAACCACGATAGAAGGATAACCATGTCTATCAAGTACCTTTATCGCCGAGGTTAACTGGTCGTCAAGTAGTGGTGTGAAGAACACTATCTGTGCGTTCGGTGGAAGCATCTTGTACAGCTTGGACTTCAGATCGACTTCATTCTTCTTATCCGCTTTCTGCACCTCTGTCAGCACCTGATCTACTTTTCTCCTCTTGGTTCTGCTTCTACCCGGCTCGATGTAGGGAATCAGTGCGGAGTCAGTTGTAACATCTATCTCGGAGTTATCTACACCGAGTACTGCTATACCTGGTTTGTGCCGTGACTTCAGCAGAGCTGTGTAAGCTCTCTTGGCTGCGTAAGCTGAGAGATCTGTACCTGTTGGATGTCCTTTCTCTGCTTTCCTGTTAGAAATCTCTCTTGCGTCTATGACCAGTACAATGTCTCCTGACCGTTCTTCACGGAAGTTCTTGGTTGCGAGGTCTCCTGTTTTCGCCAGGTGTTTCCATTCGACTCTTGACAATGGGTCGCTTCCTTTGTAGTCTCTCAGCGAGTGGAATTCTATTCCGCTTCCTCCACGGCTTGTTACGATATCTCCTATCTGCTCGCTTGTTTTATCACGAAGAATAATTTCCTCTAACTCAGTTTTGCATTCGATTTTTTCGTCTCCTTCAACCTGTATATCCTGTATTATTGCGTTTCTGCCGCCGCCTCGTATCTCGGTCTTGACATCTTTGAATACATGGCTTCCTCTCCGTGCTACGACCTTGTAGCTGAGTTCTGCTGTGTTTCCTGGTGAGACTGCCATTGATGCTCTTGGTGATCCGCTTTGAACTTTGAGTTCTTCAGGTACGCTGTCAACCACTCTGAGATCCGTGAATGTTGTGTTACCAGTGTTCTCGACTTTCAGTCTGACCTCTACTTCCTGCCCAGGACTTGGAGCTTCATCTTCGATTACTCGTTCTATCTTGATGCTGTCGGGCTCCGGTGTTCTTGAGAGGTAGCTCATCATCAGCATTATAGAGGGTATTACTGCGGCGACGAAGAACTCGATGTACCCTGTGACCAGTCCTGTGAATGCCAGTACTACTGCGAGTGGTGCTGCGAGTTTCCATGATCCGTAGCTTGTCTTCTTCACCTTTAGTCATCCTCCTCATGAAGTTCTTCTACTGCTTTTACCGTGGTATTGATTCTTCTTTCCAGTGTTCCTTCCTCTTCCAGCCATTCACGCAGCCGTTCAAGCAACGGGTATTTGATTCCTGTGTCGATGAAGGCTGCTGCGACACGGTTATCGGTCCATTCTCCTTCAGCCACTATTTCATCTGCCTCTTCGGTGCTTTTGTTTTTCTGCTGTTCTAGTACCTGTTTAACGGTATCTCTCATGATTTTCCGTGCTTCTTCTTCATTTTTCCATTCGAACTGTATTGCCAGGTCGTCGAAACGGTCCTTCACCATCTCCGGTTCCTGTTCAAGCTGGAGAGTCAGGTCTGATTTGCTTACATTGCTGACGCGGAAGGATTTCAGTCCGTAGAGTCCGAAGAGCAGCATGATCAACGCGGTGATTCCGAGTGCGGGTAGCTGGCCGATCTGTGGTATGTTTACCTGTGATAGCAGTCCTGGTTGTAGTGCTATGGCTACTGCTGCGGTTACCAAGGTGAATCCTAGCAGTGAGAGGAAGGCTTTGAATTTACTCATCGCTGTCACCTCTGAGGTCGCCTTCCCATTCGGAGATGTTCAGCATATCGGGGCAGCCTTCTACAGTGTATTTTTCATGTCTAAACGCGTCTACAACCTGATCAACTGTTTCCTCTGGCAGGTTCTGCTTGACCGCTTCAGCTCTTACTTCGGCAGGTGTGACAGTGGTTTCTCCCTTCAACTTTGAACGGGTTTTGAGTTCGTGCCATACCTCGTCAAGTCCTTCGAAGGTTTCCTGCTGACCTTTCAGAAGTACTTCCAAGTTCTGTTTGACTGATCGCTGTCTTACCCTGTTCATTCTTCCTCTGTAGTACTGTATTTTCTGTATTATCCTGTTTTTGATCGATCTCAGTGTTTTAGCTGGCGCCTTTGCTATCCTGACAGCTAGTATGTATAGTGCGTTTGTTTTGCTGTAGATGAATGAGATGCTGTTTACGATTGTTCTTCTGAACAGGTCCGGTACGCTGTATACGAAGTTTCTTACCTTGTTGAACACTGCTTTGAGGAATTCTTTTCCGTCCTTGTCGCTTCTGTAGAATAATAGTGCGAGTGCTGCCGCTGCAAGCAGTCCTAAAATCGGTAGCAGGTTCTTCAGGTTGATATCAGGTAGGCCCTGCTTCTGCTGATCTTTGTCATCTGACTGCTGTGTATTGTTCCCTTCCTCCGGAGTCTGTGAGGTCTCGTTGTCCTCTGGAGGTTCCGGATCAGTGGAGTTTTCTTGAGGTGGCTCACTAGGTGGTTCTGTCTGATTTTCCGGCTGTGTCTGATTCTGGCTAGGTGTCTGGTTGTTCTGTGGTAGGTCCTGTTCTCCGCTGAACAGTCCTTTCAGGCTTTTGATAAGTTTGGCTGCGAAGCCGAGCGATTCCTTGGTTCCATTGAGAGATGTCTGGTTGATATCAGGAGTCTGGTTTATCGGAGGTTCCGTTATATTCGGTTCAGAGATATTCTCTGGATCAGGTTCAGTTATATTCGGTCTATCCGGTTCTGTAATGTTTTCAGTAGTATTTGAGTCCGGATCCGTCATGTTCTCCGGCAGCGTCTGGTTCCCGGTCATGTTTTCCGAGATATTAGGCTGTAGTTGGCCCTGAGGGGGTTCTATATTTTTACCTGAAAGGAATTTGAACAGGCTTTTCGCTACAGTTGTAACCAGGTCCTGGTTCTGTGGTATGCTGGTGTTGCTTAACGCGTTACGGGGTACATCACTTGCGTTCAGCGACCGGTTTCCCGGGAAATCCAGGTTGTCACCGGTTGCGTTGGCTCCCGACTGCTGTGCGGTCTGACCTGCCAGCGAGTAAGGGTTACCTGAGAAGGATAAAAGCATGAGACCGGCTGCAAGGGCTGTTGAGGTGGCTAGAGCTGCTGCGGAGTTCGCTAATCCTTTTTTGCTTTCCACCTGTTTTACCGACCCTCTGAAACCAAGTTTTTACTTCAATTTTATTTAAGCTTAGGAATTACCAGAGAGGGATCTCCCGTTCCGCGGTTAATCCGTCATCGGTGTAAAGTCTCTGAGAACATACCGGTCTACTTCATAGCCTGATGAAACCAGTTTGTTGTAGAAGGACTCGTTGTCTTCGTCCAGGTGGCCTAGTCCTGCAAATACTGCGGTTTCCTCTCCATCGTAGTTTTCCTCGAATACTTCCAGCCAGTGCTGCTCTCTTGCCTGTTCGTTCTCATTATCGTAGACCTCTTGAATCATGACTGAGAACATTTCATCCTGTTCCGGAGCTTTCTCAAGCACATTACTTCTGACAAGTTTGATCTGCTCATCCGACATCTCGTGTCCGTGGTCCTCGAACTCTTCGCGGTACAGCTGTACGAAGGAATCTGCGAGATGGTGCCGGTACTCGTCTTCGTCCATGGTTCCCAGCATCATATCGTATGGTAGATCAGGATCCGGTGTATACACTCTCATCAGTGCTTTGACCTGGTCCGGTGTTACATCAGGCTGTAGAAGCATGCCCAGGTCGCCTGAAATTTCTCCTTTTTCTATCCCGATAAGGTTGTTCTGGATCGTGTCCTTAGTGTTTAGAAATATTGTTTTAGCTGAGTCAAGGTAGGTTATATTGCCTTCGTATACATTTTCCGCTGCCTTGGCTTCTCTGAATCTTCCGTTTTCCTCTGGAACACTTGGTATCTGACGGTCTATCTTTTCGGAAACCTGCTTTGTCCATTTTTCCACGGCTTGCTGCACCTTTTCTGATGTTTCTTCATCTACGCCTTCGAGGAAGATTGAGTCGAAATCGTTGTTCTGAATTGTGTCTTCGACTCTTTCTTCGACTAATGGTTCGTGGTGCTGTGTTCCGATCAGGTTTATCCGGGCCATCAACCTATACAGTTACCAGGAAAATTTTTATAATCAAGATGTAGCAACAATAACCGTGGCTGAGAACAAGGGTTTGACGAGAAGACAGTTCATAGCTGCATCCACAGCCACAGTTCTCGGAACAGCTATAACCAAACAAGACAGTGTAGACTTGGAAGTAGATATTTACCAGACTGAGGAACTCGCAGACAGAGCTCAACTAGTCCATGATAACCGCGGATACCCGGCTCAGATACTACAAGGATTCGCAGCCGAAGCACTGAAACCGCTGATTGACTCAACAGATATCGACTCCATCAAAGTCAACTACAGACCGGAACTTGAACCTTCCCTCGACGAGGAAGCAGCTGAGAGTACATTAAAGCGGTGGCGGAGAACTATTGAGGATGGAAACGCTGCATCACTTCTGCTGACTGACAGGAAGTATCATGACTCGGTAGGTGTTGCAGAGAGAACGAACAATCCGACGGAAGCTACTGTATCAGTACTGGGAGAGGGATACGACTTCCTGGATATCGATAGGGACGAAGATTTTCAGGAAGTACTTGTAGGCGAGTACGAGCTTGAAGAACTGGGATACGAGATCAACTACTCTCCCTTCAAGACCGTGGTAGCAGGTATACACGAGATAGGACACAACCTTGGCCTGGAGCATGACGACGGAGAAGTCTTCGAGCATGAAGAAGGAGCAGCGCTATCAGTCATGGCCGCATCCTACCTGGATCAGTACATGGAATCCGGAGAGATCAGGTTCTCGGATGATGTTTACTGGGCCAGAAGTTTCTCGGAGAATGCGACGGAGACCATCGATGGACTGCTGGATTGATAACACTGTACCACCAAGTGACAGGTTATGGAGTTAGAGGGAGAAGTTTTCACAGGACTGGGTGAAGGCGCTGACTACATAGGAATGAAGCCCTACCAGGAGAAATTGAAGGATATCACAGGTTACTATCCGTTTGAAGGTACTCTGAACCTCAAAGTGAGCGAGGAGAAACTGAAAGAACTGAAGGAGACCCATGAACCGGAGGTTATAGAAACCTTTGAATTCCAGGGAGATGAGTACAGCAGGGTAGAGGTCTACACGGTTGAAATTGACGGTGTTAAGGCAGCCTACCTGGATATAGAGGTAACCGATCACGGCGAAGATGTTATGGAGATAATCGCAGCAGAATACCTGCGTGGAGAGCTCGAACTTGAGGATGGAGACACTGTGAAGGTCACCACCAAGTAATTATCCCGGTTTATAACTGTGTCAAACATTATTCTAGAGTATGTTTACAGGACTGGTCGAGGATACCGTAGAAGTCAAAAATATAGAAGAGGCTGGAGAAGGCCGCAGAGTACTTTTAGACAACCATGAAGTTTTTGATGATAACGAGGTCGGAGCTAGTATCTCGGTATCCGGAGCTTGTCTGACCATTGAAGAATTCAAGGATAACGGCGTTATATTCTTCCTAGCCAAGGAAACAATCGAGAAGACTTGGTTCAGCGAACTAGTTGAAGGAGATAAACTGAATATCGAGGACTCACTTACACCGACCGACAAGATGGGCGGACATTATGTCCAGGGACATGTAGATACAACAGCAGAGGTACTGGAGATCGAAGAATTGGAAGAAGGCTGGAACATAAGATTTTCAATACCTGAAGAGATCAATCAATACATCGTTCAGAAAGGGTTCATCGCAGTAGAAGGTATCAGCCTGACAGTAGCCGAAATAGATGAGGAAAGCTTCACAGTCACGATTATTCCCGAGACCTGGAATGCCACAAATCTATCAGAGAAAGAGATTGGTGAAAAAGTGAACCTGGAAGCCGATATAATGGCGAAGTACGCAGAGAAAAGAGAAAGATAAGGATTTAAAATCCTAGATCTTCTTTTACCAGGATTACGGTGGTTCTTTCTTCGCTTTCCATGTGGTAGAGGAATTCTTTGGCGCATGCGCTCTCGATTCCGTACTCTTCCTGTGCTCTCTGGTTCTCGAATTCATACGCGTACTCCCAGAGTCGGTCACGGGCTTCATCTACATCTTTCTGGACTTTGTTGGTTCCTGATACGATGATTACATTTCCTGCCGCGAATGGATATCCTCCTACTCGGCTTCCTGAGAGATCTGCTGCTACGAGTGAGCCGTCCTCTCTGGCGATGCCGTTTACGCTGCCGAGGAAGTAATCAGCTGTTGTTGCCTTTCTTCTCTCCTCATTTCTTTTCTCATCGTCGTCGATGGACCAAATCTTTCCTGGAAGGTTCTCCCAGTCGTGCTCTCCTTCGTTAAGGTACTCCGTGAAACCGATCTGTTCTAATGTTGTGGAGTGACCGTTCATCACGGAGCTACCATCGTTTATCTCGTCTTTGATCTCTTCAAGCGCTTCATCAGCGGTTCCTACAACCTTGACTACGAATCCGCTTTCTTCAAGGTTCTCTACTGTTTGCTGGAGTTCTTCTTCGGATGGTTTTTCTTTGTATTTTTCGTCGACCTCGACTTCGTCCTGGAAGTCTTGCTTCGTTTGTGTCATATGGAAGAAATAGTTGGAAGGTATTAAATTAGGAAAAGTGACGCTGGTGTTACCTTGTTACAGTGTTTTTATGTGCCGTACTTGGTTTTTGCAGCGTCTATTATTTCGTCAGGTAGTTCTTCTTCGCTGTAGGCGATTCCTGTTGTGAGCAGGAGTTTCATTGCGCGCTGTACGGACATATCTAATTCGGTGTAGTTCTCTGGTTCTACCATTATCAGTCTTCCCATCGTAGGGTTAGGGCTCATCGGTACGAACACTGATTTCATTTCCTCTCCGTCCGCTACGGCTTCTTCAACCGATTTAGGTGATTCAGATGTTATCAATCCAAGCGAGTAGACCTCGTTTCGTGGAAATTCTACTAGTACTGTTTTCTCGAACTTGTCGCCTCCGTCCTGGAATGTGGAGGTTATCTGCTTGACCGTTACATATACGGATCCAAACAAAGGAATTTCCTTTACCATCTTGGCTGCTGTGCTTCTTATCTGGTTGCTTAACTGGTAGTTGGAAAGATAACCGAGTAGTGTCAGGAATGCAACAGCAGTTATAAGTGCCAGCAATTGTGCTATTATCTCTATATTTCCTGTGTACTTTACTAGGTTGGTTCCCTGGACTATCGGATTAACTACTTTGAATGCCCATCCGGATATTGTTCTTACTATGAAGAGAGTTATCAGTACAGGTAAAGCCAGAACCAGGCCAGATATGAAGCTGCTCTTCAAAGTGTCGATAACTCCCATGTTTACAGTGTTAGCGAGGGAGTTTCATAAGAACTTCCCAGTTGACCACCACCACCAAATATAATTTTTAGGATTCAAAGGTGAACACATGAGACCTGGTGTGATGAACGGCGGAGCAGCCTACGATATGGATGACCTAGAGGTATACGACGGTATCGTGGAAAGTATCGAAGAAGGAGACTATACACAGAAAGATGTCGCTGAGGACTACGGTAAGTTCGAGGCCGTCAACCTACTGGGAGAAGGAACAATCGTAGATCACAATGAAAGAGAGCTCAACATAAGAGAATCAAGGATTCCAGAAGCAGACAGATCTGCAGAACACATGAACAACGGTTTGAAAGATGCGGGTAAAGCCGCAGCGTACACCGCCGGACTCACAGCCTTACCAGCCGGAACAGGATACATGGCGATAGAATCAGGAGGAGAACCTTTCTGGGTCTTCGGTTCTATGTTCAGCACCGCGATGTTCGCTGAATCCATTACTAACGGAGCAAAACAAGCTGTTGAAGGAGTTGTCAGAAGAGCAGTGAAGTCAAAAGTAGGTCGGAGTTACGACTTTGGAGCTGTAGCAGAGGAAGACTACGAACTGAACCTGGTTGATGACGCAGAGTTCCAGGAGATGGCTTTCGAGTACGATGACGACGAAGATGTAGAGGTCAGACAGCCTAAAGTCATTGTCGGAGCAGGCAGAGTGAACCCTCAGACAGGTGAGGTTGAAATGGAGGAAGAACCTTTGACCCCTGAAGAAGAGCAAGAGCTCAGAGAGGATATGCTTGAACCTGAAGACGACGAGTTCGAATAACTCCTTTTTTCTGATTTCAATTACTGCGAAGTTATCTTGATGTTATAATAAGGAGGAGCTATAATTCAGGGTTATGAGCAAGGAGAAGGATATTGTAGTATCTGGGATCATGTTTCTGGTAGGTATGGAGGCCTACAAGTCTCTTGTAGCTCTCATGTCTTACAGTTACTGCCAGTGTGGTCCGGTTACTACTTTCATGGCTTACCTGGTCGCAGGTACGCTTGTAGCTGCTTCAGCGATTTCCTTTACGGTTTCGTTCGGTTATTTCAAGCGTTTCAGCCATAAGGCGTGCCAGCATTTTATGGAAGAAGATGATGAAGAGGAATAGGCTTTCCTCTCATCTTCCAAATTATTTTTTACTCGAACTCGAGATCTTCAAGCTCTCTTACAGTTGTTAATTCCTCTAGCTGTTCCTTTACATCGTCCCTAAAGGTGAAGTAGATTATCTGCCAGCCGTCATCCTCCAGTTTCTGCAGGAACTCAAGCTCTTTCTGAACCCTGTCAATATCTGAATGCACGAAAGCGGTATCCAGTATAAGGAAACCTGGTTCTCCAAGTATCTCTCTGGCCAGTTTCAGCCTTACCGCCATGTACAGCAGGTCATATGTCCCCTGACTGAGTTGATCAGGTGTAAGAACAGTTCCATCGCTTCTCTCCACTTTCAGAACTCTCTCATCCTTATCGTAATTTATATCGGTATAGTTACCGTCTGTAGCTTCCTTGAACATCTCTACAGCGTAGCTTCCGTCACTGAAAATCCTGTTGAACTCGTCCTCCTCTTCTTCCTCCATCTCGACCAGTATCTCCAAGGCTTCATGTGAACTCTTCTTCATCTCCTCAATGTTATCTAGGAACTCCTGAAGCTGTCTTTCTGCTTCTTCTAGGTCCTCGAAAACCTCTACACTTACCGGTTCGTCCTCAAGGAACTCTAGTCTGAGCACTGTAGAGAGCCGAGAATCAAAGTCGTTGAAACGGCTATCGAACCTGCTGATATCGTCTTCAAGCTGCTCAAGCTCATCCTGATTCTCATTCAAATCTGCTTCCAGTTCTTCGATATCTCCCTCGCTGTAATCCTCTTCCACTGTTTCAAAGCTTTCCGAGAATTCATCCAGGATTTTCTTCCATTTCTCCAGATCCTCTGCATCCGTGTTGAACTCTGCACGGAAGGTACCGGCTAGTTCTCCTCGTTCCTCTTTCAGTTCGTTCTTCCGGCTATCTATGCTTTCTCTCCAGTCCTTAAATTCCTCTGTTACATCGGCAAGGTTCTCTGCTTCCAGTCCTTTGGCTTCTGCCTGTTCAAGTATCTTTTCTTTCTTCATATCGGATTCTTCCATCTCTTTCCTGGTTTTGAAGTACCTGTAACCTGTGTAAATGGAGACTAGGAAAGCGAGTCCTGCTACCGCTGCTGGTATTGGGTTGCTTGTGATTATCGTTGCTACCAGACCGATTAATGTGGTCACTGTGGTTGCAATCGATGCTTTCCGGAAGAAGCTGTATCCTGAGATCTTGACGGGTTCAAATGATTCTGCTCTCTGCTTCAGTTCACGGGCCTGATCAAGCTTCTCTTCTTCCTCTCTCAGTTCTTCCAGGTCGTCCTCTATCTCACGGACCTTTGATATAATTTCCTTGCCTTGTTGGTATTTCTGCTGTTTTCTGGCGTTTTCCAGTGTCTCGATCCGGTTTTTATCTTTCTCTACCTGTTTCTGAAGTGTTTCGATCTCGGAGTACTTTTCAACCAAGCCTTCTTCCCGTATCTCGGCGATTGCTTCTTCGATCTCATCTTTCAGTCCTTCTGCTTCTTCTTTTTTCTTTCTGAGATGGCCTGTTGATTTCCGGTTCTCGATCTTGGAGCTTGGTGTGCTGTTTGTGAGGTAGCTGAAGTCCGCTATCTCCTCTCTAACACCCTGGATCTTGTTGGTTTTGGATCCGAGGACTCTGTCGGTTACATCGTTGAAGTAGTTTCCTTTACCGAAGTCGTTCTGTCTTTCCGGCAGCCTCAGATCGAAGTCTCTGATCAGGAATGAGTTTCTTACATCGCTGGCAGTAACATCTTGGAAAACTGTATTCAAGTCTTCCTGAGAGACCTCAAGTTCCTCTCCACCTGTTTCCATCAGAAGCATCCCGGCAGGATCCTGAGATACACGGCCGATATCTGCGAAGGAAGAGCTGTCGTCCAGAAGCATCTTGGTAACCGCTTCGACAAGCAGAGTTTTCCCTGACTCGTTTTTTCCGTAGAATACATTCATTCCCTCATCAAGTTCTACATCTATGTCTCCCAATGGGCCGTAGTGATCTACTTTGATTCTTTTAATCCATGTGTTATCGCTCATATCTTGAGAGACCTCTCAAAAACTTTCTTTTCACGGCTTCCGGGTTTTCAAACTCTTTTTCCTCTAGCTTGTCTTCGAATTCACTGTAGATATCGGTTTTTACTATTGATGCTGCGGACTGGAGCTGATCTGAACCTATATCCAGTGAAAGAGGCTCTAGATCTTTTATTTCATCTCTGAAATCTTCTTTAATTTGTTCCAGTTCTTTTTCTGTGAAACCGGCGAGCTCGATCTGGATGTTTGCTTTGTCCAGCTCTCTATCACTCAAATTCGATATAAGGGTGTCCCGTTCTTCGTCTTCATTTCCTGGCATGAGTTCGATTCTGCGTTGTATAAAGTACTCTGTGTCTAGTTGCTGGGCTTTCATTTCCTCTTTTTCGGTATCGAGTATCCATACTGCTCTTCTTCCTGTTTCGCTGCTTGATATTGATACTGGTGAGCCTGAGTATGCGAATGTGGTGTCTCCGAATGTTTTTCTGGTTGCTGAGGAGTGTATGTGTCCTGCTAGTATGTAGTCGTAGCCGGTCTGGATTATCTGTGCTGGTTTGACTGGCATGTATTTTTCTTCTTCTCCGAATCCTCCTGTGGTTCCTGAGAGTGTGCAGTGCATCATCATGATGTCTGTCTTTGTACCTGGTTCCGGTAGTTCGTCCATGATTTCGGAGAAGTTTTTCTCTGTGTAGGGTAAGGCGATCAGGCGGAGGTCATCGAACTCTTTGATTTCGTAAGGGCTTTCTGTCAGTATCTGTATGTCTTCCCCGAAGTAGTCTTCTTTTCTGAAAGCTGTGTTGTCGTGGTTTCCTGGTATCACATAGGTTTGGAAGCTGTTGTCTTTGAATAATGGTCTTAGATCTGTTTTCAGTGTTTCTACATCTACATTGTCGTCGAAGAGATCTCCAGCGATTAGAAGTATGTCTACATCTTCGTCTTCACATGTCTTCAGTATCTGTTTCAGTGCTTCCAGTCTTTCAGGATGGTCCTGAGAAAGATGGACATCCGCTGTATGTACAATCCTCACTATCAAAGTTTGCTGGTTTCATGCTTAACTAACTTTACCCCTTGACTACAAAGCACCGGTTTTTGGAGTTTTGTACCAGCCCGGTTTTTATTCAGTGAAACCTGTAAATTTTACATAGTTCGAAGGTGAATAACACTCTATGGATCTCGAAGGAAAAGTTGCAATCGTAACAGGTGGTTCAAGCGGAATCGGAAAAGCTATAGTAGAAAGATACGCATGGGAAGGCGCAGAAGTCGTAGTCGCCGATGTAGATGAAGAGAAAGGACAGGAAGTCGCGGAGGAAACAGACTCCGACTTCATACAGTGCGATGTCTCAGAATGGGAAGAGGTAGAAAACCTGGTTGAGGAAACCGTTGAAAGACACGGAAAACTAGATATAATAGTTAACAACGCCGGTATCGGAGCTGTTGAGGGAATAGAAGACATGGATGTAGAAGATTACAAACAGATCAGAAGTATCAACCTTGACGGCGTCACCTACGGATGCAAGGCAGCAGCACCGCATCTGAAAGAGACTGAAGGAGTCATAATCAACATGGCCTCAATCTACGGCCTGGTCGGAGATAAAGGATCAACAGCATACAATATAGCGAAAGGAGGAGTTGTCAACATGACGAGAAGCGTCGCTAACGACCTAGCTGAACATAATGTAAGAGTAAACAGCATCTGCCCTGGATTCGTTGAGACACCTATGACAGAAGGATTGGGAGAGGAATTCCAGGCACATATAGAAAACATGACTCCGCTGGAGAGGATGGCCGAGCCTGAAGAGATCTCATCGGTAGCTGCTTTCCTGGCATCAGACGAAGCATCCTACATCACAGGTGCGAACATTCCTGTCGACGGTGGCTGGACCAGCCATTAGTGGAAGTCCTGGATCTCAGTCTGGTCCGCTCTTTCTCTTTTCTCTATTCTCATCATCTGTTTTTCAGCTTCCAAGGCTGCTTCACTCAGTTCAGTTACTATCTCGTTCCATGAAGTGCTGGCACCTCTGCCGTTGTAGTTCGGAGCTCGGTAAAGCTTCGTACCCGACAGCGTTCGCCTGTCTGATTCAATTATACCAAGAGAATCATAGGTATCAGCGGTTATCTCCACCTCTGCCTGATCTACACGGTAGTCAGGCTGATCGAGATTATTTATCATCTCAGTTAACTGGTTAAGATCCATTTCACGGGAAACCGATTCCTGAAAAGCGTCTGGAACCGTGCTAATATTATCCTTGAATGTTTCATATTTCAGCCGGTCGTCCTGAATCATATCCAGAAAATGATCGGCGTATCTTTCCTTCATGGACAGTTACAGGTTTAGTTATGAAATGTTAAAACCGTTCTCAAATCGTTTACTCAAGCCTGTAGGTCTTACCGCTCTTGCTTCCTTCAGAAGAGATCAGTTCGTACGCTTCCATCTTGTTCAGGTAGCGGCGCAGAGTTCTCTTGGTCTTCTGGTCCTCAACGCTGGAGCTGTACCTGCTGTACAGATCGCTCATCTGAAGCCCGTCCTCCTCCTGTAAAATACTGTAAACCTCTTTCTGATGACGGTTCAACCGTTCCAAGGACTCAATCCTGTCCCTGTCCTGCGAGTCATCTATACTCTGTTCAACTATATCCTCAGTGATCTTATCCAGGCCACGGTTCTCAGCATCCTGAGCTGCTATACGCAGACTGTTCAACGCCATCCTCGCATCTCCGTTAGAAGCGGCTGCTATTGAATGCAGTTTGTCATCCGATACCGAGTCAGGGTACATCCCATACTTCCTCCGCTGCTTAAGAATATCAAATAGTTCATCCTTATCGTATCTACGGAAACGAACCTTTTTTAGTCCGGAAAGCCTACTTCTAACTCGTTCATCAAAGTTAGCCAAGGCGTTCGGATTGTTCGCTATAAGTATCAGCCCTGCTTTCTGGAAACGGGATATCTGGAACAGTGCGTCATCGTCTGCTATCTGATCTACTTCATCGATTGTGATCACAGTAGGATTCTCTCTAGCCTCGTCTTCAAACATGTCTATGACTTTCTCTGTGCTCGTGCCGTCACGCGGTACTGTAGCTCTCTTGTTGAGTAGTTTGTAGAATATTTCGAACCTGCTTTTCTGACTGAAACAGTTCACATACGGTGTCTTGACGAACTGCTGTTTCTTCAGCTCCTCTACCACATGCTGAGCCATAGCTGTTTTCCCTGTTCCCGGGGGTCCATGTACAAGCATGTTCAGCGGTTGTCCTTCCTGTAGAACCGGTTTCAGGTTCCTAGCAATTTCCTGCCTCTCACTATCTCTGTGAACCATGTTGTTCGGGAGGTAGTCCGCGGTCAGTACTCGAGCATCTTCGATTATCTGGTTGCCTGGCTCGGTCATCCTGTGAAAGTTTGCGTGGTTAAATGTCAAAACAGTTTCCATCAAATGTCAACCCTCTATGCGAAAACAATAATATGGAGGAGTGATCAGTGATTGTGTAAGGGTCGAACCAGTTTTGAAGGAGCAGATAGCTTTCAGTTTTCTCGAAATCTTAGTGACGCTTCTTGTAATTTACAGCTCCTACAGGATAAGCAAATCTGTAGAATCCCTGAACTGGAATCTGATAACTGCTCTGGCAGGAGTAATAGGTTTAACCTCCATATTCAACCTGATGGAAACTTTTTCTCTTGCTGTTGACGCGCTTTCAACTCCGATGATAGGACTACTTTTCGTGCTTTCAGCAGAACGGTTTGTTGAGAAGTACGATGTAAAGATGCGTTTCAAGTCTAAGATACTGTTTTACGAGGCATTCCTCTTCGCTTTCCTGATGATAGCAGGTATCTCCAACGCTATCAACTACACCAGTCTTCTATACCTGGTTGGTTTCCTGGCCGTGAAGCCTGCTGTAATACTTTTCCAGAGCGCAACCACTGAGGGAGAGGAATCAATATTCTACTCTTTCACAGCGGCAACAATACTTTACCTGACCTCTTACGCATTCAAATTTATTCACAGCCTGAACATCCCGACACTGGAAACCGGGATTGTCCACAATGTACTGGTTTCCTCTCCAGCGATAGAGCTCTCAGGGACTTTGATGCTGGGTTACAGCGTTTACCTTTTCTACCACGGAGTATTCAGAGATGTACAGACTACAGGCACTGATGAAGAGGATACAGAAAATGACCAGGAGGATAGCTTGGATACCAGTCAGAGACTTGTTTCGGAGACTGTGGAGAATCTTGGAGCTATCATGGGTAAGAAATTGGCTGAAAGGATGGCCAAGAAAGCACTCAACCAGGCTTTCGAAAAAGAAGATACAGCTGAGGGCGCAGCTTCAGGCGAAGATCCTGAAGAAGTGAAGAAAGTGTTGATAGAGAAGTTCACGGATACTATGGGGCCTGTTGCTGAGAAGAAAATCGAGGAAATCTTTGAAGATATCGGAGGAGAATAAATGTATGGCAGCGACATGTTCAAGATGTAATATCAAACAGGAAGGACTTTGTATACATGAGAAAAGCCTTCTTCTTATGATATCACTTGTATCGATTATATCGTGGATCTCAATGGTTTTCTGGTAGTTCAGATAGCCAGAGCGAAAACCCAGAGATAGAGAAATACTGCAGCACCTAGTGAATACATGTTCTGTCTCATCGACTTGCTTAGATCTGTCAACCTGTTAGATCTCTGCTGAATCTTCTTCAATCCTTCCGGTGTCTTCTTCAAGCCGAGAAAGCCGAATGTTCCGCAGAACTTCTGCTCTGACTGGATGAAGCAGTAGAAAGCACCGTACAGAAGGAAAACCGATGAGGAAGCCCCGGTCAAAGTAGTAAGTCGGCCTGGATAAGCAGTTATATTGAAGATGAAAGCCGAGAAAAGAACTATCGATAGTGCCTTCCTCCTTCTCCTGCCTGTAGCACCGATATTTTCGTCACCGGAAGAATACTTCACACGAAATTATTGTTTTAGTTGGGGTAAAAAGTTACTGGAGCAAAATTCTTACCTACTCTTCAATCAGATACAGGTCCATATCGGATTCCAAGAGGTGAAAATCATCTGAGTTCTGCGCTCCGTATTCCAAAGCATTCTTCACTTCTGTGTAGCTATACGGCGGTCTTATTTCATCTTGTATTCTTTTAGGCTGGAAAACAGTTGTTGAATCTAAGCCCTGTTCGAGTGCTGGTTCAACGATATCCTGGTAGATATTCTTGGCTCTCCGCTCCTTCCTTTTTTCGTACTCCGCTTCAGATATATTCAGTATCTTGAAAGCCGGAAAATCGTAATCCACAGAGTTCAAGATCGAGAATTAAAGTTAAAATAAAAACTGCTGTGTCAGGGAGGTATTTCTGTTCTAGAGGTGTTTTACCATGATCTTCTGTTTGGCCTTCTTTCCTTTCAGTTCTACTTCCTCTTCTTTCCGTTCTTCAAATCCTTGTTTGAGGTAGAAACCTTTGCCTTTTTCGTTCTCTGCCAGTACTTCAAGTTCTATCATGTCAGCTTTCTGCCTGATATCATTTTCCGCCTTTTCATAGAGCTTTGACCCTACGCCTTCTCCCTGATACTCTGGATCAAGGTATATCCTGTGAAGAGTTGCCTCACCATCCTCCACACTCGCATGCACGAAGCCTACAACTTGAGCACCTGCCTCTGCTACATAGAATATCGGATGTTCGACCTGTTGACGCAGGTCTTCTACATCATACCAGTCACTGATAACCTTTTCGATTGTTTCCTCGGAAAAGATCTGGCCGTAGGTGTCCTTCCAGGTTTTCAGGGCTACTTCATAGATTTCTTCCGCCTCGTCCTGTTCTGCGTACCTTATTTTCACTATTGGTCGACCTAGATCTCTTCAGGTTTTAATTTTTGTTTCAAGGGCTTTTTTGACTTCTCTGTAAGATTTCTTCCTGTCTCCTTCTTCATCGAAAAGCAAAGGACTATCCGTATACTGCTCATCGTAGTCACGGAAATAGTTAATCCACGACTCATTATCTCTGACACCCCAAACAGAGAGATTAGTAACATCATTTTCCAGGCAGGTTCTGAATACTTTTCGGTAGTACTCTGCCTGTCTCTGATTCAAGTTTGACGGCGCTTCCTCCTTCCTATAGGCTATATCCATCTCTGTCATCCTGACCTCTAGTCCGAGCTCTTGAAATTTCTTTATAGTTTTTTCTATCTGCTCAGTTGAAGCCTTTATGCCGATGAAATGCATCTGTAAACCGATTCCATCTATCGGTACATCTTTGTCCAGTAAGTCGGATAGAAGCTGGTATACAGCCTCTCTTTTCTCTTCGTCGTACGGAAGTCCGTAGTCGTTGTAGAAAATATCTGCGTCTGAAAACTCGGCCGTCCATCTGAAAGCTTTCTCGATATAATCTTCTCCGATCGTCTGCAACCAGAGGTTTTCTCTCAGTTCTCCGTCATCGTTGACTGCCTCATTCACTACATTCCAGGTCGCGACTCTTCCAGAGTACCTTTCAACAGTCGTTTTAATGTGGTTCTTCAGTATGTCTTCAAGTTCTTCTGAGTTGAAATCTCCGTTTTCAAGCCATTCAGGGTTCTCCAGATGCCATACCAAGGGAATTCCTGTGACCTCCATACTGTTTTCTTCAGCAAAATCAATCAGGGCGTCAGGCTTCTCGAAATCAAATCTTTCTTCTTCCGGATGAATGTATTTCCAGCTCAGGCAGCTTTCCGGGGTTATCAAGTTGAACTCGTCCGCAATCAGTTCTCGATAATCCTTATCTTCTTTCCATACATCGTAATCAACACATGTACCTATTCGAAGACCTCTATCCTCAGCGACTTCTCTCAAACCCGTCATAGAAATTTACTCTCTCACATAAACTATTGAGTTTTACGGAAAAAAGAGAGAAAAAGCGAGAGTAACACCTCTAGGTATCTACAGCTATCTCATTTCGGGTTTCAAGAACCATTTCTTTGATCTTGCTATAGGATTTAAGACCGGATCCTGTGATCACTGCGACGGTTTCGCCTACGAACTTGTCCGCTACAGGCTTGGCAACTGCAGATGTAGGTTCACAGATGATTCCATCTTCCACCAGATCATTCATTCCCTTCTGGATTTGTTCTTCCGTAACTGTTTCAAGGGAGCCGTTTGATTCCTGGATTGCCTTCACTGCTTCTCCACAGTTGAATGACTCAGAGGCGATGATGCCTTCAGCTACGCTGTTACCAGGATTTCCAACTACTCCATGTTGTTTTTCCTTTTGAATCGCTTGCTTGATCGGTGCGGCTCCTTCTATCTGGACACCGATCATCTCAGGATGAACACCATTCTCTTTGAAGCCTTTCCAGATACCCGCCAGATTGGTACCGTTCCCACACGGAACCACAACCTGATCAGGCTCGATTCCCGAGTCCAGGATTTCCTCCGCAATAGCTTTGTAAGCTTCTAGCGAGGTATCCGAGGCGCCAGGCGTTACATTCCATCCCTCTAGGTCCTTTTCCTCGAGGCCGTGGAATATCTCCTCGTAGATCGCATCGTACTGTTTCAGTGTGGCGCCGAACGCCTTCATCAACTGTTTCTTGCTTTCTGAAGTTGACTCCGGCACATGGCAGACAGATTCCAGACCTGCTTTCTGGCAGTACACTGAAAGAGATAGTGCTGCGTTTCCGGACGAGCAGATATGCAGTTTCTCAACACCTTGCTGCAGTGCTTCATCAACTATCTTCGCGGTTCCACGGTCCTTGAAACTCCCTGTAGGGTTTATGGCTTCGTTCTTGTAGTACAGCTGATCTTTCCCACTGCTTTTCACCAGTGGGGTACTGCCCTCACCGAGAGTGCCCTTCATGAGATCACCTCCTGATAGAGATCTTCCTCGAGCTCACCGTTACTGACCTGTTCAGGGTTGAACTCCAGGTTGTACTGATCCTGGAAAGTAGGAACCGGCATTAATCCGTCCTCATAGAGGTTCTGCTGCAGGTGATGTGACTCCTCCTGGTTGTCATAGTTATGGAAGCTGCTGTATCCTGATGGAAGCGGATAGTTCTCATCGTGCTGGGTTACAGCTGCGTCAGCGGATGGGATACTGGTTTGATCTGTTATACCGAGTTTTTCAGCAGTCATCGCTGCGTCCAGTGCGGCACATGTGAGGCTGCACCATTTACTATCTGCTTCATCTACTGCATTGTTCAGATCTAGGTACTGGTTCCATTCCTGGTTCCAGACATCTATGGCTTCGCTCTCCCAGTGATATGAGTCCGGCTGTATCTCCCAGGTAGAAATGTACTCTTCGGCAAGCTCCTGTTTCTGACCCTCATCTATTCCCTGTACTGAGCTGTGGGTATCGTCCAGTATGGCTATCAAGCTGGTCTCTACTCCATGGTCGTGGAGGAATTCTTGGGCAGCCTGAACTGTTTCCGGGTTGGGCGGAGGTATTTGTTCGCCGTTTTTCAGTTTTTCGAGGTATGCGTGTCCGGCTTCTATCGTTACTTCTTCTATCTCAGTTCCTTTCGTATCCACCCTGTTCTAGGTTTTGGTTAGAGTCTTTCGTGTCCACCTTGTGTTGAAGTTGAGTCTGTCATGTGATTGTGTCACCTTGTGTTACTACTCTTTATTCTGAACACTATTTATAGATTCAGTTACTTCTATAACAGAAATAAAAAACTCTGTTCCAAATAGGTAAAATATATGTCTGTACAGGAAGAAGTCGAGAACTATGTGGAGAAGCGACCTTACATCCAGGAAGCGCTTTCACAGGAAATCGTAAACTACTCAGCTCTCGCCAGAAAAATAGAACCAGAGACCGCCGGAGGATTCGAAGCAGTCAAAATGGCTTTGCGACGGCACAAAGAGGAAATCCAGAAAGGCAGAAAGAAGAGACAGGCAAACATCACAGAGGTTCTAGGAGAGACAGCAGTAGAACTGAAAAGCAACATGAAAATCTGTAAAACACAGGAAGAAGAGAAATCCGAGATATACGCGAAGACTGAAAACGGATATACAGCAGTGATGAAATCATCCGAGGAATGCCGCGGAGAAACACTTGAAGATCAGGTAGTTGTAACCCTGAAAAGCCCGAACAGCCTGGAAAAAACTCCTGGCGTACTTGCCTATGTTCTTTCGATACTGGCAGGTAGAGAAATCAACTTGACAGAAGTGATCTCATGCCGGGAAGACACACACCTTGTGATAGATGAAGAAGATGCTACAGAAACCTTCCAGTTACTGAATGAGAAACTGAGTTAGGTAGAAACCTGAAGTGCGGTGTCCGGGATTTGAACCCGGGTCGCGTGCATGGCAAGCACGAGTCGTAGCCACTGGACCAACACCGCCTCTATTCTATGTATTGACTGGGTCGGTAAATAGTTAAAAACCAACTGGTTTTCAGAAAGTTTTTCTCACATATTGGTTTCTATATGGTGGTTTATTGCGTCCGCTGAAAGCTGCAGGTACTTTGCTGGTTCTTCGATCACATCCATGGGTTCTGTTCCAGAGAGGTAGAGCTGCTCTGCCAGTCTTCCTCCGATATTGTGAGGATAATCTATACTGGTATCATAGGGTTTACCGTACTTCAGACCGGAGATACTGTTCATCACGAAGTACTCGGGCTCACCCACAGTCTCCAGGTTATCTCTGATCTCAGTCATTTTCTCACGCGTATCCCAGAGATCTGTTTGAAGGGCTTGAGAAAGGACCTGTGCAGGTTTTTCCTCTATCTCATCCAGTGAGAAGTCATCCATAGCTGTTGCGGCGTGAGCCATCTTACCCCATATCCGGGAGTGTTCTCCTCGAGCTTCTTCTACAGGGTATTGTGGATGCATGATTTCCTGGTTTCCCAATACCTGAGCTATACTCCAGATATCATGGGTTTTTTCAGCTACCTCACTGACAGGAGAGTAGTCTCTGGTTCCGAAGAAGTTGTCGTAGAACATATGGCTTACCTCTGGATTATCCACAAGCTTTTCAACATAGTTCTGAGCTCCTGCTCGTTCGTACGGGAAATCCCTTACATCCAGCACTGTTTCTGCCTGAGGAGCTGAACCTGCTAAAACCTTGGCATCACCTTGAACGGAATCCCAGTTGCCTCTTTCAAGCCCCTCCATGATGCTGTCAACTCTCATGATGCCTTTCTCCCAGTGTTTCGGTTCCAGTATATCTGCGACACCTTCGTATGCCGATAGGTCTTTGTCAGGATCCCTATCCAGTTCTCTTTCGCTTGGCTCTACCTCGGTGAAGTGCAGAGTGTTCAGGTCAGCGAAAAGCTCTTTGAAAGTGCTATATACTATTCTAGAGCCGCCTATATCCGGGAGAGACTGCACAAGCACATCGTGGCCGAGTTCGTGAGCCATGGATGTTATTTTACGGGAAGGATTCACCTCTATCAAGGGTTGACCCGGAGGCGTATCATCGTTATCTCTATCGTAGAAATGCGCTCCATCACTGTTTTCCGTGATCTCTACTCCTTGCTGAAGGCTATATTCAGGGTAGTAATCAATTATATCCTTTATGAGGAGATCTGAAGCCATTTTCTCTTCATCCGACCATTCAGGGTAGTTAGGTGAGAAATCAGGTTGAAGAGCATCCATCCCGGATGTGGAATCAGGTGTGGTCGCCTCCTCATCAACCATGAAACCGTTGTCACTTAAACAAAGTTAAGTATGTACTTGAACACATGTGTTCAGTTTCCGACGGGTAATCTAGCATGTTTTAATCTTGACCCTCAAAGATTACTCTATATGAGCAAGGTTCGTGACATAATAATCATCGGCGGAGCATCAGCAGCACAGTCAGCAGCAATCTATGCAAAGAGAGCAGG
>JBEQBC010000009.1:0-26167 GCA_041640035.1 Candidatus Nanohaloarchaea archaeon | reverse complement strand
TTGAGGGGGTTTACAGTTAGACCCCTAGGTAAGTATTTTATTATTTGTTCATAACAACATTGGTATGGGAGTTCTTGATCCGCTTGATAGGAATGCTGAGGAGCTGGAAGAGCTGAATGATGAGTACTCGGACTGGATTGACTGGACTCAGGAGAACCTGAATAATTATGCTGGTGCTATACTGAATAACCGGCATGACTTGATGGAGGATGAGGATCCTTTCTTCTTCCTGATCTGGAGAGATAACGACGATCCTATGAGTATCGACTCTATGGAGGAGATCAATGAGGAGTTAACCCGGCTCAAGAAGTTCAAGAAAGATATCTCACTCGGCGCTGTAGAGGCAAGATATGTCAAAGCCTTCACAGACGAACAGGACACTGAGCCTGACTACGACAACCCTGTCCAGAGCTACGCAGAACTGGAAGAACTGGAACAGCGACTGGACGGCCTGGACAGAAGAATTGAGGATAAGATTACTGAAAAATTCGATTTAGATGACGATCACTTCAAGCAGGAATACGATATAATCGAGTACAAGATGCTTGAAACATTCTACACTCTCGCAGATTCCTTCGACGCTATGCCGATAAAAGAAGCATTGGCAGAAGCCCAGGAAAACATCGAGAGGGAGAAAGAGAACCTGCTGTCCAAAGCAGTAGATGAACACCGGAAACACAAGGAATCAACCAACCACGAGTACGACCGCGTGGAGATACCTGACGAACCGGTCGACTGGGCTGAAGTCATAGAAGAGGAAAACATACAGGACTACATGGATATCTCCGAGATACCAGGCGTCACATACGGAGACACTCTGCATATGATGATGGAGCAACTGGCAGAAGATGTAGAAGGAGTAGAACCAGAGTACCCACTCCACTTCAGGAACAAAGGCAGTAGAGATGATGTAAACAAGGAGAGAAGAATCGACAATACTCTGAGACCTGACGCATTAGGCGACCTGTTCGTATACGAATTCAAACATATGCCTAAAGACCAGGAGGAATACCTGGATCAGAACGGCGACCTGGAGAGAAACGGAAAGTTCCATGAGAATGTACAGCAGGTCAACAAGTACCTGAACGAACTGGATATGCAGGTAGGGATGCTTGTACAGGTATCATCAGATATGGAAGTCAAAGAATACGTTGTCGAGAGACACGGTAGAGGAGACGACTACGAGAACCACATCCATCACAGAGAGGATTACGACTTCGATAATGTAGCTTCAGAACTTTAGAATAGCTGGTCTTCTTCTGGGGGAGGGAAGTCGGGTTCATCTGCGTCATATTCGCTTAGGTAGTCTTGAAGTCCTTGTTGTTCTCTTTCAAACTGGGTTAAGAGATTTTCGTAGTGGTCTACAAATTCTTCGAGGGCCTCCACTGCGTCGTCTTCGTGTTCGAATGCGTCGTAGCTTTTTCCATCTGGTCCCCAGTTGTTTTTCATGCTGTCAAGTCTTTCAGCAGCTATTTCCAGTCCTTCTTCGACATCTGGTCTTTTTTCGACCATTGTTTCGTCTCCCATTATCTGCATGTATTCTGCGTAGGCTGATCTTATCCTGAAGAATGCCTTTTCTCCGTCCGGGTCGAGGTCTCTGCTCTGTGCTTCGTGTTCTACGGCTTTCCTGGCGTGTTCCAGCTTTGCTTCGGGTACTTCTACATCCGGATGTTTGGCTTGGATTTCGGGAGTCATGGTTGTAATATAGGTGAGTAATACTATTTAGACTTTGTGCTGTTTAACCGTAGTAACATATAAAAAAGTAATATGTTGTTACTGTGACATGAGCACATCCCCGTCTGATGATTTCCAGCAGGGAACATCGCTGGAAGATTACGATGACATGCTTGAGAGAGGACTTAATTCCATGCCTAACACAAGGCAGCCGAGTCGCTCTCCCGCTACAGAAGACCAAAACCCGAGAGAGTTCGCTGACATGACTCAGATGCCAGAGGCAGTAGATGCAACAAGAGTGGACGACGATCTACATTCTACTCTCACAGATGCAGATACAGCCTCCAGCAAAGGCTACAACAAGGAAGCGCTGGACTCAATTGGAGAGATGTTCAACGCACTGAAACATCAGTCAACCTCCAAAAGACTTGACATCTTCACAGACCTAGTTGAACTCGAAGTAGGCGGTGTAGACCCTCAGAATATCCAGAGTGAACTATCAGATCTAGGCTACGAAGACAATAACATTGAAAATAACTTAGATAGGTACGCAGAAGCCGGTCTGATCACTGACGATCACAGGATTGATGGAGCAGGTGCACAGCTCTACACATTCGCCAATGAACTGGGACAGACAGTCGCATCTACTCAGTTCAGCGAGGAAGTAGATTCACTGGTTGATCAGTACGATCTTGATCCAAGCACAGCTTCAGAAGTCACAGAAACAGTAGACTCCCAGGTAGACGAATCTGACTTCCAAGGAAATTACAGTGAAGAAGTCAGCCAGGTATTCCAGTCAATCGCAAAGATGCCTGACGGAGGAAACAGACTGAAGATATTCATGCATCAGGCAGAGGATCCATCAGCCAGCTACGATGATATAGCAGAGGACTCAGGATACCAGGCACAGTCCGTATCCGGTGCACTATCAGGAATGAAGGATGCAGGCCTACTAGACGAGAACGGTGAAGCTACAGAAGTAGGTGAGGAAGTTTACAAGTTCGCTCACTCCATGCACCAGGAATACGCAACCATGATGGAACTAGATTAACTTTTCATTTCTCCTTTCCTTTAATTTCTAAGCATTCAATAAATTCTTCGCTAAGGGAAAATACGACGCTCCAGCTTCACTGGCAGGAAGAAAGTCTCTTTCATGAACCAGCCGATCTTCTTCAGCATGGCTTTACCGTAATCCCGGGTACTCAAATGTACAGGTTTCCGTTTTCCGTGGATATGGTTACTTCCGTTTTTCACTGCTTTCAGTATGTCCTCTGCTTCCAGCTCTTCTTTGTCAGTGAATGCGGTGCTTATCTCGGTGTACGCCTTTCCTACTGTTCCAAGGATGTGTGCGTCACTGTTCGCGACCTGTGGATAACCATTTTTCTCCGCGTATTCTCTGGCTTTCCGGTTTCTCCAGCCTGTGAACAGCCAGGAGTTGTAGGTTTCGACCGCGTCACAGTCATCGATTTTGGATTTCTTCACTCCGTGACGGGTACGCTGGAAAGGATGAGGTACTACAGCGATTCCGCCCATCTCTCTGATTACCTCGACTGTTTTCATGAAGGGCTGTCCTTTCTCCGGTAGTTCATCGATTCCCAGTGCGAGAAGATGTCCGTCCTTGGTTGATACTTCGGCGCCCTTGATACCGATCAGGTCGTATTCTTCTGCTTTTTCTGCTGCTTCCAGGCTTTTCTCTATCCTGTTGTGGTCTGTTACTGCTACTGCGTCCAGTCCGATGTCCTGTGCGTGTTCAAGTATATGTTCAACTGATTCTCTTCCATCGTAAGAACCTTCGCTGTGTACATGAAGATCTACCTTTATCGAGTCCGTTCCCTGATCCATACGGTTATTCTGTACTGAAGGACAATAAACCCCCTTGTGGAAAAAGCCCCCGCTACTTCTTCAGCTCAACCTTGGAAACCAGTTTCATGAAAACCAGCCAGCTCAGAACAATAAGGAAAACACTGCCGAGTACAGATAATATCAGTTCCAACTGGTATACCTGGCTGAGGTAGAAAGACGCTAAGCTAGTGAAACCCAGCCAGATAAGAAAGAACCTCGGTTTTCTGATGTCCTTGCCTGTGGAGAGACTGCCTTTCAGCTTCCACTGTGAGAATGGCGAATTCCACGCGATACCTGTTTTAGTACAGCTATCCTGAACCATGTGTAGGAAAGCACCTAACATGTACGCAGCCAGAAAAGCCGCTAAGAAGACAGGGTTGAAAAGATCCAACAATATAAGTATTGGAGTTAGGTAAACTCCAGTCAAACCAGTCATAGTGAAGACTCCAAGGAAAGAATGTGTAAAGGTTCTGTGTTTCTCCTGGAAACCGTATTTCTCTGGTGTTACGAAGTCGAATATTTTGACTGCGGGTTTGTATATCAGGTACTTGGTACTGTATCCGAAGTACGGAAGCAATGGTCCGATTGAATTGTTTACTGCTTTACCGATATCACCGTTTAGTCCTCTGATGTTTTGGTGGAAGACTGCTGCGTCCTCGGCATCTACATCCGGTATCAATGAGCCGATACCGGCTCCGATGAACATGACTAGTACGAAACCAGGGTACATCTCAAGCAGCGGAGCTAAAACCACTGCAGCGGTTGCTACTGTCAACATCAGGTGCTGTCTTCCCAGCATACAATAGGGTTTTATGTTGTGGTGTATTTCATGTTTTCGAGAACAACTTTCAGTACGGAGGGAGGGGGAAAGGATATTAACTATTGATAACTGTAATTACGGTTTATGAATCAGGCTGTATTCGAATTCGTTCAGTCGCTGACTGGAAACACTGTTCTGGACCAGTTAATGGTGTACATGGCAGAATATCTCGTAATATTCATACCTCTAACACTGATCTATCTCTGGTTCCAGGGCCGTGAAGGAAAACAGGACTCAGTCCTTACATTCGGATCCGCAGTAACCGGTATAATCGTAGCCTACCTACTCGGAATGATCTACAGCCATCAAAACCCTTCAGTCACCTACGAAACGATAGTGGCTGCCAAACCAGATGAAAACGCGTTCCCAAGCCAGCACACAGCAGCAGTATTCGCAACAGCATTCGGCTATCTGGCTCGGAAGAGAAAATCACTTGGAGCTTTGATGACTGTTGCAGCAATTCTGACAGGGTTCGCAAGGATCTACATCGGTGAGCACTGGCCGGTAGATGTACTTGGATCAGTACTTGCTGCTTCAGCAGGTGCATTGGTCGCCTACTACGGCGAAGAATACATTCAGTTACTTGATCCAATCTTCAGTTTCTCCGAGAAGATAGAAGACAGACTACCTTTTGATCTAAACCGGTAGGTAGTCCATGGCTTTCCAGAAACCGGTTTTCGCCTTCATATCCCACCTCTCCCCACTTCTTATCTCATCCAGACCCGGCTGCACAGAGCTGTAGTCTCCTTCAAACAACTGGCCGTAAACCTCTTCGCCATCTTCTTCCTCAGCTGCGTATATCAAGGCAGCCGGAAGATTGTACTCAAGTGTTTCCGCAGAATCCATAGCTTCCTGTAACTGTACTTCGGTCTCTTCGTCTAGCTCCAGTTCATGGTCTTCACCGGCTATCTCCGCAGCTTTTGCGTACCCGTTGACAATTATGTGTGCATCGTACGCGTCTGCCTGTTTGTGGAACTCTGTTTCATGTAGTGCTTTTGTTGATATGGCTCTTTCCAGTCCTTCACGCATGAATGAGTCGGTCCAGGTTGGTGAGTCGTATTCGTCCTGGTAGGCGTGGAATAGTTCGGATGCAGTGGTTTTGAAGGCTTCAGGCTCACTTTTCCTGTCTTTTCCTATTCCTATGGTTTTGTCTCCTCTCATGTAGACCTGGTCGCTGGACAGTTCGCTGGCCTTGAAGTTCAGTACTGCTAATGAGGTTGCTGTCACTGGCAGTGCCAGTTCCGGGAATCCTGAAGATTCAGCGATTTTCCACATCGCCGGTCCTGCTAATGCGGTTAGTGCTGCGTTTGAAGGACTTGCTATATCTCTGACTATCTGACTATTCGAAGGATTGTACCTTGTGTTTCTGTGGAACTGGTCTCTCAGCTCCTCGGAGTCTTTGTCAAGTATTTCGTCGTAGAAATCTATGTTCTGATCCAGAAAACTGTGTAACTGTGTTTCAGTCGCGGTTTCTCCTTCCTCAAGTATCTCTGATACCTGTTGTCTCCGTACAGGTAGGTCTTCGTCGTACTGTCCGAACCGGTCTACTGCTTCACTAGCCTGTCTTTCGAGTGTTTCCAGACTTTCCATGGTTCTAACTTTTTTGGAAGAGAAATTAGGAAGAAAGAAGAGAGAAGGGGGGTTTTTTAGATGTCGAAGCCTTCTGGCGCTCCGCCTAGTCCGAACATCGAATGGTATTCGATATCAGTGTGGTCTGAAATGCCTATTTCGACTGTTGAAGCTGCTTCGTTATAGTTTTCTCCGGCGTCTTCTACATAGTTTCTAGCTTGGCTTACATGGTCGCTAGGTGTTTTTACTGGGAAGCCTGTGTCTTCGAGTTTTTCAGCTCTATCAACATCCTTTGAATGTTCGTATGCCTTATCTACCATTCTGTGAGCTGCGTTTCTGGCGTCTTCTGCAATATCTCTGGACTGCATTATGTGTTCTACTGCTTCTTCAACCTCTTCCTGGTTTTCACCGAACTCGTCCTGTCTTACTACTTCTGCAGCTTCATGTGCGTGTCTGACTGCTTCTCCGTATCCGGATTTGGCTTCTTGGTAAGCGTCTTTGATTTCTGCAAATTCGTCGTCAGCAACCGGTACATCGGTTACTGCTTTTTCAGCTTGTTCGTATGCGTTGTCAAGCGCGATTTCGGTTTGTGCGCCGAAGGTCTGTACATCATCAAAATTCATATTGTAACTATAAAGTAACAACTTTAAATAGTTTTTGTTACTGCCTGCCCACTATTCTGTCAAGCGGTGCTGTAGCCTGCTTAACCAGGAACCTGTAGCTGACCTCAAGCCAGATACCGGCAGTGATCACACCTGTGAAAAGCGCTCCCGAAAGTGATAGTATATTGCTGTAGTTCATTGAATGGTAGATGAAGTTAGTCGTGATAACAGTTCCAAGAAAAGCCACGGCCGCAATCGCCCTAGATGTACCCTGCTTTATCTCCATAACAAGATTTGAAACTCCTTCAACTGTTTGAATCTAATGGATTTACAGACCGGCTCAAAGCCTTTCACTGTCTCTCTCCATCTGATATACCAGTCTGTCAAGCTCATCCATGGTCTCAGGTGGATCACTGAATCCATGTTTCCTTTCGTAAGCATGTACCAGTTCACGGCCTCTTACCGCTTCTTCCAGGTCCCAACTTGAAGTTTCCTCCAGCATCCGGTTGGCTTCATTCAGTAAGGCCTCTTCCCCTTCATCCGCTATCTCCTTGGTCTCTCTCAGATGCCTCGGTATATTAGGTATTTCTTTCTGCTCGAAGGCTGATTCCAATGCTCTTCCCATATGCTCCAGATCCCAGGCATTGCCGTAAAGTATATCCCGGGTTGTCTCCGTTCCTTCCTCCAGTCCGTGTTGATCCATCATCGTCTCGTGCAGGGTTAAAGCTGTGATTAATCCCATGTTGTAGGGATAGGCGATGCTCTTGCTGTCAGAACTTGTCATATCTGTTGCTGGGTAGTCCCGGAAAAATTCACGGTTTTCCAGAGGTTCTTTGAATGCTTCTACTGCTTCTGGCCTCCGGTTCCATCCTGCCATGAAAACTTCGAATGTGGTTGGTGCTTCCAGAACTGCGTTCCTTGGATCGTCTGTATCTGTTTCGGAGACTGCGTTCAGGTAGTTTCTGGAGTTCTGGTTCACGGTAAAGTCGAGGTCGTGTACCTCTTCATGTAGAAGTGTTGATTCCCCTTTAGGATGCTCAAATCTTCCTGTTTTCGGATTAAACTGAGGTAAAAGAGAATAGTCCAGCTTCATCCTCTGCTGTCCGGGATTGTACGCACCTCTAGTATTATCGGATAGATCTTTGAACACTACATCTTCGACTTCCAGTTCACCGTCAGGTCTCAGATTCTCAACATAGGGTACAAATCTATTCTCTACCGCTTGTTCTGCGGATAGGTCGTGGTATCGTTTGATCATGTGTCTGAAGTCTTCGTTCAGGAGCTGTGGATGTAGGTCGCCTACTATCTCCTGGTTGAGAAGTATCATATCGTTCTCTACATCTATCTCGTATCCTACCTGTTGTTCGTCGTCGAACCATTCGGAGTACTCGCTTACATCGTCCGTGATTCTTAGCATCGGTGTTTCAAAATCTGTTTCGAAAAGGTGTTTGAACTGGTCTACTGCGTTACTGTAGATGTCTCTGACTGCCTCCTCGGTACTTGCTTCAACCGGTTCTCCCATTATCATCGGCTGATATTCGCTGACGGAGTCTGTTCCGTAGAAGTTTCTCTGGTTGAATCTTTCGGTTCTGAAGCCGAGTGCATGGTTTGGATGCCAGCTAAGGTGTTTGATGCCGAAATCTGCTAGTTCCTCTACATGGTCGGTTCTCATGTAGGTTACTGATGGATCCAGATAGATTGTGTGGTCGCTGTGGTCCAGCATGACTCCTCCTCGGGCTTTTTCTCCTGAGACTTCTACATCTATGTCTGATGTGGCAGGTGGTAGTGAGTCGTACTGTTCTGCCAGTTCGTCTTCCTTGTTGAGTACTATTTCGTAGAGATCCCGGTTGTCCATAACCATTTCTTTCTTTGCTACCTTGTACGGGTTACAGATTCAAGTTTAATAACTCTTTGAGCGCTTCCAGAATAACACCATCATTTGGTTTATAAGGTTTAACCCGGATTGGTTACATAATAGCGGCCAGAGCGAGAGGGCAACACCCGTACCCATTCCGAACACGGAAGTAAAGTCTCTCAGCGATCTAACCGGTACTACCTTTCGGTGGGAGAGTTAGGACGCCGCTAAACTACTTTTCTCGTTATAATTTTTATCAATGAGAACACACATTAGTTTTAGTTAAAGTGATGTACAGTTGTTAAGGATTTTGATAGAACTAGTTCTAGTTTTTATTTTTGCATCTATATTCCGAACCGTATATTACTTTATAGGAGCCTACTTTTTCACCACTAACGAAGCAACTAAAAGGAAAGCAGTCAAGCTAGGAGTTGCAGGAGCTTTTGCCGGATCCTTTGCTGTTTTACTTCCTTTAACAGGAATAGTAATGTTGTTCATAGATCGACATCTTATACATGAATACTTTAGCCCTGAAAATCACCGTGAAACTATCGGAATCTACTTTGGGCCGGTACTGTTGTTCCTACCTGTATTTCTAATTGTACCCTTCCTGAACACAGCACCCGAACTTGTTATTGATGCAAGCGATCGAAATATCTATAACAATACTGCTGCATACCAAGGTGAAACCGTAGAGTTGAAAGGCCTTCCAAGTATTGCTAACGATGAAGTTACCAGCAACATGAACGGCGACTACTTCTATCTAAACTCAGAGGAGAATAAAATACCTGTGAGAAGCTGTAACTACCAGAGGAACATCTCAGCAAAATGGAACGAATCCAGAAGTATGAGCGAAAGAGTAGAAGGATTGGAAGTTACGGGGGAAGTACAATCCTCCGAGATATGTACCTGCACATACAAAATGTCCTCCTATCGAGGCGGAGATTACTGGGTTAGAGAAAATGCTGATATGGATAGACGCGGCGACAGAATTCGGGTAGGATGGTCGGAAGAGGTTATGCCTGCGGATCAGTGTCCAACCAGTTACATCCACGAGGATCGAGCTGTAGATTCAAAATGCGCTGAAGGCTCACGCAGAGAAAAACACTATATGACATGCAATGCGGCTGAATCATATGATCTACCTTCCGGAGTTATCAAGTGGGAGAAAATTCCTCTTCTATAGCTACACGATAATAAGCCGGTTTATGTCCTTTATCCTTCCGATCAGATACTTTCAGGTCTCTCGGACTGCTATCAGTGTACTTCTTCTCCGGTTTCACTATCCACTCCCATGAACTGATTTCTCCTTTTTCCTGTGCTTGATCCAACTGGTTTCTCAGTTTCTGTGATATCTTTCTCAGGTCGCCTTTGATCTCCACTGCTTCGGAGTTCGGTACAGGGCGACCGAAAAGGTTGACCTTGAGTACCGGTCCGGACTGTTTCTTCACATTTTTCACTCCCTGGATATCCCTTAACTCCTGTATGAGCTCCTGCATAAAGATTCAATTTTTACACAGTGTTTAAACTGTTTCTAGAAAGGAAGGTAGTCGGAATCCGGTAACCGTTCAGTGACTGCATCCATCAGGCCTGGCTCCATTTCTCTTTCAAGGTACTCTTCCTGTTGACTCATTACATATGATACTCTATCCTCTTCAGAGCCGTCCATTTCATCGTACTGCTGGAAAAGGTCGTCTATGACTTCGGCAGCTCTGTCTCCTCCGTTGGGATAGTTTCTTCTCAAGCCTTCTTTCTTCTGTTCACGGCTTTCCTCATCCTCAAGTTCTCCGCGTCTATACATGGTCCAGAAATGTGCGAATGATTCGCCGACCGATCCGACAGGTACCTCGCTGTTAGCCTCAGCTCTCTCGAACATAGGCTCTATGTACTCCTTGATCTCTTCCTCCAGTTCATCAGCTCTTTCATCTAAGTATTCTTCAAGTTCTTCGTAAAGCTCATCTTCTCTTTCTTTAAACCGGTCTATCTGTTCGTCTTTCTTGTTTTCGAATGCTTCTTCGTAATCTTCTGCATCCATCAGCCGCTCTACTCTCTCAGGTGTGTAGAGATCATGTTCCTTCAGGAATTCACGGTAATCCTCCCTGCTTTTTTCATCGTTCTCTTCCAGGAAGTTCCTGAATTCTGCCTGGAAATCTCTATAGGCATCCCTTACCTCATTTTGCTTTCCAAGTATGTCGTTCCTGTCTTCGGTTATGATATCCGACCATGTTTCCGTTCTTTCCTCCAGCATTTCCTCGGTACGGTCTCTTTCACTCTCAAGAAGTTCGATCTTTTCCTTGACTTCCTGTTTCTTCTGCTCGTAGCCGTCGTCCAATTCCATTACAGCGGCTCGTCTAAGATCCTGGTCGTTAAGCGGGAACTGAGATTCCTTGTTCTCAAGAAGAGCTCTTACATCCTTCTTGTCATCACGGTCCTTTTCATCATAGAGCAGTCCTTGCTCTATCTCAGTTATTTCTCTCAGGTTCTCGAGAAGTGCTCCTGTCCTGCCGTCATGTTCAACGAAGGCATCTGTGGCTGCCTTGTGAACCAGTTCATGTTCGGCGCTTATCTGTAACTGCCAGCGTGCTTCCTCCCTCAGCTCCTCTCTGGTTTGTTCATCTACCTTATCTGTTGGGACTCCTTTTCTTAATGCATCGTAAATTGCCGTATGTGAGGATACTTGCTCTGCCGACTGGTTTATCTGTGCATCTAAGCCCATGTTTTCCATTGCGCTCTTCGCTGAATCGATGCTCTTGAAGGCGTCGTCCATGGACTGCTGGAGTTCGGGCGGTAGATCTTCTGAGTCTGCCAGGGAAACGACTTCCTCAATCTGTTCGTCCGTCAGAACATTATCTACTGCTCCAGCCTTGGCCATTGGCTGGTAAAGATTTACTGTATCTGTAAGCATATCGTAACTTGCCGCGCTTAGTCCTTCTCCGATGCTACCTCCCTCTATAACATCCATCATCTTAAGGTCTTCCTGAGCTCTGGTTCTACTTGGCTCATCTACCTCTACATTATGTTCCTCAAGCTCTTGTCGGGCGAGGTCAACTAGGGAAGGACTCATTATATCAACTTAACAACAGACAACGCTTAAATTTGTTACTGAAAAGTAACATATAATTTGGTTTGTTTCTGGATTCTGGGGTCAAATCAGTATGTCAGCAAACTTTTAAAAAGGTCAGTTCACAAAGTAGACATATGACTCACGCAGGCGAGACCTTCAAGTCTGTATTCTTCAAGTCTAATATGCCTAGCGTGAGCGATATCACCGCGTATAGATCCAATCTGTTTATCCTGTATACCTAATACAGGATAAGTAGGTTGGGAAATCCTGGCCTGCTCCTCAACTCAGGGGAGCTCGGGCAAAAGGGCCTGACCGAAATTACTCGGACTTCTCAAACGGAAACCCGAGACAAGCTTTCCAAGGTGGATAACCAAAGAACAACAGACTATACGCTGCACAACACAACAAAACACGCGCTAACATACCCCAATACTTCTCTTCTTTTTTCATTAAACCAGAAAAGTCAAATAGGTACTTTAAATCACTTTTATTAAACTTGGAATGTTATACTAGGCTACATGGAAGATGAAGATGTCGATATACAGGGTATTCTGAACGATGCATCAAATCAGGGTTTCGCTCAGCATGGAGAAGAGCTTGCGGAGGAAGATATTGAACAGCACGCGATATCCTCCGGCATGAATGTTTTCCAGGGGGTCCTGAATACCTCCATGCATCAGACCGGAGAAGAACCCAGAATAATCGTATATGAACACAGCCCCGGATTTAATCAGGATGAGACAGGTTATGGAGTAGTCCACGGCCGGAACATGAACGATAGTTATGTTTTCCCTGACGAGGCGAGACACAGGGTACCTCAAAGTACAAGAGAGAAAACCGGTATCATACCGTTAGAGGTAGAGGACTCTGAAGATCTTCCTGGCCCGCATTATGAAGGTTCTGTGGAGGTTCTACTAGAACATGACGGCATGGATCTGAGGGAGGATTATCCTGTTACTGTCCGTGCTATCCCATATGATCCTGGTAGTCTGAACACTGCTGACCTACCTGAGGTCTTCGACCGTTATGATGCAGAACAGAACGACATCGAGAGAACAGATATGGTCTAATCAGTCACGGTAGTTTCCTTCTCCTTCCTCTTCTGATCCACGGAGAGTAATCCAGCCGTTTTGAGATCCCTTTATCTTGCTGTCATCGTAGTAACTGTTGTAGAAACTCTGCCTGTAACTATTGCCGCTCCAACCCCAGTCCCACCAGGAATTCCTTCCATTCAGTCTCACATTCATCTCCATGTATGTCTCGTTCGATGTATCATAGCTCAGGAAAGCATCTGTTGTCACAACATCACATGATTCTCTTGGTCCTACTCCGCAATCTGATAGAGTAGTGCTGTTTGAGTTGAGATGTGGTTCTTCTGTTAAACCGTTTCTTGTATCCAGTGTCCTGTTGTAATCAACTGAGATTATCAGGTCGTAGGTCGCATAATCGCTTAGTTCCGTTGAGTTAGTATAAGTTCTGTTAAGTATTTCATCTCTTTCAACTTCCTCAGGCAACTCGGTCTGATTGATCTCCTCCAGGAACCGGTCGTCGAAGGTCTGTGGCTGGAAATCACCTATATCAGCTTTCAGCATCTCCCCGCGTGAAGTGTTCACTACAGAAAGGTTTGCGTCCCACTCGTTGTGTATCGATACATTTGAACCGTTCATCCTGACTTTATCTCTGAACTCTTCGTCTTCGGGGTATGGAAGGTAGAAAACCGTGTCATTAAGTGTGCCGTTGGCTGTGAATTCTGCGGAGTACTCGACTTCGTGTGTGAATGAGCCTTCTTCTGGCTGTCCGGAGCCTATCGACATTATGAGTCCTATGAAGGCGGCTATGGCTAGTATTGATAGAACTGCGAATCCTCCGAATACTGCTGCCAGGATCTTGTACTCTTTTTTCATCTGATACCGTGCAGGAACCAATTTTTTGATAGATGATTATATAGTTCAGCCTTCAGGTTTGTTCCTGACGAACTTTTCCGCGTCTTCCTCCGCGAACTCCTTCGATGAGTAACCGTACTTCGGAAGATCAAGTTCATCTCCGAATTTCTCTGATTCAAGTGTCCAGAAACCGTTTTCGTTTCTTTTCATCTCGATACGGGCTTCCGTCTTCGTATGCTTCCATTTATCTCCGTCTCGCTGCCATTCACCGACTTTCCTTAATTCCTCGCAGTAAGATGAGTATCTCTGGTTTCCCTTCCGGCATACTAGAAGCGTTCCGTCTTCCCGGTAGATCTCGTATTCTCCACCGTTCGGACCCTCTACAAATAGTTTGTCTTCCTTTTTCTCTGAGACTTTCAAGGGTGTTTTGCGGTCGTTGAAAAGTACTTTTTCGCCTTCTTCAAGTTCCTCTGGTTTAACAGTCATCTTCGGCAGGTTCAAGAATAGTGGTGATTTTTGCTCCACCCAGGTCCTCTGATTCTCCTAGAATAAGGTCCATATCGTATTTTTCTGCGCTTTGAGCCATTATAAACATTCCCAGTCCGCCGTCCTCGTTTTCGGAGACGCCTTCCTGCAGTACTTTCTCCATGTTTTCAGGATCGAAGCCTTCGCCGTTGTCCTCGTACTCGACCTTCGGACCTTCTTCTGTTTCTTCAGCTGTTACTCTGATATGATCGCCTCCAGAATGTTCGAAACCGTTTCTGATCATCTGTCCGTACATGTTCACTATTTCATCACCGGCACAGGCATAGATTCCCGGATGAGTATCGACTTCCAGCTCGAATCCTCTTCTCTGTGCTTCATCTCCATACTGTTGTTTCAGGTGCTGAACGGTTTCATGGATAGGTACTGGCTCTATATCTGTATTGGTTGAGAAAAGTGCCTTGGTGCTTTCGATTATGTCTTGCATTGATCTTGCTGCACCTTCCGCTACTTCCAGGTGCTCCTGTACCTCTTCATCCGCTCTTTCTTGAGCTATATCCATTCTGCCGCGGAGTACATTCATGTCGTTGAGAGCGTCGTGCCTTATCATCTTAGAGCCAAACTCTGCCTGTTCCTGCAGTCGGCTCTGCTGGATGTATGTTTCGGTTATGTCCTGTATGCTTGATGCGTCTGCTGATGGATTTCCTGACAGGTAGCTGGTTGCCAGTCCGGAGTCTCCGTAGTCGAATATCACCATCTCGGTATCTGTTTCTACTGCTGCGGCGTACATACGGACATGTCCGTTGCCTATCAATCCGTCGTATTCTCCTGAGGCCAGTTCATCTATGAATCTTTCTCTTTCGACCTCTGTATATTCTATACCCTGGTTATCTAGTTCATCGTATAGTTCATTTGATTCCAGGGTCTCCGGAACTAAAATATTCGGCATGTTACTGTAACGAATTGGTCACAAAATTTTTTATCTGCTTCTTTTTCCTGGTAGAAAACTCTTAATCCCTGCTCCCTGTTTTTTAGTCAACCGTCCCACAGTAAATACTTATGACAGATGTCGCGTGGTTCGACGCAGAGAAATGGCAAAAAGAATACATGGAGAAAAAAGATCACAGCCTCAACATAGAGTTCATCCAACAACCACTCGACGAAAATACTGTGGATAAACTTGGCGGATACGATGCCGTAACAGTATTCGTCGACTCCAAGGTATCAGCCGAAGTAATAGACAAAATGGATGCAGACATCATAGCCACACGCTCAACAGGATTCGACCACATCGACACAGGTCACGCAGCCAGAACCGGAGTCATGGTCTCAAATGTACCAAGCTACGGACCCTCAACAGTAGCTGAACACACATTCGGCCTACTTCTCAACCTGACAAGGAAGATCTCACAGGCCGAAGAACAAGTGGAGGAAGGAGACTTCTCACACAAAGGCTTGAAAGGAACAGACTTAGACGGCAAGAAAATAGGAGTCATAGGAACAGGTGACATCGGGCAACGCGTCATAGAGATAGCAAGAGGATTCAACATGGAAGTCATCGCATACGATCCATACCCTAAACAACATCTCGAACACGAACTCGGCTTCATGTATGTAGATCTCGAGGACCTCCTCCAACAGTCAGACATAATAACACTTCACGCACCGTTAACCGACTCAAACCACCACCTTCTATCCTACGAAGAATTCAATATGATGGACAACACGATAATACTGAATACTGCCCGCGGAGGCCTAGTTGACACGGAGGCTCTCATAGAAGCACTGGAGGAAGGAAATGTCACTTCAGCAGGTCTAGATGTCCTGGAAGACGAATCCATGATGAAAGATGATGTCGAAGTTCTATCAGAAGCAGAATCAGAGAACGACATCGAAAAAGTCCTAGAGGATCATATCCTAGTAGATAGAGACGATGTGATAGTCACCCCACACAACGCCTTCAACAGTAAAGAGGCACTTCACAGGATTGTAGAGACCACAGTCGAGAATATAGAGGAAAGAAAAAATGTGGTTAATAATCCGTGGAGCTAAACCGCCACAGCAACAACACAATCACCAAGACCGCTGTAAACGCCAGTGTCGGAATCGAAATGTAATTGTAGTGGAAAGTGTACTTGGTCGAACAGCTGATAGCTGTCGGCGAGCATCCTGCACTAATGTACTGACTGAAACGCTGATAGATCGAATGGTAAAGAGATAGAGGTGTACATATCATCGCCAGCACCATACCGATATCTTTCAAACCGAAATCGATCCCCAGGATTTCTCTACTGAACTCTCTGTCGGTCCTTTCAAGGTAGATTGCTGCGCCCAGTATCAGTACCAGTGGGTAGATGAACCCTCTCTGAACCCAGCAAAGCGGGCAAGGATCCCATCCTAGGATTTCCGACATGTACAGGCTTCCTGTGGTAGCCACGAATGCAAATATCCAAGCTATCTCCAAATTGTAATCTGATATACGGCTGTACAACAGGTCTACTTTCAGTTTCTGGTATATGTCTGGTAAAACGGTTTTCTTCAGTGTGAAAAGTAGTAGTGAGATCAGCAGTCCGATGTGGATCAGTAGTGCTGATGTGGCAAGTCCGAATACGACTGGATTTTCCATATTTGGAGTATTATACGGAAGTTTAGTTAAATCCGTTGTTACAGTTTTCGAAATAGATGTGAGTTGCATCCGCAGTCCGAAGAACCGAAACGGTTCACTTCATCAAATTCTGATGAAAAGAACTCTGCCAAGGTACATTCAAGGCTGCTATCCTCAGTAAAAACGAAAAAGACGCTTTCAGGCTCAGCCTCTTCGGAGAAGTAGTCGATATGCCAGTGCTTGTTCTCCTGGCTATGGAAATGCCTGTGGATCCTGCTTTCAAGAGATTTCATCGCCGAACCAACATAGATGTAGGTGCCTGGCTGGAAGCTGATCTCTCCCAGTCCTCCGCATTCGACGGTTTTCTCCTTTTCCAGTTTGAAGTACACTGCGTAGACTCCTTTCACTATTTCAGTGTTGGAACAGTAAACAGCATAAGATTAATTATCGAATATTTCGGTGATGGAAGTCAACGACGCTGTTCACGGCAGACAAACAATCGAAAAAGAGGTTATCAAAGAACTGATAGAGAGCGAACCGGTTCAGAGACTGAAGAACATACAGCAAGCCGGACCTCAGAAATATTTCATCGACAAGGAACCGGTTACACGGTACGAACACAGTCTTGGAGTATTCTTCCTGCTAAGAAAATTTGATGCAAGTCTTGAGGAACAGATCGCAGGTCTTCTACATGATGTACCCCATACAGCGTTCTCACATCTGGTAGACTTCGTCTTCGATACCGAGGACCATGACTACCATGATGACTTCCTGGATAAGATAGTATACGATTCGGAGATACCGGAAATACTTGAGAAGCACGGAATAGATACTGAAGAAGTCTTGGACGAATCCAACTTCAAACTACTCGAACGGGATATGCCAAGTCTCTGCGCCGACAGGATCGACTACTTCCTCAGAGACATCAAGGTACACAAGGATATCGATCCACAGCCATTCCTCAACGCACTAACCGTACACAAAAACGAGTTCATGCTGGATGATATGGAGGTGGCTGAGGAGTACAGCTTCTACTTCATGGAGATGGATAACGAGGGATGGGCCTCACCTACCGAGGTTGCGGTTAACGAGATGTTCGCACAGGTGATTAGGAGAGCATTCGAGATTGACCTTCTGACGGAAGAGGAACTGTTCGAGAACGATAACTATGTATACGAAAAAATCAAAGGCTCAGATGACGAAAGAATCCAGGAACTACTGAATCGGCTAGACTCCGATTTCACTGTGGAGTTGGTGAATGATGGAGAAGAGGCTGATCTGCAGGTTACTACCAAGGCCCGTTTCATCGATCCACATGTACTGGATGACGGCCTGGTTAGAAGAGTAACCGACTACTCGGAAGGCTTGGAGAACGAGATTGAGAGGCATAAGGATGAGATCCGTTCCGGTTACAAGATCCGGGTTGAGAACTGAGATTTAATAACACGGAATGAGACCTGTTAAGTTATGATACCGGTAAAACTCAGAAAGTTCGCATTAAACAATCCCTGGCTCTTGGTTCTTGTAAATGTACTCGGCTCAGGGTTCGGATACTGGTACTACAGATACTCAATACTGGAAAACCCAGTGTACACATGGCCTTTCATACCTGTATCACCGAATGCAACACTCTTCATGGCTATCTCAGTAGGACTCTACGCACTGGGCCGAAAATCCCGTTGGACCAAGATAGTCGACGCGTTAGCTTTCATAGGAAACCTGAAATACGGTCTCTGGGTCGTAGTAGTGATGCTTTCGACACCTTCCGCTTATCTTCAGCAGACCTCGGAACCGATGTTCTTCTTCCTAGTAGTAAGTCATGCATTAATGGCCAGTCAAGCACTGCTAGTACTGGATTATACCGAGATCACCTTGGAGGCAGTCTTCGGTTCCGGTGCATGGTACGCTTTACTGGATGTACTGCATTACTTCGGTCCCATGCTTCATACACCGCTTCCGTCAGGGGCTAGCTTCGCATTAGCAGGACTTACAGCCTCTTCACTCACCTTTACAGGTATATGGGCGTATCTGTACAGTGAGTCAGAGCTTTTCTGGCAGTTCTTCGGAACGATAGAGGAATAGAAAATTTGAGTGCGGTTGTCGGGATTTGAACCCGAGTCGTCGGCTCGAGAAGCCGACATGATTGGCCGGACTACACCACAACCGCAGAAAGGTTGTATTGAACTGGTTGTGAGGGAATTTTTTTATACTACATCTTGGAGAGGTTTCAGTCTCTGTTTTTCAGTTCCTTGTCAAGCACTCTTCGCTTGTACATTTTGAGAGGCTGGTAGGTATCTTCTGTTTCATCAAGATACATTTCAATATCTCTATCTGTCATACCGTCGGCTCCGAAATCGTTTTTATGCGCTAGGTATGCTGCGGCTCCGGTTGCTAGTGCTCCGTATCCTATTGCGCTTGCCTGTTCCAGGTTCTCTGACAGTATCTTAAATACCTCTTCCATGGTATATAGAGAACTGAAAGAGCGTTAACATTTTCATAGCTCAACTAGGTTTCTACCGGTTACAGATAAAACCTTTTACCAACAATCCGTGATTACAGGTAACATTGTAATGAGAATATCCACAGAGCACCTGCAGGACGATGAATCGCTTTTCGAGGGAGTCGTCACTATGCGGGATGGAAGATATGTTCTATCACAGGGAGATCGCCACGCGAAGATCTCGTCAGTCCCGGAAGAGGCACTGGCTGAAAGAGAGGAAGATATAACCGCTGTAAAAGGATATCTTTCCGCCAAGTTCGAAGAAGACGACCAGGGAAGAACAGAGACGGTCGGCGAGTTCTACCTCAAAGCCTTAGAGCTTGGAGAGGTGCTCGGACAAACGAACGATGGCAGGGTAGTCAGTCGTTTCGAGGACGGACTGTATGTGTCAGAAGTGGATATTTACGATCCTGATGAAACAGGGAACGAATATGAATTGGAGGATGTAGGTCTTCCGGTCTGGTGAAAAACACTAAAATGAATACTATAACTGTAGGAGAACTGACAGAGTACTGGGCGCAGGACGACATCGGCAGAGAATCATTCAGCAGCCGTGAAGAACTGCTCTACGACAATATAATGAAGAACAGCTCCGACTACACCACACAGTACTTCGGAGACAACCGTGATATGGAAGAGCATCTCAGAATGAGCTCCCTGATGCACGATGTAATGGTGACCGTAGAGGACAGAGAAGTCGACCCGGAAGAAGCATACGAAGAAGCAGTAGACCTGATTACAAGCTACGCACCGGACATGGACATCAACAGACAACTAGGGCAGTTAAGAGAACGGTTCGGTGGAAAAACCCGGTTCGAAGTCCTGGATGAACTTGACCGTGATATAGCCGAATTCGCGGACAACTATCCCGGAGCAGAACCAAATGAAGCAGAGCAATGGCTAGAAAACAACGGCTTACGCGGTTTCGCGGACTTGGTTGAGATGGATGACGGTTTCAGAGTCAAGGAGTTCAAAACCGGGAAAAGAAGAGACCGTGACCGGTTCCAAGCAGCAACTTACTCGCTCGCAGCCTCCATCCAGGCAGGAGAAGCAGTACCTGCAGAGGTCGTCTATGTACCTGAATACGATACACAGGAAGTCGATGAGGACAAAATGTTCGATGTAGTGGATGCGTGGCAGAGCATGAACTCTGATATAACCGCGATAAAGAATGAAGTTAAGAACGATCTTCAGCGCCACTACGGTTTCGTCGATGAATCAACACTTGAGGATACTGTCAGAGCTCTCAAAGACGACAATGATGATGTAGAGGAAGCTCTGGAGACACTTGTAGAACATGAGGTGAGAATGCATGACTGAACAGGAATCTGTAAACACTTTCAGAAGACATTATGAACAAAACCGTGGAAACATACTAGCCACCAGCTTTGGAGCAATTCAGCAAGCCGCTGATAAAGGCGAAAGCGATATGGCAGCTCTCGGAGACTTCAAAAATATCTGGGATGAACTCGATGGAGGACAGGACTCAGTGGCGTGGAGAAGCCTGTCAGATCTGTTCGCTGCCGGTGTTATAGATACTGAAAAACAGGGCGAGACCACATATATAGTGCCGAACACCGATTCGATCAGCAGGGATGTCCTTGAGGATGTACCAGATGTAGACGAGTACCGAGACAGCCTCGTACATGATGAAACTTACTCGGACAGGATGGAGGACGACTGGATATCATACGATTTCAAAGGCGGAGAAGTAGCCTTGCCTCGTTTCCCGGTAGACTTCTTCGATGAGCACTTCCAGAGAAACGGAATGGAAACAGAGATACACAATGAACCAAGTGATAAGAGCCCTGTTGCCCGGATGCTTGTAACCGGTGATGAGAACACCTGGGGCGACAACAGGAGAAATATCTATGTTTTCAACCAGTCAGAGGAACAGGAGGACTTCATCCAGTTAGAAGTCGATGTATTCAGACCTGAATCTCAGGACGAAGCCTTCTACAGCGAGAGAAATGCGATGAACTGGCTTGGAACAGTTAAGAATAAGGAATTAGAGCCGCTTATCGGCGATATCGAGAATATCTACCAGCAGGCATATCAGGCAGCTACTGGTGAACATGAAGCGTTTTCAGATGAAGTTGAGGACCTTAGAGATGTCCGCGACCGTTTGAACGGGCAGAGTCAGAGAACTAACCTGCTTTCGATCGCTGATGTCATCGAGAGAAGCCGTGAAAGCAACGAGTACTTTGGAGATTCCGGAGCGGATCGTCTACGAGCTCCTCTAGCAGAGTACCTTCACTTCGGTAGAAACGGAAGCGTGGCACCGGTCAGCGCTCAGTACTCCGATAATAGTTATGAGGGCGGTAAAGTTGAGCGTGGAGAACTGATGGAAGAAATGTACTTCGATGCTTTAGAGCAGTTTGCTGAGAAAGCTTACGACGACTTTGAAGAAGTACCTGAGTAGGTTTTTTTATGCGGTGGCGTGCTGTTCGTCACTCGCTTTTTCTGCTTCTCCTTTTCCACTGAGGAAGTCCTTTATTTTCTCTACTCCTTTGGCACTTGCTTTTCCTGTTACATGTGCGCCGGCTGTTACGCCTCCTGCGATCAGGGCTAGTTCTGGCTGTCCGAACATGAGTGCGCCTCCAGCTGCTCCTCCAACCGCTGAACCGATTGTATCCTGGTATTTCAGTGCTTTGCCTTTGATACCGGAGTAGTCAGGTTGTTCTTCTTCGGAGTCTTCTCGGTAGCTTGATTCTTCGACAGGTGTTCCGTAGCCGTTTGAAAGTCCTTCCTCTTCTCCGTAGATATCAGTATCTTCTTCCTCATCTACATCATCCGGTTCGACTATTTCCTCCTCGTAGCTGAAACCTTCTGTACTCATTTTAAACTTGTTTGAGTTGAAACCTGAATAAAAAAGTATACTGTTTGATGGCACATCAATCATCGAGTGGTTTCTAAAGTATGCGTCCGGATTTTATGGCCGTGATAATCGAAACAGGGATAATACTGGCTTTGGGCGTCGCAGTTCTCAAAGGCGTCCAGAGTGTCTACCAGAGAAAGAACTCACTTGAAACCGATGAATTCATCACGGCCTGGAGCTCAAGAGTATTCGGTATACCGGTACTTCTGGCCGCTCTTCTCTACACCGGTATCCCTGACATCGATCCTATGTATCTTTTCCTTCTCGTTCCACAGAGCTTGGTGATAGCTTTTACCTCTATACTGATTGCCAAAGCGTATAAGGAGTCAGAGGCATCTATAGTCACTCCCATGTTCGCACTCTCTCCTCTGCTGGTGGTAGGTACATCCTTCCTGATACTGGGAGAGACATTGAGTATGGCAGGAGTGTTCGGAGTACTTTTAATCGCTCTGGGAACCTATGTCTTGAAGCTGAAAGATGTTGAAACCGTTCTTGAACCATTCAAGAAACTTTCAGAGGAACGAGGCGTCCAGCTCATAATGATCGTAATCCTGATCTACTCAATTACAGCTAACACCGACAAGATAGGAGTTAACATGACCTCTCCGATCATCTGGCCGCTCTCCGTATACGCACTTTCCTCCGTATTCATGCTCCCTGTGATGATGAGGAAATCCAGCGACTGGAAGAACCAGGTGAAAAGCAGCTGGAAACCGCTTGGCCTACTCGGAGGACTAGGCGGACTATCAATAATACTCCAGATGACAGCCTTCGAGATAACACCTGTAACCTATGTTATCGCGATCAAAAGATTCAGCATACCTCTAACAGTACTCATCAGCTACATACTGCTAGAAGAAAAAGACGGATTCCCTCAGAAACTCGCAGGATCAATCATCATGGTCGCAGGAGCAGTACTGATCAATCTGTAGAGTTTAATTTCGGATATCGTGGATTCCTAGATGTTCTAATTTCTGCTCATCGGATATTTCATTTTCTTGTAGTTTCTCAATCAGTTGCTTCGGAAAGAAAGTTTCATCCTCTAATTTCTCTACAGGAAGCTTCTCAACTTTTCTGAGATCGCCCTCTTTATTTTCAGGGTCATGCCCGGTTTCTGGTTTACCGGAATAATCACTTATTCGGTAGTAGAACTCTAAGCCTTTTTCTTGGCCATCCAGTTTAAGTTCTCTCAGGTATGCCAAAGAGTAATCCTTGATTTCTATGCCAGTTTCTTCCTTCAATTCTCTTTTAAGAGCCTCCTCTATATTTTCGTCGATCTCAACTTTTCCGCCAGGAAGAACATAGTATCTGTCTCCGCTCTTTTCCATTTGAGTGGTTAATACTTTATCTCCCTCTTTGATTATCGCGGCTACACGGATATTCGTCATGTTTTATTGGCCTATTGATCAAGAAAGAAATTCCCGTTTATATGTAAGTGCGGGGGACAGGATTCGAACCTGCGAACCGCTATCGGACAGGATCCTAAATCCTGCGCCTTTGACCACTTGGCTACCCCCGCATCAGGTTATGAAGGAAAATGAGTTGGTTACTTTATTAAATCCGTTTGATTATCTGTCTTTCCGTATTGTTTCTGTATAGGTGGTAATGGTTTTAAATTTGGATTTTTGATGGTTTTAGTGGAGGGTCTGATGGATTGATCGAGTGATGAATTATTACGAGCTGAAGGTTGACCGGTTTGATATCAGTATCGATGGGAGCACTGTTTTGATCGAGGATAATGGCTTCAAGGTCGTGGTTGATCCTGTTGAAGAGGTTGAGGCTAATATTATACTTTTGACTTCCAGCAGCCATCTGAAGGAGAACAAGGAACTGATTGAGTCTATGTGTTCGAACTCCACCTGTTTGATTCTGCCCTCTGACTTTGAAGGAGAATTGGACTGTCCTGATGTGGAGAGAACCCAGAGTCCGGACTCACTGGATATTTTCAGTGTTGAGATCGATCCTGTAACCTACCAGGATATCAACGGCTACAGGTTTGTAATGGGTGACCACAGCTTCTTTGTTCAGGGACCACGGATTTACAGTTCAGAGGTTAAGGAAATCGGTAAGGTTGATACAGCGTTCCTCCATGTTGAGCCGGATAATATCTCGGAGATCGTCCGTACCGGAGTTTTCCTGAAGCCTAACAGGATTATAACTTACGGTTTCGATAGTTTGGATACTGTTGAAGCTGATCTTCGTTCTTTAGAGGCTGATTTTGAGGACAGGAATCTTCCTTTCGATAATTATCTCCTGGATTAGACTTGACCGTTAACTTTATTCCCGTTAGTTGAGACTTGTTTTCTGTATGTCATTAGTCACATTTTTCATCGGACTTGCGGTGGGAATCATCTTTGGAGCAGGTATGACCTTGTTCTACATCCAGAGAAAGATGAAGACCCAGTTAAGTACTTTTGAGAACGAGATGGAGGATATCATGGATATGACCCAGGAGATGGAGGAAGCTATGGATGCTGAAGACGATCTTCAGGATATCGATATTGATGAAGTAGAAGAAGAGAAGGAGGATTAATTATCCTCTAATCTTTCAGCTGTATCCTCCATTTCTTCTCCAATCTTCTTCAGTTGATCGATGAACGCCTGTGTTCGTGCAGAGTATTCCTCCTCGATCTCCACATTTCGAAGAGCGTTCCTGACATGAGCTTCCTTAACCTTGTGCATCATCGCCGCTTCATCTATAGTCTCGTCAATAACCTCCTGGAGGAGCTCTGAGAGCACACAGTTAATCACATGTGGGACATCCCCGTCCAGAGTCTGTTCCTCGCTCATGTCCTCTCTGATCAGTCGGGCGATACGCCCTTCTGAAAGCGGTAGGTCGGAGTTTTCAAGCTGTCCGTAGTTATCCGGAATCATCTTTTCTAGGTTCATTCTTAGGTTACTGAGAGGTTGCCACTCTTTTTTACCTTACCTTTACCAATATTGGAATTATGTCAGAACTAGCCAGTCAGACCTGCAAGGCATGCCAGGGAGGAGTCGAACCATACACAGGAGAGAAACTCGAGGATCATATGGAGAAAATCAGCGATGAATGGGAAGTAGTAGATGAACATCACCTCATCAGAGACTTCGAGTTTGAGGACTTTCAGGAAGCCCTTGACTTCGTCAACGATGTAGGAGAGATCGCAGAAGAACAGGGACATCATCCGAACATCAACTTCACCTGGGGCCAAGCAGAGATCAAGCTTTACACACATAAAATAGACGGTTTATTCCAGGCAGACTTTGTCATGGCGGCCAAGATCGACAAACTTCACCGTGAAGACTACGAATAACCTTGTAAACTGTTCTTAAAGTTTTTTATTCTCTCTTCAGCACCTTCAATTCCTGACTGATTCTCTTTTTAATTTTTTGTATCAACATGGGTTACAAGGAGTGTCTGTTACTGGATGAAGAAATGCGTACGGAAAGGATGCGACAATATCACATTACTGGCACTCTGCAACGAATGCACCGGTGAAAGAGTTCACAGCAAAGGCAAGATGGAAGATTAACATTTTTATGGGTCGCTGCAGTCTCTGATAAAACCACAGTTAAAGCATTTCAATTCGCAGGCTACGAACTTAGTCATTTGCTCGCCGCAACGCCAGCAATTCTTCTCAACCATTGTATTTCAGTACCATTCTGGTTCTGAGATTTTAACATCGCCGTGAACTTCTGCCTGACAGCTTAGCCGGAAAGGACCGTCCAGCACTTCCTCTCCCTGGAAACGCCTCAAAGTATTCTTCTCATCCTGCTGCATCTCGCTTAGGTTGTCCATACCTTCCTCAACTTTGATACGGCATGTCGTGCAGTTGCAGAATCCTCCACAGGCATGCATCCATTCTACGCCGCTGTTCAACATCGCCTGAAGAACACTCTGTCCATCCTCAGCTTCGATAGTTTCATCACGATCCACGATTTCAACAGTGTGACTCATGTACAAGATTTTCTCTGGTCAAATCTATAAAACCGGTGTACCTACAAGACATATTGATAGATGGAAGGTAGAATGGATCCAGAGAAACCGTTCCATGTTTTTCTGATACTGGCAGTCATGGTCTCAGGCTGCGTTCAGGAGACAAGTGAACCGGTCGGCGATGAAGCCAGGATAGAAAGAGTGATCGACGGCGATACGGTCGAAGCAGATGTAAGAAACCATACAGTTACGATCAGGTTGCAGGGCGTGGATACGCCTGAGGTTCATGCCGAGAACACTCCTGAGGACTGGGAATGTGATCTAAGTAAACAGCACTTGAGAAATTACGGTGAGAAAGCCTCAAGTTATGTTAAAAGTACTCTGTCGAATCGAACCGTTAAGATCGAGTACCGTGGGAAAGGTTACTACGGAAGAACTCTCGGAACCATCAAGTTCAACGGTACAACCCTCAGCGA
>JBEQBC010000008.1:0-28129 GCA_041640035.1 Candidatus Nanohaloarchaea archaeon | reverse complement strand
GCCAAACAGATCTGCAACGACAACGACATCGGCTTGATCATAGTTGACTCTCTGATGGCTCACTTCCGTTCAGAGTATGTAGGACGAGGAGAACTGGCCAACAGACAGCAGAAACTGAACAAGCACATGTCAACACTGCTGAAAGTAGCAAACACCCATAATGTAGCAGTAGTAGTCACCAACCAGGTCATGGACAACCCAGATCAGATGTTTGGAGACCCTACAAAGGCAATCGGAGGAAACATCGTAGCACACAACTGCGCAGTCATCATCTACCTACGGAAAGGAAAGAAGGACACACGCGTAGCACGGCTCGAAGACAGCCCTTACCTGCCTGAAGGAGAAGCAGTCTTCGAAATTACCGATAAAGGTATAGAGGACGCATAACTCAGTAGAGAGTCCTTAAGCCTCTCTCATATTCTTCTTTACTTCTTTAATTAAAAATAGGCAGTTCTGGTTCGATAAATAGAATAGATAAGGAGAGAAGAAAACGATTTTCTACATTATTTCGTCTTCTGATACGATGACGAAGTCTCCGATGCTTCTTACAGAGGAGAACGGTATAATGCTTCTTCCTTTTCTGTCCTGCTGTAGGTTAGCGTCGTTGAGATGCTTTGTGGTATCTGTGATTAGGATGTTCATCAGTTCGCCAGTATCGGAAACATAGGAGAGATCCTCAACCGTACCGAACTTTTTACCGTGTTCTTCAGATACTATAGTTTTCCCAGTCAGTTCTGTCGCCCGTGGTTTTTCAGCCATGTATTATTGTTACACCTGCGTTGTATTAATAGTTTATACATATCGAACGGTTAAAAATGTAAACAATGACCAGGGTGTTCACCGCAGTAGATATCGAAAACGAAAAAGTACTCGACGAACTGGAATACATCAGAAACACCCTGGACATGAACTTCAACTCAGTAACCAGAGACAAAATGCATATCACACTGGAATTCTTCAAAGACCTCAACCAGAAGGAGATCGACCAACTGGAAAAACATCTCGAGCAAGTTCAGATGGACAGCTTCAAAGCCCAGATAAAGGATATAGGCGCATTCCCATCAAAAAACCATATCAGAGTAGTCTGGACAGGAGCCAAGTCAGATAAATTCCGAGAACTCTACAGGAAATCTAGCAAACACGGCCTAGTTTCTGACAACGATCACGACTTCAAGCCACATATCACGCTTTTCCGCGTTCAGAACCTTTCCTCGAAAAAGAAGAGAAAACTGAAGAAAGGGATGAAAGACCACAAAGACTATAGTTTTGGAGAAATCGAAGTTAATTCGGTTAAAATCTTCGAGTCAAGGCTCAACGGACAGAGATCCGAATACAAGACCTTGAAGGAGATCGAGTTTTGAAGGACATCGCACTTATTCTGGCAACAGTAACAGGCCTGCTTATGCTCGGAATAACCATTGTCTCAGCACAGCCGGAGAGGGTTAGCCCTGGAGAGGTAGATAGGTCGATGCTTGGCAAGCAGATAGCGGTCGAAGGCTCGGTAAGAGAACTCAGTCGCTACCAGCAACACGCCTTCTTCAAAATAGATTCTCTCAACGCAGTCATGTTCGACTACCCTGGATTCATATTCAACAACGAAACCATAGTTCTGAAAGGAAGAGTAGATATGTATGAAGGCGATCTACAGGTAGTCGGAAATGAAATAGAAATAAAGAAGGATTAGAGGTTGTAGAGATCGGAGTACTTCTCCTTAATGTACTCTAGGAACGGCTCCGGTGTCGGCTTCTGACCTGTCGCCTTCTCCACCAGTTCCTCCGTACGGTACATCTTACCGTGCTGATGGATGTTCTCACGCAGCCACTCAAGAAGAGGTTCAAACTCTCCTTCCTCAATCTTCTCCTCAAGATCAGGGAGGTCCTCTTCAGCTGATTCGAATATCTGTGCTGCTAAGACGCTTCCCAGAGAGTAGGTTGGGAAGTAACCGAACTCTCCCCAAGCCCAGTGGATATCCTGCATAACACCTTCCTTATGGTTATCAGGAGAAAGACCTAGGTACTGCTGCATCTTCTCATCCCAGACCTCCGGAAGCTCATCCACCTCCATATCACCGTTAATCAACGCTCTACCGATCTCAAAACGGATAACGATATGAAGATGATAAGTAAGCTCATCAGAGTTGACACGGATCATGTTGTCTTCGTAAACCTGATTGATGGACTCGTAGCAGTCCTGAATACTTGTACCTTCAACCTCCGGGAACTCCTCCTCAACCTTCGGAAGCATGTGACGCCAGTAAGCCTTCGAACGACCTACATGGTTCTCCCAGAGACGAGACTGAGACTCATGAATACTCAGATCCCGTGCCTCACCAACAGGCGAGTTATACTCATCTTCAGGAAGCCCTAGCTGATAAAGTGCATGACCTGTCTCGTGGATAGTCGGCAAGATACTCTCCGAAATATCGTTCGGATTATAACGCGTAGTAATCCTTGTATCAAAAGTAGTACCCGAAGTGAAAGGATGTGTGGACTGATCGATCCTTCCAGACTCCTCCGGGAATCCAAGATCCCGTGCAATCTTTTCATTTATCTTCTCCTGCTTCTCCTGTCCGAAGTCACCTTCAAAAGCATCAGTGGTGATATCGGCATCGGATTCCTGTATCTCTTCTATGAACGGAACCAGTTCTTCCTTCAAAGTCTCAAGAATTTCCTCCATAGTCTCAAACTTCATGAAAGGTTCGAAGTCCTTGAAAAGCACTTCATACGGCTCAGCATCCGGATCGATATGGTTAGCGTACTCCCGTTTCAGTTCAACCAGCTCCTGAAGGTTCTCCGCGAACCTGTCGAATTTGTCCTCCTCGCGGTCTTCTCTCCAGATCTCGACCGTTTCAGATGATTTCTCGGAGATCTTCTCCATCAGGTCCTCTGGAACCTTGTCAGCCTTCTTTTTCTCCTTCTTGAACTCTCTGAGAACCGCCTTGTCTCTCTGGCTGAGTTCGTCTTCATCGATCTCCTGTAGAAGGTCGTCAATCTTGTCGCTTGTAGTCAGTCGGTGCTGTAGCTTGGAGAGCGTTGACTGCTGGTGAAGCCTTGCTTTCTGGCCTTCTGGAGGCATCATTACCTCTTTATCCCAGTTCAAAAGTCCGCTTATGTACTGCAGGTTTTGAATAGGTTTCAGTTCTTCTTCTAGTTGTTCAAATTTATCTGTCATTTTTTGTATCACGCATTTAACTTGTTTTCCATTTCTTCAACACGGTTTCTGTACCTTTTAACCGCTTTCTCAATGTTCGCCGGCTTCCGCATATCTATTCCTATATCGTCAAGTAGCTCTAGTGGATACTTGCTACCTCCGTTCCTCAGCATCGAAAGGTACTTCTCAGCGGATTCTTCCTCAATCATATCGACGATTGCATGTGCTGCTGCGATCCCTGTCGAGTACTGGAACACATAGAAATCGTAGTAGAAGTGAGGTATCCGCATCCACTCCTTTCTAATCTCTTCATCCATCTCAACCGGTTCATAGTACCTCTTCTTTTTATCTCCGTAGATCTCACCGAGCTTGTCCGCTGTCAAAGGTTCGTTATTTTCAACACGCTGATGGATTTCGTTTTCGAAGTCCGCGAAAAGTGTCTGCCGGTAAAGTGAGTTTCTGAAGTTCTCTAGGACATAATCCAGTGCGTGCTCCGTGTACATTCCTTCTTCAATCAGGTGATTGGTTAGTAGTATCTCGTTTACATTGCTGGCGATCTCTGCTGTAAAGATTTTGTACTGGCTGTCAAGGTAGCCCTGGTTCTCGTTCGCCATGTCTGAGTGCAGTGAGTGACCTAGTTCATGTGCCAAGGTGTACATGGAGTTTACATCGTCCTGATAATTCATCATGATGAAAGAAGGTGTATCGTATGTTCCTCCGCTGTATGCTCCGCTTCTCTTGCCTTTGTTCTCGTATACATCGATCCAGCGGTTCTCAAAAAACTCTTCAGCTCTCTCAACATACTCATCTCCAAGCGGCTGAACCGCTTCAAGAACCAGTTCTTTCGCCTCCTCGTACTCAATCTCCGGCTGATCTTTCTCAGTAACCGGCATATACAAGTCATGCATCTTTATCTCGTTCCATCCGTGAGCCTCTCTCTTCAGCTCCATATGCCTGTGAAGCACATCCAAGTTGTTTTCAACCATATCTACAAGGTTATCGTACACGGTTACAGGGATGTTATCGTTTTTCAGGGATGCCTTCCGTGCTGAGTCATGACCACGGATCCTGGATAGCTTGACATTCTTCTTAACCTCTTTATCCATCATTGTAGTGATAGTGTTACGGAACTCGCCAAGACGACCGTAGAACTGGTTGTAGACCTTTTCCCGGAGCTCCCTATCTTTTTTCTTAAGTAATTTTGTCAGGTTGGAAGCAGTCACTTGGATCTTCTCCCGTTCATGCTCTATCTCAGGGAAACTGAGATCAGCGTTCGTCAACATGGAGTATGTCTCTTCTGGTGCGGAGAATACCTCTCCGAGCTCATTCAGCATCGACTCTGTCTCATTATCCAGAATATGCTCCTTCATACGCAGAATATTATCCAGGTATTGTCTGTAGTCTTCAAGCCCCGATTCCTGCTGTATAAATTCCTCTACCTGTTCTTGGGATAGCTGTTTGATTTCTGGCTGGTAGAAGGCTACTTTCGCAGCTGCTGCACTCTGAAGAGAATCTGCCTTTGACTTCAGTTCCTGCGCTTCCTGGTTGCGCATATCTTCATGCGTTTTCATCCTTGCATAGGCTGAGAGCTCTGCTATATCTCTCATTAGCTGGTCTTTCGCTTTTAATCCGTGTAGAAGTTTCTCTGCGGAGTCTGTAAGTTTTCCTCTGTGTTCCTCTATCTGTTCGAGCTCCGATCTTACTTCTTCGTACTTTTTCTGCCATTCTTCTTCAGAGTTGAATACCTGTGTCAGATCCCATTTGTATTTCTGCTCGATCTCTTTTCTTTCCTTAACCATTTTTTGATCGCCTCAGAAGTGTTCTCCGAATGTTGAGAATATATCGGAGACATAGCTGGTGGTTTCGTGCATGTCAGAGAGCTTGACTGTTTCAACAGGTGAGTGGATGTGTCTTGTGGGTATTACTACTACGCCTGCTGGTATTCCGCCTTTCAGGAATCTGATCTGTGCTGCGTTGGTTTTTCCTCTGTCGTAAAGTTTTCTTTTGTATGTGTAGTCGTTTTCTTCTGCTGTTTCGATAAGCCAGTCTCTTACCGGTTCAGGTACTGTGATTGCTCTGCCTCCTTCTTCAATCATGGTTATGCCGAATCCCTGTCCTGTGAATTCGTCTGATTCATCCTGATCGATGTGTGGTACATCTCCTGCCTGTGATACCTCAAGTGAAACTGCTACATCCGGTTCTATGCCGTATACCGAGGTCTTTACTCCTTTTCCGCCGATTTCTTCCTGTGAGGAGAACAGTGCGATCAGTTCGTAGTTTTCATCGAAATCTTTGAAGGCTTCGATGAGTACAGCACATCCTACCCTGTCGTCGAGGGCGGGTCCGGTGACATAGTCGTTTCCAAGTTCTTCGAAGTCTGTATCGTAGCTTATGTAGTCTCCTACTCTGATACCTTTGTCTAGGACATCTTCTCGGTCTTCTGCTCCTATATCCACGAATATCTTGTTCATATCCGGAAGTCCCCGGTTTTCACCCTGGACGATGTGTGCTGGTCGCATCCCGATTACTCCTTTGATATCTTCGCCTTCAGAAGTATGTATATTGACGCGTTGATTGGCTACGGAGACCGGGTAGATTCCTCCTACGCTGGAGATCCTGATGAATCCTTCTTCATCGATTCTTCTGACCGCTAAACCGATCTGGTCCATGTGTGCGTCCAGAAGAAGTGTTTTGTCTGCGTCAGGGTTCTTTCTTGCTATCAGGTTACCCATGTTGTCTTCTTCGATGGTATCTGCGTGTTCTTCGATTTCTTCCCGGATCGTGTTCCGGATGCGGTGTTCGTTACCTGATACTCCAGGCGTCTCAACCAGTTTTTTCAAGAGCTGTTTCATATAGAAAGAAGCGATACTCAGATTTTAAACGATAACCATCCTCAAACCATTATTGTAGAGATGATAGGATACCTGATAGTATTTCTCCTAGCACTACCCGTGATAGATATCTGGCTTCTAGTAGAGGTAGCCGGAGCCATGGGCTTCTGGAGAATGTTCATACTGGTCCTTCTAACCGGTTTGATCGGCGCACACTTAATCAGAAGAGAAGGCATACACATACTGATGAAACTCCAGCGATCCGTAACCGCCGGAGAAGCATCAAGAAACATGGTCGAAGGAGCACTGATAGTACTATCAGGAGTATTCCTGCTAACACCAGGATTCATCAGCGACTTCATGGGCGTACTAATCGTTTTCCGGCCTTTAAGAGAACGGCTTGTAGCCTACCTTATGAATAATATTGACGGTCAGTTCGAGGTCAGGACAGCAAGCTTCTGAGCCTCAGTCCGTGCAGCAACGATGATGGAGGCAGACATAACTAGTAAACCAAGGTTTGCCGGCACATTTAACCCTATGAGCGATAGACTGATCAGTATCAATACTAGAGATCCTGCTTTTCTGATTATCTCCAGATCAAGTCTTTCAGGATCTATGTATGTCGCCATGTAAAGTACTCCGAGCGCCACTGCAACTGTTGCGACCGCTGGAACCACATAGCTGAGCGTTAACTGTATGGATGTAGGCTGTTTCAAGGATAGAGCCATACCGGTGAATATTATGCTCGGAACAGTGAACTTCTCCGCTATAGATACTTCCGATATTTTCAGTGCGATGACTGCGACTGCTATGGCTGCTGCGTATCTCAAACGGGTCAGATAGAATATCTGTTCGAATACAGGTGCTACAAGCGCCACCAGCAATGTTCCTCCTACTAGGTACGGTACTACTTTCCTCACCATTTTCTGTGCTTCTGCTTTGCTTTCTGATTCGGAGTAAAGTACGGCCAGTGCTCCAGCTCCTGTGAAAACGGTTAGTGCTATCGTCATTATCTCCGAGAATGTCTGTACTGCTCCTGTCACCAGTAGTGTGGCGAACACTCCATCTACGAGTGGGAGTGCGAGGACGAACAAGAGCCGTTGGGCGCCGGAGTCAGGTAATATATCCAGGATGGAACACCTCAGAGAGTCAGAAACGCGTAGAAAAACAGCGTTTCCAGAACAGAACTTTATGGCGTCCCCGGAAGCATGAACGGGATAATTACTTCCAGGTAAAGATATTAGCAAGCATAAACTTGGAGTTGAAGAAATTCATGCACAGCATTGACTCTTCCGTAGAAACCGTGGATTCAGTCATTCTGTGCATAGAACAAAAGTAGTGGTTTAACTGTTTTAAAAATTATCCGGATGTAACCCGTTTCGTCACCTTCAGAAGCAGATCAGATATCTGCTCGACCTTCTCCTTGAAGCTGTGGAACTCGGATTCAGTTACGAACTCTTCCTGATGCTTGTCTTCCAGCTGGTTTACACGGCTCTCAAGGCTTGCAACTTCGTTCTTCAGTTCCTGAACTTGGTTTCTCTCCGCCTTATGTGAAAGTCGAGAGTCGATTCCTTCCTCCAGGTTCTCAAGGTCGTTCCGTACATCTTCAACCGCTCTGGAGTTCTCATTACTGGCAGCTTTCTCCTCCTCGATCTTGTCCTGAACCACTTCCAGTGCGTCGTACACTCCGCTGAGCTCGGTCTTGGTAGCATGTCTTTCTCTAAGCTCGTTCTGGGAATACTTTATCTGAAGCTCGAGTTCCTCACGGAGCTCCTGCATTTCTTCCTCGAGATCCTCGTAATCTATCTTTTCGTCAACTTCCAGCTGTTCAATCTCTTTTCTTATCTGACCTAGCTCTACGAGCTGGTCTCCTCTTATCTCCTGTACTCTCTGACGGAACTCTGAAGCATCGACTTTCTCCTCGATCGCGAGATCCTGCACCTTCTGCTGCAGTTCCTCTATCTGTTCCTCGAAGCTTTCCTCAAGCTCCTTCTGCTCCTCAACAACAAAGTGAAGATCTTCTTCAACTTCCTCAAGATCTTCGTTATCAGGATGGTCTTCTAGAAGTGTGTCGAAATCTTCTCTCAGGTTCTGTATTTCTCCATCGATTTCTTCACGGAGCTCTTCCTTCGATTCTTCTATATCTTGCTCCAGTTCTTCGATCTGGCTTTCAAGCTCCTCTATCTCTCTGGTCTTATCATTTATACGCGTGATCTTCTCGTTCAGAGACTTGATCTTGTTATCATTCTCTTTTGTAGTCTCTCTTACCTGATCTACTTCTTCATCGACTTCCTTGACCTGTGAAATATCTGCCTTGGTATTATCCAGCTCCTGTTCAAGTTCCTGAAGTTCGTCCAGGGTGACGATTGATTTCTCCTCTATATCTTCGATATCGTCGAATACTGATTCCAGGGCCGGTACTACATTATCTATTACCTCTTTCTGAGACTCCAATTGTTCCTTAACATGGTCGAATTCTTCGGCAGAAGGTAGGTCATCGTACTCCATGGAGAGGTTGTCGAAACGGTCCAGTAGCTGGTCGAAGTCTTCACGCAGCTCCTCCTGATCCTTTACAGCCTGCTGGATCTTCTCATCCTTCTCCTGAAGTTCCTGGTAGATATCCTCTACACGGTCAGTATCTACCTCTACTTCCTGCTCCATGTCTCGGACTTTATCTAGAACGCTTTCAGTATCTTCTTTCAGCTGTACAAGGCTTTCGATACCGCCCATTTCACGCATCTCGGACTGTATCTCGTTCAGCTGGCGTCTTACCTGTTGAACAGTCTCGTCATCTCTATCTATTTCCTCGAGCTCTTCTTCAAGTTCGTCAAGCTCGTCTTCAACTCTTTGATTACGGTTCTCTACTTTCTCCTGCTTTCTTTTTACCTGTTTAAGCCCTGACTTCAGGTTCCGTATCTCATCCATCAGGTGTGTCCATTCCTGATCTGATTCTTTCTTCTCTACTTTTACCTCGGCGTTAGAAACTTTCTTCGTCTCTTCCATAGCTTCTGAAAGGTTCTCTTCCACTTCTTCCGAGGAGTCAAATATTCCCATTTATACAGTGGAAAAATTGGGTAAGCCAGTACTTAAAATCTAGTCGAGGAAAACAGGCTCGCCCTCATCCAGAACCTTCCGGTCATCAAACCATACAGTCGGTGACTCACAGATCGTATCCCAGTGAATCTCACACGGCTGATGCCTTTCATGGCCTTCCGGGATGTAACTTGTGTTGTCCCCGAAAGCGATATGAACCGTTCCCAGCACTTTCTCATCCTGTAGAACATTTCCGATCAAGGTAGCGGTTGGATTGGTTCCGAAACCGAACTCGGCAACATTCCGTGCACCTTCATACTCTTGGAAACCTTCAGCAAGTTCAGATTCTTCCTCATCTACATGTTCGACTGATACGGCTTCTGCGTCCCGGATCTCGACCTTGGTGCCTTCAGGTGCGAAAGGGAAGTGGTCTGTTACAAGTACGCCGTTCGCATCCAGTACTCCGCCGTCTGCTTCTCCTGCTGGGAGGTTACCGAAGTCACCAGGGTTGTGTATTATGCCTGTGTCTTGATGGAAGAACTCGATATCCACTTTCAAGGTCAGATCTGTGCCTGAAGGAGTCTTAATCCTTACTTCAGAAGTATCCTCCAGTAATTTGTATGCTTCTGCAGTAATTCTTTCTACTTCGTTGTAGTCTGCCTGTAGAGAAGTATTCCATATCTCCTTGTTGATAGTTGGCAGGGTCGCGACTCTAGTACCGTTTTCACATGATTCTACTCTTGCCTTTGTATGTGAAAGTGATTTGATGGTTGGGGCTATTACGACATCGACATTCTTCATCCTTTGAGAAACATTTTCTGGAGGTTCTTCACCGTGGTTATCCGGTTCCTCGTACTCCAAGAGTTCGAAGTTGTATCCTTCTTCTTCTAGGAAACCGGTTAAGGCATCTATCAGATCCTGGTCGTTTCCGTCGTTGAGGACCAGTACTTCCTCTTCTTTACCGATGTTAAGACACTGTTCTACTATAGTTTCAGCTCCGTCAGTCAGAGAACTCATGTATACAGAAATAGAGAAGGAAAGTTAAACTATTTTTCTTTAAGCTGAACTGCTGTACCCCTGCTTTTCTCTACAAACTCCAGCTTGTCCTCACGGGCCAGCCATCCAATTGCCATATTCACTTTGGAACGAGGAGCATTTACAGCTTTACAGACCTGATTAAGCGAGTGCTCGCCACCGTCATCAAGTAAGCGATAAACTTTGCCGGCTAAACTACCGATTCTATCATCCATAACTATTTACACCTTATATACTACGGATTAAAACTGCTGCTATATAAAACAAGTAGAGCCACCTCACAGACATAAAAAACTCTGAAACCGAAACCAAAACCATAGCCGCCTCGTTGGCTCAGCCTGGCTAGAGCGGCTCCCTCGTAAGGAGCAGGCCCCGGGTTCAAATCCCGGACGGGGCTCTCAATCTGCTTGTTGCAGAGGTCTTTCTGAAATAGTATCTGTGATCTGGTTCAAGTCATTTCTTCCGGCTTCTCCAAGTATGTTCAAGACTTCTTCTTTTTCGACTGCTAGTTCGCCGTCAAGAACTGATTCGGGGTTGTTGCGGGCTTCTCTTCCTGTTGCTTTGGCCAGTAGGAAGGGTACTTCTAGGTATCCTCTTATCTCGGAGTCTTCCGGAATCATCTCTATGTATTCTTGCGCTCCATCTGATTTCTGTTCTGCTCTTTCTAGCATTCTCATCGTGGCTGGGTTCACAACTTCTGAGTTTCTGTTTCGCAGTGCTTGCTCCAGATCATTGTGGTCTAGGTTTTCTTCCAGTGGTTCTTCTGGTATGAATATTGCTGATTCTTCTTCCAGGTCTTCTACAGGGTCTTTGATTATGTTGACGGTTTGTAGGTACTGTCCGAAGTCCTCGTAGTTATCCCATAGTTCCTCTGGTGTTTCTTCGTGGTGTGAAAATACTCCTGTCAGGAGTTCGCCGACTGTTCCGGCTACATAGTGGCAGTATTCATGTAGCTCGTCGAATGTATGTATTCTGATACCGTCTTTCCCGTTCTGGTATGCTTTCCTTGAGAAATCTGCCATTCCCTTGGACATCTCGTCTACAGCATCTTTCATGTACCCCTGTACTTCTTCATCGAAGGTCTGGAAGCTGCTTGTAACTGTATGAGTGTTTTTCACTAGGTCCCAGTAGCTTGAGTCTTCTTCAGGTTCTACACGGGATAATGTGTCTCTTACGAACTCGGCTACATTTCTCTGATCGGGCTCCTCGAGTACTTCACGGTATCTGTTGAGTAGTTCGTATTTTTCTTCGCCGTCAAGCTGTGAGGAATCCTCTATCGTATCTGGTATCCGGCACATCAGGTAGCCGACCTGGACCTGTCTTCTGAGATCGCCTGAAAGCTTCTGAAGTGCGGCGTCAAAAGTCCTTGAGACATCTCTGTGGATATCATCCAGATAGTTTTCAACTTCAGAACCGATTTCATCACCGTAATCGCTTGGTGCGATCGAAAGGTCTTGACCCACTATCAAAACCATCTGAAACACGAAATTTAAAAATTCGACGAGTACAGCGCCTCTAAACAATTGTATAGAAAGAGATAAACCAATCAAAACACAAAGAGTACATTATGACAGAAAAACTACTGAAGACAGAATCAAAGATGTCAAGAACCGAAGCAGCAGAAAAACTACATGAGATAGCCGACAAAGTCAGTGAAGGAAAGATAGAGCTAAGCTCCGGTAACGACTCCGTCAGTTTAACTCCAGCAGACAATGTAGAGTTTGAGATAGAAGTTGAGGAAGAACAAGACGGCGATCTATCCATCGAAGTAGAAATCGAATGGAACGACCAGGAAACAAATGAGAAAGTCGAGATAAACTGAAAAATCCTTATCTTTTCATCTCTAGTTTCCTTTTTTTGTAAATTATATTAGTAATGCGGCCAGCGGAACTACCACTAGTGTGACTATGAATGCGATCATGACTGGTGTACGGGTTACCAGTGTGTCAAACGCCTTCTGCAACATTTTGAAGTACTGATCATAGAACACAAGTGCAACAGCTGTTACAATTGCTATACCGCCTGTCAGTACAAGCACCTGTGCCATACCCTGTTTCGTTCCCACGATCATCGCGGATATAACGAAGCTGATCATCGTCGCCAGGTTCGCACCCATGATATACGGGATGATCTCCTGTCTCTTGATGAACCCTTCGTTGTACAGAGGTACGATGATTCCTAGTGAAAGGGATACGCTTGTGGTTAGAAGTGTTAGAATAGATCCTGTGGCGAATGCTATCCATTTGCTTCCCATCAGGTACTGCAGGTAGTTTCCACGGAGGCTTTCCGCGTTCAAACCGTTGAAAGCCAGTCCAAAGATCCTTAGACTGATTATAAGCAGTGCTATCGCCGTGAAGAATCCTAGTCCTGGACCGGTTATAGAGGCTATAGTATTGGTTATAGGTGTGAAAACTGATAGCAGTGAGTTCTGTAGGAACATCGGACCTGAAAGCTCTAGGAACTCCGTTGAAAAGTTGGTGCTGAAGTAGTATGATATCAGAATGGCTGGCGTGTAAATCGTATAGGCTATCAGAAAGCATATCATCCCGATTGAGGTTGAGTCCTTGATACTGTCCGCCTTACCCTGGAAATACTCCAAAACTCCAATCAGTATAACTACGAAAGCTGCTGCGAGTCTTGAGCCGGAAAGCATGGTTAGAAGCTGTGACGCAGTTATAATGCTGCTGTTGAATAGGGATAAGCCTATAGCGGCTCCTGTTGTACCGTTCAGTGTGAAGTATGCTGTGAGCCATCCTGCTCCTAGCGTGTTCAGGTCGTTGTTGAGAAAGGGTTTGAGGCTCTGCTCGAGTAGAGGTGTGAGTTCGCCGGTTGAGGTGCTGAGAAGCTGTAAAGCCATTATGAATAGGCTGATCGCTCCGACGGCAAATCCTGTTCTCTTGATTTTCTGCAGAACCATGGCTTATATGTAAATTAATAGCAATTAATGTTTATAGGCATCGCAGATCAATTTCAAGGTGTAGAACACGCTAACATGACAGATATCGAACGAGATGAGCCGAAAGACGGACACGAAGAAGAGTTCGAAGATGTAACAGTGCTTGGAGATGTAACCGTTGAGGAGTTCTCCGGCATCAAAGAACGGCTAGGAGACAAGGAAAAGATACAGCTCATCTCTGGCGTCGTATTAGGCAACATCAAAGGCAAGAAAATAGTAGTAGTAACTAACCTCCGTATACTGGACCTTACTGACGCCAAGATTTCTCTACTCGGCGAGAAAAAACAGTTCAGAGATCTGAAAATCGACAGCATCGACAAGATGGAGGTCAACGACAAGAAGAACCTGGATAAGGTTGTTTTACAGCTTCCTGAAGGCAGAAAAGAAGAGCTTATGGTTTCTGACGGCGAAGGCCTGAAGGTAACAGGACTGATCAGGGATATCCAGAAGAATCCTGACCCTGCGGACAAGCTGGAGAAACTTTCTGACCAGCATGACCGCGGTAATATCTCCGAAGAGGAGTTCGAGGATAAAAAAGACGATCTAGTTGATCGTATCTAGATTGCAGTTTCAAGACACTCTCTGTGAGCCCTTGCTTTCTCAGTATGGACATGATGTCCTTCAATTTTCTCCCCACAGATCGTACACTCTTTTTTAGCCATTCAGCCAACACCTCCTACCTTATACAATTGTTTTGCTAATATAAATAACAAATGGCAAACAAACAGCCAGAGAATATAAGTTTTATCATTCAATTGTTTGATTATTATGGTAGATGACTCAGATATTCAAATAATTGAACAGCTTCGAAAAGACGGCCGGCTCTCCCTCCGGAAATTGGCGGAAAGAGTCGATATATCAGCTTCGACTGTCAGCAACCGTTTCAACAAGCTACTGGAGAACAAAGTGATCGAAGGCTTCAGACCGGTTCTAGATTACGAGGAACTGGGTTTCGGACTGACCACGATAATACAGTTAACTGTGGAGAGCGGGAAGATACAGGCTGCTACAGACAAACTTGAGGAAGTAGGATTCGTCGACTCAGTATATGTAGTAACCGGCGAAACAGACATCATGGTTGTATGCCGGTTCAGAGACCGTCAAGACATGAACCAGGGCGCAAGAGATCTCCAGAGCATTGAGGGAGTAGAAGGAACCAAGACAAATGTAGTACTGGAATCAGAGGAAAACCTTGAAGTCGAGCTTTAGGAAATTCTTTACTCCTCTTCTTCCTCTTTCTCGTACATACCCTTATCCTTCATCCGGGAGTTGAAGTCTCTCATAATCTGATCCTTGATCTCATCGGCGTTCTCAGGAGAGCCTATCCAGCAAGAGCACCGTAGCTTCATCTCGCCATCCTCCATACCTTCAAAGCTTGAGGACGGAGCCGGTTTCTGCCAAACTGCATCAACGCCTTCAACTGCTTCCTTCAGAATACTCAGAGTTTCCTCAGCCTTCTCCGGTTCCGAAGTGATCTCTATATTTCGTCGCGTCTTTCTTCCACGGGTAAAGTTCTTCAAGGTTTTTGTAGTAACCATGTTATTCGGTACCACCTGCTTTGGATCCTTATCCGTTTCAATAACTGTCGCACGAAGTCTTACCTCCTTTACAACACCTTCAAACTCGTCTACCTTAATGTAGTCGCCTTTTACATATGGATTATCCGTGTGGATGAATATACCTGCTACCAGACTGGATATCTGATCTCTCATACCGAATCCTACTGCTACTGTTGCTGCTGCAGCGATAGTTCCAAGTACTGTGAGCAGGTTTCCGAAGTTAGCTACCTGAAGAGCTACGGTAAAAGTTAAGAAAAGACCTGTCATCCCTATAATGTTTTCAAAGGAATGCTGCGCCTTGATATCGCCATCTCTACGCCTTATTACCTTGCCAGCTGCTGGCATCAGTACTGCACGGGTTAAAAGTACTCCGATTACAAGCGATCCGAAGAACAGCAGTAGCTGAACATATACCTGAGTGTTGATTGATTCAAGCATCTTATCTCTTGATTATCCTGAGTTCACTGCTGGAAGCGTTGCCATCCTGCTCCATACCTGCAAAGTATTGTGCATCCATTTCCTCAGCTTGTTCAATCTTGTCATTCGTGATTTTTCCATCAATCGCGACCGCGTATACATCGTGTAACTGCTCTGCTGTTTCCTGGAAATTATCTCTCGGCGCTTTCTCCACTGGTTCAAGTTCCTCGTCCAGGAAATGTACTGCACGGGTTCCGATCATCTCTTTAAGGTACTCTCTGACCTCGGAGTTCTCTTCGGCGTCTTCTTCTGTTTCTCCGTCTTCATCGACTTTTTTCTTGTCTCTAACAGTTTTCATCAACTGTTTCTCGTTCAGGTCTTCGACTTCCTTGCCTTCCGGAGCTTGAGCCAGATAATCGATATCCGCCTTCTGCTTCAGCTCTTTCAGTATGAGTTCTCCTCCTCTATCTCCGTCGAGAAGTGCCGTAGTGGTTCTTTCATCTGATATCTCTACGATGTTCTCTGGTACTGATGTTCCGCCGATAGCCAGTGCGTTGCTGATACCTACGGATAACAGGTTCTTGAGGTCAGCTTCTCCCTCTACAAGTATAATTTCGTCCGCGCTTTCTGCTTTCTCTCCAGCTTTGAAGCCTTTGAAATCTTCTATACGGCCTTTTCTGTCCTCGTACTGTATTTCTTCCTTGATCTGGTCGATATCCGGTTTATCTGTCTTAATTTCATCCAAAAGCTGCTTTGATCTCTTGACGATGTAGTCTCTCTTGGATTTCCGTACATCTATGATCTCATCAACCCGTATATCGGCGTTTACAGGTCCTACTTTCTCAACTGTCTCTATACTGGCTGCCAGTATGGCAGTCTGCTCAGCATCAAGCGATGAAGGAATCTCGATATCAACCTCGGATTTACCATCTTCGGTTTTGACATCTATGTTCATCCTGCCGATCTTCCCTCTCTTTCTGAGGTCGGCCAGGTCCATGTCGTTGCCTAGTAATCCTTCTGTCTGTCCGTGAAGTGCTCCGATTACATCTGCTTTCTCTATTACTCCTGATGCTTTTGCATGTGCTTTTACCAAGTATTTACTGTTTTTCTGTGCTATCTTCGCCATAATCTTCTAACCTTTCGTCGACCTTCTTCTGAGGAAGATCTGTCTTAAGCTTTTTTCTCCGGCTCTGATGACCTGAAATAATGCCAGGTTCCTCGCCCAGGATCTCTGTCATCAACTGGATAAGCTCTGTATTAGCTCTGCCCATCTCTGCCGGTTGTTTGAGTTTCACTTCAGTAATTGAACTTGAAGTATTAACTGACTGTTCACCGGAATCCGGATTTACTTTAACATAGAAATCTGTCATAAACCGTTTTCAACCACATATTTTTGGTGTATAGAGAATTTGGCTGCCCTGGTAACACAGGTGATCATCTCCTGCGTAGTCCCGTGAGGTCACACCTGCTGACCGTTTCCAATGATGGGCAGCCAAAAACTCTATAATTGAAAAAGGGCAGGTTAGCTTTTTACCTGTTGACATCGGCTGCAGTAAAGATAGGTTTCTATATGAAGAACCTTCTCTCTGCGTCGGTCGGTTCGTAAACAGTCTGCCTAGACTTTGCCTGAACAGGCTCCTCTCCATGGTATTCGCGTAGGTAGTCTAGGTAGGAGTACATTTTCTCTCTGGCAAACTCTCCATCATGCTCAATCAGTTCCTCAGCGATGAAAGTCATGTAAGCCCACTTGAAGAACTTGTTAAGCGGGTAAGCCAGGAAACGCGGAAGGTTATCGATTCCATCGGGTATATCGTACTGAATATCGGTCCTGACGAAGTACTCAATCAATCCAAAATCGTTCTCTCCAGAAGGAGGAGTCTTGGTTCTTAGACGGGTACGGATACGCATTTCGCCTAATCCGCTTGGGAGTTCGGTCTCAGACTCCATCTGTGAACGGAATCCTCCGTCCCCTATAGACTGTTCATAGTATCTTTCTACTGGACGATCCATATCGATGTTTTTGAAGATGTACTTGTGGTCTTTATAGATATCAACTATGTGAGGGCTTTCATACCACTCAACCTTGTTATGGATTTCTTCCCAGTCACCATGGAAAAGCGGGAACTCATGCCATACATCGTCTTTCTCCCAGCTTCCGTCAGGGCGTTTGAACCATCCGAGGAATTTGTCAAGTCTATCTCCCATTGTATATCACTGCCAAGGTGGCGTGTACTGTGATGCTCCGGATTTTGTGATGGATTCCTCGACTCCGAACTTCTCTCTCATCAGGTTATGAAGATGCAACACCATCTCTTCCGCCTCCTCTTCATAACGATCGACTTCCTTCGAGTAAAAAGTATGGTACCAGATACCGGTCAAGAGATCATAGAACTTAGAGTTCTGGAACATAGATGTATCCTCCGGCTTCAGATAATTCTCCGGAAGCCGTTCATCAGGAGTATCTCTAACGCTGTGTGGAAGCCATGGAAGGGCTTCTCCTCCCGGGTAGGTTGTAAGCACTGAGGCAGAAGTCTTAACACGGGCTTTTAGTACATCTTTCTGTCTCTGCGACTGGTAGATATGCCTTGGTGTCTTGCATCTCCAGGAAAGGTTAAAGTAAATTACTGTATGGCGGCTTTTCTCCTTCCAGGCATGCATACGGATCTTGTCCTTTGCGCTAGCTGTTGAGAACTCCATACGAGCTTCCTCAACTCTATCGATACCAAGTTCGTCCTCCAAGATATCCTTGATATCTCTGTAGATGCGGGCAGCGTCTTCCTCCACGAAGAAGTGGTCTTGTTTTTCAATAACAGGTTCTTCGAAGTCAGTCATAGCTAATCATGCCTCCAAGAGGTCCCGAACCCTCTGCATTACTGTATCGGTTTTTTCCTCTACTGCAGGAATGTAACCGTGTCTTACCTCTCCGTAAAGGAACTTGTCGAAAAGTGAACGGTACGCGTAGTACCAAAGTGTTTTCTGATAACTGTAGTCCTCTGGATACTCTGTAATTATCTGTCCTTTAATCTGTAAGTCGAGTTCTCCCTTCTGTTTGTCAATTTTGATGAAGAGCGTCAGTTTTTCGATACTGTATCTGTCGAACGCTTCTGTAGTATCGACTTTTGCTCTTACGACTCCTTCGTCTACATCGTTGAAGTATTTTTCTTCGGAGACATGGTCGAAGCTCATTCTTGTGGATAGAAGGTCTCGCAGTTCTGCGTATGCCTGTCCTGGGTCGTCCAGTTCGATGGTTTGGCGTCTGCGAGTTATCTCCTCTTCTATCTCCATAGTCTACAAATGGATAATTAGATATCTATGATAAAAAAGGATGCAGGTAAAAATGAGGGAAGAAATATTGATGCGGAGTACCTTTTATCGGCACTCTGGGCAGAGAAGCATTCCGTTGGTCTCGATTAGTTCTTCGCTGTAGTTCTCACAGCTCTCACATTCGCCACTCTGAGTCTCTACATTCGGAACTGCTGCTTCATTCATCTCAATCTCTTCGCCCATAATCTCTGCGAATCCAGGCCATGCACGGAGAATATCGCTCTGTGTAAGGATTCCTACAAGCATGTCCCCACGGACTACAGGTACGCGAGAGATATTGTTCTTCGCCATAGCCATGGCAACATCGTCAAGGTACTCATCTTCCTCAGCAACAATCAAGTCTGTGCTCATTACTTCTCCAACTGTTGTATCTGCCGGTTCTTTCTTAGGTCCGACTACTTCGTATACAATATCTCTGCAGACGATTACTCCTACCGCTTCACCGTCATCAACAACTACTAAACCTCTGATACCCTCTTCATCAAGTTTACGGGAAGCTTCAACTATGCTTTTATCCTGTTCAACTGCTATAACTCCTTCAGTCATTACCTCGTTAATCTCAACTTGTTCTTTCATATAGAAGATTACAAACTGCTAAAGCTATTAATGGTTGGGGCGTTTAACCCCTGGATAAGTTTTCAAGAAGTGAACTGCTTCAAGCCGCTCTGATGGTTTGACTTACCGAAGAGGCTCTGAAGCGTTTTGTTCAGTATCAGGATCTGCTGTCTGACATAAGGACTGATCTCGTACTTGTCGATGATATCCTTGGATGGCTCCATGTACTTCTTGATAGTTCCCTCAGATATCGTGAGTAGTACATTTCCATCACATTCAGGGCACTGAGCTGTTACTTTTCCTGAAGCTGCGATCGACTGATTGGTCATCGGTACACGCCGGAACTTCTCATTACAATCAACACAACGCATCTTCTGCTTGGAGAAACTTCTCAGATTTCCTTTAATATCCGGAATAAAGTGCTTATTCAGTAAGAGCTCTGCAACCTCGTTCTCGTTGACCGCTTTAATTTTTTCACCGATTCCGAGCTGGCTCTGAGTCTTTTCACTCATCTCATCCAGCGTTACATACTCAGACTGGTTCGGTGCGTCCTCTACTGTCTCTGATTCATGTGTATATCCGTGTGTGAAAGGTTCATCGCTGTGAACAATGTCCTCCCCAATCTCGATATCTGTGTCGAGCTCCCACGGGTACTTGTAGTCCTCTGTCTCCTGGTAGAAGCTGAGCGGATACTCACTTACTGTTTCAATCGCCCACGCCTCGTCATCAATCTCATCAGGATTCAGAACCGTTGATAGGATTAGTGGTGCGTCCATGGTTCTGGCTCCAGTCATATCAGGAAGGAAGTCTCTTGAGAAGTTCAGCAGTCCGTCCATAAGTAGTAGTATTGCGTCTTCGTCTCCGTCTGCGTTTCTTCTTTTGGCTGCGTGCCAGTATGGATGGCTGTAGATTCCTTTTGCGTCCGTGAAACCTATTATCCGGCCTACTGTTCCTCCAGATGTATGTGGCGCCAGCCCGATTACCAGTGTTCCTACTAGGTCTTCCTTGGTTTCCACATCGTAGTATGGATCAAGGTCGTAGAACTCCTCCAAAAGGTCGTCTATAAAGTTGGCAACCCTGACGAAGTAATCTGAAGCCTTCAAAGTATTCTCTCCGTCAGGAAGGATTATATCCTGAGGTTTAAGCGCCAGGACCTGGTCATCATTCTCTAGTGGTTCGCCGTCGACATCATGGGTGTATCCCTGATCTCTTAGTGTTTCAATCGATACGCTAATCTCTTTCGGCTTGAAATGTGTCATCGGGATATCTGTTGCGTCGTAACGGACTGTTCCATCTTTATTGACATACAGGTCGTATTCCTGTCGTAGTAACCCTTTTTCGATCGGTTCGACATGCTTATGTTTCCCGCTCATTCCACGGACTGATTTCAGGAGTTCCGGTGGATGTCGCATGTCCAGATTATCCATTGCGTTGTCCATCAGATTTCTTACATCGATTTCTGTTCTCTTGTACCGGTTGAATACATCTTCTCCGCAGTTGCCGCATGTATCCGGTTTCTCGTCGTGTTGTTTTCCGCAGTTGCGGCAGAAGTATACTGGTTCTGCTGGTGAGTCGCATTCTATGCAGTATGAGAAGTGTGTGAGTTCTCCGCACTGAGTACATTTATTGTGAAGTATTCCCTGTTTCACCAGGCCTTTTTCGCCGTGCATGGATTGGTTGTAGGATGCTGTCAGGTTTCTCATCCGTCCTCCTTCTTCCTTTCCACATGGGAACATTATCTGTGGCTTTCCATCGATAGTTCTTCTCTCTGCTTTCTCCGGCCGTCCCATACGGGCTCCTACATAATGAGGTGCCTGCTCTCTGACCTGGTAGCCTGATACCTGTTTGATGAACTCGGGTATATCCTCTGGTTCTTCGATAGCGGACAGCAGGTTCGAATTATCTTCGTCCAGTGCTAGAATTGTTTCTAGTACTTCTTTGTGGTCTTCTGCTATCGATATTTCGCCGTCTCTTTCTGTATGTGGTAGTAGTATGTCTTCAAGTGCTTTTTTCGCCTTATCTGTGAATTCGTCTTCTCTCAAGGCTGTGTATAGTTCTTTGAATTTTTCTGCGGATGTTTCTCTCCAGTGGTATGTCCATTTTGGATGTAAAGGTACTCCGAGCACATCTGAGATCTTGAAAGCTTCCTCTGGACTTGGTGCGCGGTCTGTAAAGTCTCTTCCAAGTTCCATCTCCTGTCTTTCAAGTTCGTCCTGTACCTCTTTCTCCCACCACTCTGCTACATATGGTGATGGAAGCAGCCGTTTTCCGTTCTCCACGAATTCTCCGTAGGTTACAAGCATATCTCCTAGGAAGAGTATCTCTTCGACTTCATCCTCGATTTCCTTCGCATGATCTCTTGTCTCGACCTTGACGACTGAACCGTCTTCGAGTCTTACTATCGGTGGATGGATACTGTCGCATGGAGTTGTGACTGTTCCTTTCATCGGGTATTCTGTTTTCAGCTGTGTACCTGTTGCGATGAAACGCTGTGTGATCTCCATGGTCGCTGGATGTACGGAGGTTGCTGCTAATCCGTTTACTCTTGAGTGGCCGTATCTGAGTCTGAATCCTCCTTTCTTGCCTGGATGTCCGAATACCGGTCTTCCTGCGGTCATGGATCCTAGGAACTTGTCTGAAGGTGTGTAGCTGGCTTCGTCTTCTTCATCGTCTCCTTCGTCGTCATCTCCGGATGAGTGGATTTCTTCCTGAAGTTCTAGGTAGTCCTCTACCCAGTCCCAGTGCTCCAGTCCGAAGTCCTTACCCCATTTCTCGATACGCTTCTTGATCTTCGGAGCTTTCAGTGGTAGTCCATCAAGATAAACAAGACACATTCCTCCTCTGATACGGTTGGTATCAACGCGTTCGAGGTCCTTGTAGTTGGATACATCTAGCTGTTCAGTTGGAGAACCTGTTACCTCGATAGGTACATTCTCCGCGATCATCTCGGTCTCTTCTCTTTCCGGATAGTACTGTTTTGCGGTTACACGAGTATAGTAGTCGTCTACCTCCGCTGCATATCTTTTAACCACTGTTTCGGAAGGCTTGAACCTGTCAAGATCAACACCTATCCTCACATAGTCCGCGAGAAGTACGGACATCGCTGAGGCGGTTCCTCCAGCTGAACGAATCGGTCCCGAGTAGTATACTGCAAGATACTCTGTTCCATCATTATTCTCTTTGATCTGTATATCTCCGATACCTTCAAGAGGCGCTGTAGTTATTCCTCCAGTCATATAGGATGCACCGACTCTTACTCCTGCATCACATGCTCTTTCAAGGTCATCGAATTCGTAGAAATCTCCCTGAGCGATTTCTCTTCCGATCTGAAAGGCTACTCTTTCATCGTTCTTACCGTACTCGTCTTCCAGTTCTCTTATACGGGCTGCTACTCCCTGATCCTCGAGTTCTGGGAACTGTGCTGCGATAACAAGGCTGGAGGCCTTCTCCGGTAGGTCTTCTGCTACAGGGATGTCAACACGCTGCTCCGGGTCCCGTGACTGTTCTCGGGCTTCTTCTGCTACATCATAGGCTTTGTCAGTCTGTTTCCGGATGCTGTCAAAGTAATCTTCGACCTCCATTATTTTTCTCCTCCTAAATCTGTTTTTATCATTTCAAGTACTTCCTCGAAACTACCTGTTCCGGCATCTATATCTTTGTATCGGAGACCGTCCTTATTCTCCACCATGTAGGAATTATCGGCTTCTTCCGCGATATCGATATCGTTGTTGCCGTTTCCTATGAAACAGATTTCTTTTACTCCGTTCTGCTTTAGTTCGTCTACTATAACGCTTTTATCTTCAGCATATTTGGTTTTCTTGACATAGCTGAACTCGCCGTACCCGGTCTCAAAGATCCATGTAGGTACGACGAAGTCTATTCCGAGCTCTTTCGCGGCTCTTACAGACAGGCTCTGTGAGGTATGTGAAATAATGCCTGTAGTAAATCCATTTTCCTCGAAAAGTTCTACAAGCTCTTCGGCGCTGTCTCTCAGGTTCAGGAACTCTCTGTTGTACCATTCTATTACTTCTTCAGCTGAATCCTTGTCTGTTCTTCCTATCAACTTGTTCATCAAATCGATATTCTTTTCCTCAAATTCATCTCTCGTTATCTGGCCGTTCCGCCATCTATCAACTCTTTTAAAGTACTCTGCAGGTTTCTCCCCTGCCAGTAGATGTAGTCCGCTCCAGTAACCGAGGTTAGTTCTTACCTCAAACTCTTCACCATCAAAGACACGGTAAACATGCTCCGGGTTCGGATCACGAGGTACATACATATCTTCAGCTGTCAGAGTACCTTCAAGATCCATCAGTACGACTTTCTCGTCTTCAAGTACTTCGAAGTCTTTTTCTGAAGGTATCAGGTCTATTTCTGTCATTTAGAACTGTTTGACCTCCGTGTTGCGGTTTTTGAAGTTCATTATAGTGACTTTTCCAGGGTCCGGTTCGTGCCCTACTCTTTTCTGGAAATCTGTCTGTGCCTGGAAAGTGCTGCTGCAGATAGTATTTACGCCTTTGTAGCTTTCGTTGCTGTGGCTGTGGAAGTGTCCTGAAACCATTACATCCGGTTTCTCCTTGATAACCATTCTGTCAGTTTCCTCAGGGCTGAGCAGGTTGGAACCGTATGTAGGTGCTAGATGCCTTCTCTTCAACAGGTCAATCATAACATGGTGCGGTTCCTCGTAAGCTTTCTCTCTCAGGTTCTGTATACTGTCCGCGTGGTCGTCAAAGCTGTATCCATGGTACATCAGGTGTTTGATTCCCTGGCTTCTGATGCCGTGAAGCCGTACGGTCTGCGGGTTCTGAACCATATGCACATTATCATAATTTGAGATGTTCGGCATCGCTTTCTCCGGTATCCGCGGCTGTGGCTCGGCCAATCGGACGATATCGTGGTTACCAGGACCGATTATAAGCTGGAGATCATCAGGTACTTTCTCATCAACCCATTTCTCAAACAATTTATACTGCTTGTAGATATCCGTAACTTCCAGCTCATCCTCCTGTCCAGGGTAAGTTCCTACTCCTTCGACTATATCACCTGTAATTACTAGGTAGCCGATGTCGCTGGCAGCTTCTGTGTTCAGCCAGTCGCCGAACCGGTTGAAACGCTCCATCAAAGTGTCTTTGCTGCCGAGATGTAGATCTGAGATGTAGGCTGCTCTGACCTCGTCTTTTGTGGTCTGTACGCCCTGTGGGATCGGGAGGTCTGGTCTTATTATGTTGTCGGCGTAGATTATGTCGCCTCCCATGTTTCCTCTGATTCCTAGTACTTCGTCCTGTACTATCATTTCTCCTTCGTCTTCGCTTGCTAATACTTTAAACTTTCCTGTATTATCCTCTATCTCTACTATCCATTTTCCGCTGTTGGTAGAGTACTTGTCGTTCACCATTCCTACCGTGGTGGCTTCTTCTCCTTCATCTCTTCTTTCCAGCCGGTTGATGGTTGTGGCTGATTTCATCTCTCTTCTGCGGAGAAGAAGTTTCTTCATCTTCTCGTAGCGGTCGTTGTAGTACTGTAAGAATTCTGGTACATCTTTTTCTTCCCGGGAGATATTTTCATCATCCATTATCTCTACTTTGGTGTTCAGCTCTGTTCTATCCCTGTTATCACGGATATTGACAGTTTTGTCCTTAGAGAACTTCTTACCTGTCTCTCCGTAATCGTAACTGTCTTCTATGCTGCTCCCCTCTGTAGTATTTTCTGTCTCTGAACTCTTTTCTACCTTTTTCAACATCTGACCGGAAGATGTCTCAACCTCCCGTTCAACCTCTTCCTCTTGCTCAGAGTCGCTTTCTCTCAGCCGAGTGATCATCTGGCTGGAGATATACATAGGTGTAGCATCAAGGTTCTTGATACGCTCAACATCTTCTTCCTCAAGCATCTCAGCTGCATCGCTGTCAAGCATACATCCTTGTCTTGTAAGTTCTTTAACTATCTCCTGATCTGTCATTCTTAGTCTTAACCTCTGAACCTGTGTTTTAACTGATTTTGAAAGAGGGAGCTAGAGAGTCTTGGAAAAAAGTCTTTTAGATGTAAAAATTATCTTCAACTAGCTCCTCTATCTGATTTCGAATATCCTCGGAAAGATCGACGCTGATCTGCCTTGTACGGCCGTAACGACCTTTACTGATTACTTTGGCGTTGATAACACCAAGCATATCCAGCTCTGATATCAGTCCTGAAACCCTTCTCTGGGTCAGCTCCGATACATCTACATCCTTGCAAAGCTCTTTATACTCACTGTATACATCGCCGGTCGCGATCTCCTCATCCTCCTCAGTCATGTCAAGGATGGTGTAAAGCACAAGCTTAGAGTGCTTCGGCTGGCTTCTAACAGTTTCAACGACACGGTCACGCTCGATCTTGTCCTGTGCCTTATCAACATGCGCCTTCTCAATCCTTTCATCGTTTGTACGCTCTGCAAGCTCTCCAGCAACCCTGATAAGGTCCAGTGCTCTTCTAGCATCGCCGTGCTCCTGTGCTGCGAGCGCCGAGCATTTGCTGATCACTCCATCGCCGAGCACATTATCTACGAATCCTTTCTTCGTTCTTTCTCTCAAGATCTCCGTAAGTTCTAACGCGTTGTACGGTGGGAAGATTATCTCTTCCTCTGAGAGACTGGATTTTACTCTTGAGTCCATGTATTCCGTGAAGTTCAGGTCGTTGGATATTCCTAGTATTGATACGCGAGTTTCCTCTAAGTCATCGTTAATCCTGGTAAGGTTGTACAGGAACTCATCTCCTACCTTCTTGACCAGTGCGTCGATCTCGTCCAGTGCGATGATTACTACTCCTTTCTGGTCCTTTAGTGCTTCGAAGAACCGGTTGTAGATCTCATCGGTTGGAAGACCGGTGCTGGGTACATCTTCTCCCAGCTGTCTTGCTAGTTTGGCTAGAAGCCTGTACTCGGTGTCCGCGACCTTCTTCATCTTGCAGTTAATGTATAGTATGTTTAGATCGATCTCTTCCTCAGCTGCAACATTTCTGAGCTCCTCGGTAACATGTTTGACTATCAAAGTTTTTCCGGTTCCAACTGAACCGTATAGGAAAACATTGCTGGGATCATTACCTTTGAGAGAAGGTGCGAGGATTGATGCCAGATCGTTGATCTGTTCGTCCCTGTGAAGGATATTGCTTGGACGCCAAGAAGTGGTAAGTGCGTCTTTGTTTTTGAAGACAGAGTCCTTTTCGATGTATTCCGAGAACATCGAGTTCAGGTTGCTCTGGCTCAGAAGTCATCCCCCCGTGAAAGAAATCTTGTATTCATTTCGCTCGTTTTCCCCTCTAAGTTTCTACTTGAAACCAAGGTTTATAATCCTATTCCAGGTGAAGCCAGGGTGGCAACCACCCCCACCCCCTGATTTCATGTGGAAAACGAAATAATAGATAGATATATGATATAACACTGTTATATTATTATAACATTGTTATCTAATTATAAGTCTGTTATAATCAGATTTCCGGTTCAGAAACTCTGTTCCACTCGAAACCAGGGGGTGCGTGTCTCTATTTCCGCACTAGAACTATCCGGACCTAGAACCGGACGCTCAACTCCCGGCCGGTTTACCCTCCGGTCTACGGCAAACAGCAGTCCTGGAATAAAATCATGCTGATTTCGATCTAGATTTTCTGTTCTTCGATTAGAATCAGTTATTTCTTTCTCACAGTTATCTAGTTCCACTTGAAATCACAGGGTTCGATCTTGTCGTCTTTCAGTTTTTGCTATCCGCCAGAATCAGTTTACAACCCCCTGATTTCATGTGGAGAATTTCTGAACACAGTACTGTATATAAGCCTTGGTTTCATATGCAACCCGTCTCTTTCGAGTGGAACCAATCCGAACAGGATTTAAGCATCAACCTCAGAAACTTGAACCATAGATGAGTGACGATCACGGTTCGAACTGGGAAGCCTACACAAACAGAACTCAACTCGAAAAAACCATGGCAAGCATCGTCGTCGGATTCATCTTCGCCGCCGGCCAGGCACTCAAGGCATTCTTCATGGTCATGTTCAACATCGTCCGTGCACTGATCTAGCAACCGCAACATCATATGGATTTAAACCGTATCTTACCTGATAATTAAACTGCGAGGCCTGAATTTCAGTGAAGATAGCATTATATCATCCATGGCTCCACACGAAAGGAGGGGCAGAGAAAACAGTACTCAGACTGCTCCAGAACAGCAGCCATGATATCACAATATATACTACACGGTACGAACCGGAGAACACATTCGAGGAGTTCCAGGACTACGATGTAAATGTGATTGGAAACATCCCGATCAAAGGGTACCTCTTCAGAGGCCTCAGCTTCACACTAGCCAACCTATTCACATCAATGGATCTATCAGGATACGACCGCTTCATGGTGTCCACCTCAGGAGTCGCAGAGTTCATCACATTCAGAAATCACAGTATACCGGTAATCGGATTCTGCCACACGCCTTTGAGAGCAGCACATGACGAAACAGTATACAACAGAAACATCGAGGAAAGAGGAATACTTGGAAGAAACCTTTACCGGTTCGCAGTAAAGACATACGAATTCATAGAGCAGTACGCATGGAACAAATTCGACCATGTAATATTCAACTCGGAGAACACGCGTCAACGCGCCATGGATGCATCACTGTTCGAAAGAGAGAGGACTTCGGTCGTCCATCCAGGAGTCGATACCGATGACGCATTACCTGGTAACTACGACGAGTACTTTTTCTACCCATCCCGATTCAAACCATACAAGCGCCAGGACCTGGCAATCGATGCGTTCGAGCATTTCCAGCGCTGGAATGTAGACAAAGACTTCCGACTGATCGTCGCAGGAAGCCTGAAAGAAGAAGACCAAGAATATTACCAAGAGCTAGAAAAGAAGGTAGAAGATGTCAAAGGCGCAGAACTAAGAACAAATGTCGATGAGGACGAATGGCGAGAACTTTACAGGAACTGCTACGGAGTACTTTTTACAGCAGAGAACGAAGACTGGGGTATCACACCGGTAGAAGCAGCAGGATACGGCAAACCAGTCATTTCAGTTGACGAAGGAGGACCACAGGAATCAGTGGTTGACGGCGAAACAGGTTATCTGGTTAACTCCAACCCATTGAAGCTGGCGGAAGCCATGGACGACCTGCTTGAAAACCCTGAAAAGGTGAAGGAGATGGGTAAAAACGGGTTGAGACATGCTGAAAAGTTTACATGGAAAAAGTTTGTCTCCAAAGTAGATGAAATACTTGAGAGCCAATGAAAAAAGCGACACTGATCTG
>JBEQBC010000007.1:0-34144 GCA_041640035.1 Candidatus Nanohaloarchaea archaeon | reverse complement strand
CATCAAGCGACATAATCGACGCAATAGAAAGATCAGTCGACCCTAACGGAGACGGAAACACCAGCGACCACCTGGACATTATCTCTCTTTCACTTGGAGGACCAGGAGCAGCAAACTCAGCTAAAGCTAAGGCAATCAACTCAGCTGTCTCAAGCGGCGTACTCGCAGTCGTAGCAGCAGGAAACGATGGAAGCAGCTACCGAACAGTCGGAAGCCCAGGTAACGCAAAAGACGCACTCTCCGTAGGAGCAGTAGACGGAAACGACGATATAGCATACTTCAGCAGCCGAGGACCGGTTTACTACAGCAATGGCTCAGTAGCCGGAATCAAACCTGACCTGGTAGCACCAGGAGTAGGGATCAAAGCAGCATGGATCGACGGAGGATGGAACAGCATCCAGGGTACATCAATGGCAACACCACATGTATCCGGCGCAGCAGCCCTTCTGATGCAGGACAGAGACCTTACAGTCAACGAAACCACCTCAGTACTGAAAACAACTTCAAACAGTATAGGAGAAGATGTTTTCACGCAGGGAGCAGGACGGATCAACCTGACAGAAGCAGTGAACGCATCAGTATCATTCAAGAAATCCTCACTTTTCATGGGAGAAGTCGACTCAACAAGCTTCTCCAAAACCTTCAATGTAAGCCTTCTACCAGGAGACGACTCCGCGACGGTCACCTTCTATGTAGAAGATCCAGACAACCTTGAAAGCTCAGGAGGCTGCTCACCTACCTTCAGCTTCTCAGCAAACGACACAACCATCAGCTCAGAAGCAGGTAAAGACATCACCATGGATGTAACCAATGCAGGAAGCTGTAGCGGGATCCTGGAAGGAACAGTAACCGCAGTAGTCAACTCGGACGGAAACCAGATAGAACACAGACTTCCATACAGCTTCGTCAAAAGAAACTACCTGACAGTAAATGTCCACGACAGCACAGGAACAGACACTTCAGCAGAAGTATACATCAACAACGCAGCGAACGGAGACGAAGTCGAACAGGTTGAACTAAGCGGAGGATCAACACAGATAGCACTACCACAGGACAACTATGTGGTATCCGCACTCAAACTCGGAACGGATGAAAAATTCGTCTTACAGGAAGAAGTCGATACCTCCTCCGTAAACAGTGTTACACTGGATGCGTCGACAGCTACAGCAGTAAACTACCCCGGGACATGGAACGGAAACACTCTGTGGCACAGATCCATGGAAATCGGTTTCATGAGCCAGGAAAGCTGGGACGCCGGAGTTGTCGGCAACATAGATATGGAGGCGCTCGGAGACCAGACCGTACATGTATCCAAGGTAGCTGACGACGCAGATGTCGACTGGGATGTAACCATCTCAGGACTCGCACTGAAACAGGAAAACAGTATCTGCAGCAACGGATGTGGAGAAGCAGCCGATGTCCACAAAGAAGTAGCCAAGGATATCTACGCGACAGCAGCAACATTCGACACACAGTCAGACATCGGAGATGTATCCTTCTCAGAAACAAGGACCACCCCTGTATCAGTAGCTTATCCTGGAAACCTTACGGATAAGACGGAGTACGATAGAACGGTTTCATGGCAGACTTCAGGCTCTTATCTCGGTCCGTTCCTCGGAACAGATACAGCAGTACCGACAAGCATCACCACACACGAACTGGAAGCAGCACAGGCAGATTACGAACTGGATGTGGATGTAGGACCGTTCAGCTGGGGGCAGACACTTCCGCCAGAGAACACAGGATCACAGTCATCACTAGGAGAACTTCCTGTACTACCTGGAAAAGCTCAGATCACCGCTTACAATGATATACGAATCGAGAATCTTCTCAGAGGACCTAATGGAAACACAGAGTTCGAAGGAGAAGGAAGACCAACCCTCAGGATCTACGAGAACGGAAGCAAGACCCTGGATCAGAGGGACAGCTTCTACTGGTATGGAATAACCAGAAACCTGAAGGACAACACCGACTACAGAATCGAACTGGAGATGTCGATGATAGAGGACATGCCGGCATGGAGCAGAATCGAAACCCATTACGATATCACCAAAGGCTCCGACAGAGTACCACCATACTTCTCCGACATCAATATGCCTGTCAAGTTCTCAGGTAATTCAGTCGACTTCGATATAACAGGAGGAGACAACAATCCAGGTACAAACTTAGCAGTTTACTACCGATACCGTAGCTCAGGGAACAAAAGCAGTTGGAGACTGGCAAATGAAGTAGAAGACAACTTCCAATTACAGGGAAGCATCCCTAAGAACGGTTACGAAAAAGTCGATGTCAAGATGGTTGTTGAGGACGACTCAGGCAACTCACATACAATGATTGTTGAGGACGCAGTCGTCGAACCTAAGAATGTCGGATTTGAACTGAAAGGACCTGAAGACGCAGGAAGCGGAACAGACGCAGTCTACCAGGGAATCTGCCAGGTAAGAGACTCAAACTGTCAAGGCCTGAAGGTATTCAAGGACGGCAACACAGACCAGCCAAGAAGAGTACTTTCAACACAGGACGCTAACGAAGGATACGGAATCGCAGGGACATTCGAGGAAACCGTAACACTTCCAAACAGCGGAGACAACTACACATACACATTCTCCTTCCCAGGGATGAACGCATACGAATCGATTCCAAGCGGAGAAGTCAGCAAGACCACAGACCTGATCACAGCGAACAGCGACTCAGTGGTTATCTCAGGTACGGACAAGTCATACAGCTCGATCCAGAAAGCAGTGAACAACGCGAACTCCGGAGACACAATCATAGTCAAAGACACCTACACCGGGATCAAAGACACATTACCGCTTACAATCGACAAAGCAGTCACCATCAAGGGACAGGGAGATGTAACCATCTCAGGAAGAGCACAGCACCTGGTCATGGATGTAAACGCCGAACCAGTAACGATCAAGAACCTGGAGATAGTTGGAGCAGCAGCCGGAGTACTTTACACACAGGACAGCACAGATGACACACCGTTGACAGTCAAAGATGTGACATTCAGAAACCTTGGATCCAGTCAGTACGGAGGAGCAGTCCTCACCACACCAGGAGTAGAAGCAGTAGTGAAAGACAGCAGATTCTACAACAACTCTTACGGAGTATACTCCACACCTGACACCAGCGACTTCCAGCAGTTCACAGCATCATCAGCTATCGACGCACGGGAAACAGTGAACGCAGTAGAAAGCGTAGGCGAACGGATAGAAACAATCAGAGAGAAAGCAAGCCAGTACAGCTCGCCAAGCGAACTCAGAGAAGCAATCGGAACAGAAGAAGCACCAAGCATAACCGCCACGGACAGTTATCAGGTTAAAGTGATGGATTCTGAGTTCAGAGACAACTACATCGGTATATCGGTGATGCAGACAGATATCAGAGTGGAGAACATGAGTTCCTACAGCAACAACTTCGCGACATCAGCAAGACAGTACTCGGATATGAAGCTGACAGATTCAGATATCGAAAGAAATCGTGCAGCACTCATAGCAGATAGCTCACATGTAAATGTCTCAATGACTGATATAGCAGGAAACAGTTACTACGGAGTAGGACTGGTCAGCTCAACCGGAAACCTTGAGGACAACTGGTGGGGATCAGGCGCAGGACCTACACCGTTCGTCAAGAACCTTTACGACGGACAGGTATCAGAGTACGAGAGAGGAGACATCCTGATCAGAGACAGTTACAGCGGAGCACTTCCGATGGCACGGCCATGGCTACTCGGATCACAGAAAACATCCGAAACCATGGATCAAACCATGGCGATGCAGCCAGGATGGAACCTGATATCAACACCTAGAAGACTTTACGAATCAGAATGGGGAGAACTCAAGCAGTACGGAAACGGTATGAACAGTTCGATCGCCTACAGATATGATGTAGAGAACGAGAACTGGGAACAGCTTGAAGACAGCCACAACCTCAAACCACTGGAAGCCTACTACATCAAGGCCTCAGAGACCGACGGAATCGGTTTCAAATGGCAGAGCAAGAGAGGAAACACAGCAGTAAGACCAGCAGTCAGAGAACTGGACCAGGGATGGAACCTTGTAGGACTAGCAGTCAACGCAGGAATAGACAGACCGAAAAGCACCTACATGGCCTCAGAATACTTCCTGAACTCAGTAAGCGGAATCACAAAGGAAGACACAGGATACTCAACCGTTATATCCCCTTCAGGAAACGAGGCAGACTGGAGCGTATTCACATCCAACCTTGACAACAGTGAAACCTACGGAATGTACCCATACGAAGGTTACTGGGTCTTCATGGAGAACGACGACACACTGGCAGGGATGAACACTGAAGAAGAACTAGGATGATAAAGATGAAGAAAATAGCAGCGCTGGCACTAGTACTACTGGCTTTACCCTCTCTAGGGGCTGCCAGCGACTGCCTTTCATCCTCAGACTCATCAGGAGCACCCTCCATACCACATGACTTCAGAGGAGACCTCACGATAAACGGAGAACCAGCACCACAGGGAACAGAAGTATCCGCATACATAGACGGAGAAAAGGTAAGCGTACAGACCTCAGTATCACAGGGAACATACGCAGACCAGGACGACCGATTCGTAGTATGTGGCGGCGGATCCGGCGACACAATCACCTTCCGAACCGGTAACGAGGAGGTAGGAGAATCAACATACTACAGCGGAAACAGCACAGAAAAAGACCTCACCGGATCAGACAGCGAAAACCCGACAGCCTCATTCTCGGTACCTGGCACAGTTACTACAGGCGAATCAGTGGAGCTTGATGCTTCAGGTTCCAGCGACGATACACAGATACTGAATTACGACTGGAGTGTTTCCGGTGCACAGGGAGAAACACCTTCCGTCTCTTTCTCAAGTACAGGTGAGAAAACAGTTGAACTGACAGTGACAGATCTGGTAGGTAACACAGATACCACAACGCAGAATATACAGGTAAGTTCAGGTTCAACCGGAGGTGGGTCCGGAGGCGGGGGCTCTTTCGCTGGAGGCGGAGTACCTACAACAGGAGGAAGTACATCAGATCAGGAACTAACTGTGGATGTAACAGATTCAGGAAACACGGTTACAGCAGATGTAAATTATGCAGATAACAGTTCAGAGGTTGAAATCGATCTACAGGAATCAGGTGCGACAGGAGTAGAAAGACTAACAGTGTCTAAAAATCAGGGTGCATCTAACTTCTCAGTAGAGGTAACTAATCTGGGTAGAGCAGCTCCTACAGAGGTATCAGCTGTTGACTCAGCTCTCACATACTACAGGATCCAGATAAATGGTGCGGATACATCAGAGATCAGCAGTATCGCAACAACTTTCAAACAGTCGAAAACACGGCTGGAACAGAACAGTATATACCCTTCACAGATGATGATCCAGAGCTTCAACGCAGGGGGCTGGCAGGAACTTAGCACAGTACTTGTAGGTGAAACAGATACCAGCTACCGTTTCGAAACCATAATAGATCCGCCAGGATACTTCGCAGCAACTTCAAGCGGAACAAGAGATCAGGAAGAAGAATGTACAGAGAACTGTGAACAGTCACCGAGAGAAACAGCAGAGGAAACCATCGAACAGGCAAACCAGACAGTAGAGGAAGAAACAGAAGCCAATGAACTACTTGAAAGAGCACAGGACGCATACGAGGAAGGCGACTACAGTCGAGCAGAGATACTTGCAGAAGAAGCACAGAGAATGAGTTCAGATACTACAGAAAGCTCATCAGGACTACCGGTGAAAGAAGTAGCAGCAGTACTGGCTGTTCTAGCCTTCACAGCAGTAATCGTCATGAAGAAAGACAGCATCGCAGCAATGTTCGGAGACAGCCGTGAATCAGAGATCGCTGACAAGATGGATGAAGTCGCAAGACTGCTGAGAGCACACCACTACGACGACAGCGTCAGAAGCGATGCAAGAAGAAAGATCGGTCAGGCAGAACTTGCAGTGGAGAACGAAAACTACGACCGGGCCGAACAGATAATCGAGAACCTAAGAAGAGAGCTGGAAAACGAGAAAGGTAACTTCGGAATAAACAGGTAAAACCAGCTTAACGACACATATTCTACAGGCTCCGAATTTACCGGGCGTACATTTTATACGGGACCGACTCATTATTTCTAATTGTTTAACTATGAAAAAGATCCGCAAGCTTTCGAAGAAGTTTTCTGCCGGCTTGCTTGGAGTAACGCTCCTGGCTTCCGGTGCAGCAGCTCAAAACCTTGGAGACCTACCACAACCTTTCGTAGACGATGACGGAGCACTAAGCTCTAGCATCGTAGTAGGAGAAGACGCAAAAACATCCGATGTTGTATCAGCTATAGATATCGCGACAACACTTGGAAACGACGCGTACAGCAATACTACACAGACCGTTGAAGGCTCAGGAGAAACCACCAGTGTAAACGGGGTTAGCAAAGATGTGGCTATCCGTGGAAGCCTTTCCAGCCTTTCAATCGATAAATCAGACTACAGCAACCTAGTCAGAGAAGTCGTAACAGCGGATGACGACACAGACCACTACATCGTAGAAAATATAGATGTAACCAACACCGGAGTCAACACCATCGCAGTAAACGATACAGTAGAAACCACAGTAAGCTCCAACACGGTAAGTTATTCGGTAAGCTACAGTCCAAGCTTCGACACAGACGAAACAATCACACTTCTCGGAGAAGAATACGAGGTAACAGGGATCGACACAGGAGCAGGAGAAGTAGACCTAGGAAGCAACCAAGACCAGAACGGATTAGAAGTTGGAGACAGCTACACACACGGACCATACACAGTAGAAGTAGTCGACAAGGACCAGTCTAACAGCGAAATCTATGTATCAATCAGTAAAGACGGAGATGAACTGAAATCAACAGGGCTCGGAACAGGCAACACAACAACGGTAGACAACGGAAAATTCGAAGTAACAGCAGACAGCGTGTTCTTCGGAAGCCAGAGAGACTACATAGATGTAACATCCACCTACAGCGAATACACACTTGTAGACGGAGAAGACAGCGAAATCACACCAGACTACAAAACCAGTCTAACATTCCAGAGTGGAAAAATCTCCAAGATCAGCCTATCCAACCAGGTAGCAGCAGTCGACAAAAACAGTGACAACCTGAACGAAGACGAAGTCGAAGCCCTAGAGGCAGGAGACAGCTTCCAAGGACCACAAGGCTACTTCACACTTGCAAACACCGGACTAACCAACGAAGCAACAGAAGAAATCACATTCAGCGAAGACTACACCGTCGAATACACAGACAAAGAAGGATTCGACCAGAGTCTAGACATCCGGAATTTGGTAGCAGGAGCTACGAGCACACTCTATAACTTCAATGATGGATCAACAACTAGTCCTACCATGTTCGTAGATGATGGAACTAATGTTGGAACATACGAAGACGAAGACGATGTTCTAAAGGCAACTAGGGAGGTAGGAAACTCAAACTTAGGAAGTTCTACCATATCTGATTTTTCAGCTTCTGAATATTATATCGCCAGCTCGTCAGGATTCGATGGAAACCAGGCAATTGTAGACAGTGGTGACAATCAATTGAATCCAGGTGAGATAGAGAAAGGCGGAAGTAGTGGCGTCCTTTCAGCCATCGGTTCCTCTGTAAAATATGTAGACACAGAGGCTGACAGTCAATACACTGGAGACGGCTCAGGAAACGCACTAGAACCAATCTACTCTACTTCTGCATCAACAGTTGATAGCACTGCTACAAGAGAAACTTCAATCACAGTAGCATCAACTTCATCAGGAGGCTCTACAGGTGACATAAACCGAAACTTAGCAGGAACAGGACCTGCACAAGTCAGTTCAGCCGACTTTGATACAGGATTTACTTTGAGTTCTCTGACTGGCTCATGGCATTATGTAGATGCAGATGGATCTACCACCGGTTCATACAGTGATGGAGACGAACTTGTATACGATACAGACTCGAGTTCAGGCATCTCATCCGGAGATATTGTCTTCCCTGAAGGCAATAGTCCATATGTAGCAACCTCCAGCGGTGTAAATTTCGACGGCACCGCCACCCTCAACAATATTGATTATGATACTGCCGGAGGAGATGATGGTTCTTACGGCTCTGGAGATAGCGTAATACTAGACTTTGGAACAGATCAAAGTTCGCAAGGAGCAACATTTGAAGCTGTAGATTACGACATTACCTCCGGTAGCTATGGTCCTGCCAACAATTTCGACGGGAATCTAGGATCTGCGCAACTTTCCTACTGGGATGTTGATGAAAGCGGAGGTTATTCTGCCGATAAGGCAATCTATGTCGATCATGACGGAAGTGGTTCAATCGCCGCAACAGATGTAAGAGCGACGATTTTCTCAACTCAGACATACTCCGCTGGAAGCGGAGTGACATCAACAGGTGCTGATGTAGGAGTGTCATTAAATCAACTAGATGAGTATTATCTCGAGAATACCGGAGATACCTCATTAGATGTTGGATCCGAAGCCATCATAAGAAGTAGCGATACAAATTTGGATGCCTCAGGAACTGACACAGTGATTGTCTCAGGCGGATTTTCCAACAGCCAGCAATCTTTCACAGCTGGAAAGACAATGTATGTCGGAAGCAATGCATACGATGGCAGCCAAGACATCCTTGAAGTTAACCAGATAACCACTGGAAATAACCAGGTTGCTCTAAGCGGAAAAACACTACACAACTTCGGAACCAATATTAAGCACACCAGTGACGATGAAGACAACGCCTATGTGGACGGAGACGCAATTGTAGATGATGATGGCGATAGTGTCTACCAAGCCGGAACCGACACAGTCATTACCGGCAGTATTTCTGGAGGCATCCTAGAAGATGGTTCTGGAGATAAGGATCTCTACACTGATGTAAGCGGACATCCTGTAAGAGTGCAGTTTGATGATTCCGCTGATGAGGTGACAGTTTCATACGAAACATTTGAGCAAACTGTCAGCGTAGGAGATAGTTCAACCACTCATGATACAGGTTATGGATTCTCTTTCACTACAAGCTTCGATAGTACTGGTGGAAACGGTGAAGAAGACTTCACTCTAAGCAGTTCGGATAAGACTCTTGACACTCAGCTAGGAGCAGAAATCCGTTATGACTCAGGCAACTCAGCTATTGATGTGAAAGAAGGAAGCGGTAGCTTTGATAACCTGCAAGTCGGTTACGATGGAAGTAATCAAGTGGACAGTCTTGATTCAAACAACGGCATCAGTTCAACCACTTCCGAAACCACCACAATCAGTAACTACGGTACTCAGGTTGATTTCGAGCCTGAAGGTTCTGCAAGCTTCAGTTACCCAGAGAATCAGCGTTATGCTAGTCATGCTGTTGGAGAGGTTTCCACAAGCCAGTCAGGTGACAGTTCTTACAACCTGATTGAACCTCAGGGTACATCTGAAGTAGGTGTACTTGACAGCGAAGCAAGTACCAGCCAAGACCTAATTCTAGTCGGTGGTCCTGATGTGAACGATCTCACAGAGGACCTAGCTGAACAGGGTGATTCCTGGACCGGTGATGAGTATACTGAAGGTGAGGGACTGCTTCAGATGGTTTCGGATGCCTTCACTGATGGTTATGATGCACTGGTTGTTGCTGGTCAGACCGCTGAGGACACTACGGCAGCAGGTAACTTCCTTGCTGATTATGATGAGAACCTTGAGGACTTGGAAGGTAAGTCTCAGGCCGTTATCGACAGTGAGACCGGCGAACTTGTAGAGGAATAAACTTTTCCTCTCTCTCTCTTCTTCTCTTTCTATTCTATTACTCTTAGCTTGTAAACCAGAGTACCTTTTTGTTGTTACATCAGACTGATAAATTTTGGTTGTGGTTTAGTACATTGTAATGAGTGAACAGGTCGACGAGCAAAATGTACTCCACCGGTTCTTAGAGAAGTGGAGGAATCCCAGTGAGATTGCTAAGGAGACAGACCTGGAGAGAGGGGAGATAGTCGAACTGCTGGAAAGAAATGATATCGAAGCCGTACCGGAGGAAGGCAGGGAGGAACAGGTAAGGTTCAGAAACAGTGAAGTCGAACCCAGTTATCTTTCAGAGGATATAGACGGAAAATACATCGCTGAAGACGAAGTACCAGCATTAGAAGACTATGTCGACGGATTAGCGAACAAACTGGCGACACCTCAGATCGCAGAAGTGGTAAACAGTCTTCATGGAGAAGGCACTGTATCAACTGAGGAAGTCGACGCTTATCTTTCACAGAGGGAAGCAGCGTATAAAATTGACAGGCACGAGTACGAGATAAGACCGTGGAAGGACGATGACCGGCTGCGTGTAATCGGTATGAGAGACATACTGCGTCAGTACCACGAAGACCTGGATGAAACCATAGAGGAAGTGAAGGAGGAGTCACTGCGTTATGGCTGAAGACCCTCGATTACCGGAACCGGAGATACCGGATACCTACGATTTCAGTGGCGCACCATGGATGAACATCAGACCAGGCCAGGGAGAACACCTGAGAAGACTGGCTGAATCCGTCGAAGACACACTTAACAGGTTGTACGGAAGAGCTGTGGAGAGAAGACGGAAAGATCGTAATGGAGAAGAAGGTGAGGAGCTTGACGAGGAACTGGTCGACTTCATGATAGATGATGTACCTGCTGCTTTAGAGGACTTCACAGATGAACTGGAGGAGGCAAGAAGGATCGAGCGGGAGATTGGTGAGGACGATTTCTTCGGTGAAGGAAGTCATACTGATTACCATCTTGATCAGGATGCGGACAGAGAGTTGGAACAGGAGTTCCTGACCAATTACAGGAAGGCGGAGAGCATGTATCGCAGCATCCTTGAGAAGTTCGATAAGAAGATCGACGGGATGGAGATGATGGACTACCTGGAAGCCCGTTACGACCTGAACCCGCTTGACACCGTTGATATGCCGCAGCCACGGATGTACGGCCAATAACAATTTTTTCTGTTCGGTAACTGTCTAACAGGTAACCACTGTTTTTTATTGACAACTACACAAAGATTTCTATACCCAACAGGGTGAAAAACTTCGTTATGGAAAACGACAGCCTAGTCCTTAAAGGCCTGACCGGATCCGTAATGCTGATTGGCGCCACACTCATCACAGTTCCCGGAGCCTCAGCACAGACAAACTACGGAACTCTGGAAAAAGGCTTGAAGGACCTCGAACAAGCAGAGACAAGTTCTGCCGAACCAAGCACCGAAAACCCATGTATAAAAGAAGAACTATTGTTACAGCCGGAACAAACAGATCTGGAACAGTTGGAGATCCTCAATCTTCAAAGAAGAGACTGCGAAACCGTACAGGTAACCGAAGAAGTAGAGATCAACGACTACAAAGTACAGCTGACAGATACAGACGGAGAAAACGCAGCCTACCTGACAGTCAGAGAACAAGGGGAAATCAAACACGACCAGGCATACAGCGAGGACGAAACACTGAGCTACAGAGACCTAGAAGTACAGATCGAGGATATCAATCAGGAAGAGGAGACCGCTCAGCTGGAGACATCGGTAAATGACGGATATGTAATCCACGGCAGCACATCAGTCAACGAACTGGCAGAGAAACTGGAACAAGTCAACCCAAGGTTAGATGCCTCAGCTCTGAAAAACGAAGAATACAATGCCCTGATAATAGCCGGTGAAAACACCGAAGAAGCTGTCAAAAACATCGCATCACTTCAGAAAGGGATAGAAAAAAGCCAGGTAGATATAGAAACCTAGCCTCTACCAGCGACCTTATTCCTTTTTCAACCAGTTTCCCCCATTTTTCTCTATAACATGAGTGTCTCTATTGTTGTACCTGTTTTGAATGAGTCCGGTAATGTCTCTAACCTGTATGAGGGTTTGGAGAGAGAACTGAGCCATGACTTCGAAGTGATTTTCGTTGACGGCGGAAGCAGCGATGGCACAGTTGAGGAACTCCGGGCTTTGGAGAGTCACTGTGAGGAGGTTCACACCTTGGTCAGAGAGGATATGGACCTGGCAGGAAGTGTTCTAACCGGTTTCAAACATGCGACATGGAACCGGGCCGTGGTTATGGACGGAGACATGCAGCACCCTACACACAGAGTAAGCGAACTGGTGGAAAAACTGGGAGACTCAGATCTGGCAGTAGGAACTCGACACAGTGAAGATGGAGAGGTCGAGGAATGGACACCGAAACGGAAACTGATCAGCTTGTTTGGAAAAACATACTCGAAGACCTGGATAAGGGACGCTAGACAGGTATCCGACCCTATGAGCGGATTCTTCGCAGTCAACCTCGACAAAGTCGACCTGGACCGTTTGAACCCGAAAGGATTCAAAATACTTCTGGAAATACTAGCGGATGTAGAAGGAGAGGTCGAGGAAGTAGGCTACACTTTCCAGGGAAGACTGAATGGTTCCAGCAGCCTGGACTGGAAAGAAGCAGTCAACTTTCTACACTATGTTCCAAGCCTGAAAATCAGGAAAAACCGGTACTGGGAGTAACCTTCTAGATTCAGGACAGAGTACATTTGAGAGGTTACTGTTTAAACCTGAGAGAACCTAATACTTAGTCGTGCGGGAGATTTCTCCGAGCAGAGGTAAGGCAGGTATAGGGATAGCAGTATTCTTTCTAGTAGCAACAGCTGCTTTATATGGTTTTTTCAGCTCTGAAATTGATGCAGAAATAGAAATGGTCGATAAAATTACTGCTAACGATAGCTCTATGTACGAAGGTTTTACTTACTCTGTAGAGAACAGCGAGAACAGTTCTCTTGAACCTGTTTTGTATGCTGTCGGTCCCAGACAGCGAGGAGAAGTCAAATTACAGACAAATAGCACCGTTCTAGCTCAAGGAGAAAAATCAAATATCACAGGCTTCCTGGATGAGAAAAGAGGTTTGATACCTCCTGCAGGAGACTACATGCTGATTATAAAGGATAGAGAAACAGGGAGATTCGATTCAAGGATAGTAAGCTTCGATAACGAGTACCTTTCAGAGAAAAACCCTTATTTTGTCAAAACGAGCGGTTATAGGTCTCACTGGACCGGCTCCATCTACGGTAACGGCGACTACAACATGAGTATGGTGAACAAAGGTTTGAATGCCTCTTTCAGGAACTGCAGTAATGTCTGTGGTTTCACATACAGGGATAATTACAGATTAAACGAAAGATTAGTTGTTTCCGGTAAATACGAAGGTCTCGGAGAGGAGACGGAACTTAAGGCAGTTGTAAATGATAAAGAGTTCGATATCAGTTTGGATAACCGTAACGGCACCCAGTATTTCGAGAGGAAAGTCAATCTTACAGAAGAGTTCGGTTCCACCAGGAGCGAAGAGACTGTATATGAACTAGCTTTTAGATCACATCAGAAGGATTTCCACTGGATTCAAATCAATCAGTACCGGTTCTACAACCCGGAGTAAATCTATAAACAGTTAGAAGGACAAATAGTTAACCATGGATTTTGACTACGAGGAACTGAAGGAGAGATATCCGGTAAGAGATTATGTTGAGAATCCTCTGGATGTTGCTGATATCCTGCTTGTGATCATGAGCCTGTATCTGGTCGCGGGAACTGTAAGGAACGCCCAGTATGCGATAGGTGATACAACAGCACTCATCCTGAACTGGATAAGTTTCGGTCTGGTCTTCAGCGCCGCGGTGCTGATTCTCTCAGATATCGACAAGAAAAAATATCTGAAGATTGTATCAGTGATCTTCCTGATCATAGTGATGATATTCAGTGTTTCAGCAGATGATTTAAGGACCGGAGCTGAAGCAGATATCGGAGCCTTCAGTGTTTACTCGGCCAATCTAACGCTTCAAGGTGAAAACCCGTACAATCATTCAATGCTGCCTTCTATAGACAATTTTGAGGATGTGGAAGAAGGAACCCCGTTGATGAACGGAGGATATGTAAGCAACTTGTCTTATCCCTCTCTTTCCTTTCTTTACCTTGTTCCACAGGTCGCTTTAGGCTACACTAACCTGTTTTTCACTACTTCGCTTTTCGTCTTGCTATCCGGACTTATCTTCGTCCTGGCAGCAGACCCTGAATACAGCCTTTTAGGAGGACTGACCTTTCATTTCTTCGTGAACGGTCTTCAGTTCTCCGGAGTAGAATTTACATGGCTTTCAATGCTTCTCCTAGCTATCTGGTTCTGGCAACCAAAAAGATATCTTTCACTTATTTTCCTGGGTATCTCCTACGCTTTCAAACAGATACCATGGTTTACCGCCCCCTTCCTCGCAATATGGATACTAAAAGAAAACGATACACTTAGAGAAGGAGTTATACAGAATTTCAAACAGTTCGGAGTTGTAGGAACAGTGTTTCTACTTCCAAATCTGCCTTTCCTCCTGGATAACCCTATTTCATGGCTTCAGGGAGTCTTCACGCCGCTTTCCTCGGAAGGAACCTTGATCCAGTTAGGAGTAGGTCTTTCACAGCTAAGCCTGTCCCTGAGCTATCTTCCAAACAGTTTCTTCACAGCAGTGATGCTGCTATTCATCGTCTGTTCAATGGCGTTTTACTGGCTTTACTTCGATGAACTAAAATGGATCGCATGGATAATGCCGTCACTGATCCTCTGGTTTAATTACAGATCCGCTGGAAAATACTTGCTGGTTATGATACCGATAATGGTGATAGTTTATCTCGCTAAAAATGAAAAACTGGTCTCACCTGACCTGGATAAACTGAAGTGGTAGAATTTTGGATAAAAGAAGACTTAAGGCGTTAATCGTATTCTCTGTATTCCTGACAGGGTTTATAGGATTCTATCAGATGTTTGATGTAAGTTTAAACACAGAGATAGAGTTAGATTCGAAAGGAGAGTTAACAGACGGCGCAGGATACGAGGAAATCACTCTCAACATCACAAATAACGAGGAGAACAGTATAGAACCTCGCTTCTACATAATCGAACCGACGGCAAAAGGACCTCACAGACTCTTCATGGACAATAAGACCTCGATAGGTCCTAGCGAAAATACGAGCGTTACATTAAGTCCACACAACTACACCTACATAGCAGCGGAAGAAGACCGGTTCACAGTTCTTATGGAAGACTTGAAAACCGGTCAGACAGCTGAGAAAACCCTGTACAACCAGGTGAAAATAGAGAACAGCACGATCAGAAATACAGAACTGGTTTCATTCGGAGGAAAGCCGCCAGGATGGAAAGAACTTTTCACCGGGACCTTCACAGACCTGAGATTCAACAAGAACATGAAAGGAGTAGAGATCGAAAGATTCCCTAGAACCAAGTTAAGCAGAGATATGGGGTACTACCTTGCCCAGGAGTTCAACCTTACGGAATACATAGCTGTAGAAGCCAGGTTCAACAATCTCTCCAGAACTTCAACAGGGATCAGAGTGCTTCCAGCAAACAGTTCCACAACAAGCAAGGACGGAGTGATTAAGATAGATTTCACAGAAAGAAAAGACTTCAAACAGAATGAGACCAACCTGTACAGTCTGCGAAAACTATTCCGGGAACAGGAGGCAAAATTTGAACTGAATCAAACCATGAAACTTCAGTTCTACTATGAAGCAGAGGAAGGCCGGCAAAACAGTTTCTTCCTTGACCGTATCGAACCAACAAACAGGAAAACCTGATTTATAAATTTTCAGGTTTATCTTCAATTGTACCGACAAGTGGCGTTTCAAGGCCGCGAGGTGTAAAATTTTTCATGGATAAAAAAGCAGACCCTACGAACCCTGTCCTGCGTGAGACTATCGAAACACTCGAACAGCAGGACGCAAACATCTGGAAAGATGTAGCTGAAAACCTTGGAAAAGTAAACCGTCAAAGACCTGAAGTCAACATCTCAGATATCGAGAGAGTGACAGAAGAAGGCGACACGGTAGTAGTACCAGGAAAGGTACTCGGCTCAGGTATCCTGAGCAAAGAGGTTGAAGTTGCAGCTTTCAAAGCTTCCACAGGAGCTAAAAACAAGATAAACGAAAACGGAGAGTTCAAGTTCATCCGTGACCTACTGGACGAAAACCCTGAAGGTTCAGAGGTGAAAATCGTAAAATGAGCGCAACAGTAATCAACGCAGAAAACAAGATCCTGGGACGACTCGCATCAGAAGTAGCAAGAAGAGTAAAAGACGGCGAAGAAGTACACATCGTCAACAGCGAAGACGCAGTCGTATCAGGAGAAAAAGAAAAAGTACTAGCAGACTACAAACAGAAGTTTGACCGTGGAAGAAGAGACCGCGGACCTTACTTCCAGAAGCGTCCGGACAAGATCCTGAAGCGTACAGTCAAGAACATGCTTCCTGACGGACCGGACGGAAGAGAACTCAGATCGAATGTCCGAGCATACCTACAGGTACCGGACAGATTCGACGAAGTAGAAGAGGTAGAAGTCAAGGAAGGCAAAGACCTGAAGAACAGGAACTATGTCTCCCTGACCGAAATCTCAGAGCACATCGGTTCCGATTTCAGAGGTGAACAGAACTAAAAATGAGCGACGAAGCAGCACACGCATCAGGTAAAAGAAAGACAGCCAAAGCACGAGCAACCATCACAGAAGGAGACGGAGAACTAAGAATCAACTCCCGACCCCTCCATGTACAGGAAGAAATGGTTCAGAACCGAGTCAAAGAACCATTAACCATCGCCGGAGAAGAAATCTACGGAGACCTCACAATCGAGGTCAACGCCAACGGCGGCGGAGTACAGGGACAGGCAGAAGCCATGAGAATGGCAGTAGCCCGTGCACTGGTAGAATGGACAGGAAGCGACGACCTGGAAAGAGAGTTCAGGGAATACGACCGAAACATGATGGTCGAAGACCCTCGAAGAACCGAGACCAGAAAACCAAGCCAGTCGAGCAAAGGAGCTCGACACAAACAGCAGAAGTCCTACAGGTAAAAAACAACTATGGAATTTCCAGTACGCTGCATGAGCTGCGGCCAGGTAATCGGCGACAAATGGGAGGAATACCAGGAACGAGTAGAAGAAGACGGCGAAGAGAAAGGTGAAGTGCTTGACGACCTAAATGTTGACAAGTACTGCTGCCGGACAATCTTCCTCACACATGTCGACTACGCAGACGAAGTCGCCGAACACAAGATCGCGTAAAAACCGATCCACCCCCCCTATCTCTCTTTTTCTATTCTCAAATTTTTCTCTTCAGTATTCAGAACACGGTTTTTTGACCCTGAAATTATTTTAAGCACGGCTCTAAATCACGAAGCATGGGTACATTAAGATACGGAGCCAGCGCAGCCCTTGTCATAATCGGAATCGCATCCACAGTTCTGCTCGGAGAACTACCGGGCGGAGAAGACGCAGTAGAAAACTTCCTGTTCTCAACACTTGTCTTCATCGGAGGAGTAGGACTATTCAACTGGGGATTCGGAAGATTCCGCAGACTACAACTTGTAAGAGATACGCCAACACAGAAGATACGATCCATGTCCATGGGAACAGTAGAAGTCAAAGGAGACGCAGGAGTCGTATCAAAGAAATTCCAGACACCGATAACCAACACAGAATGCGTATACTACGAATACAAAGTCGAAGAATACCAGAGTGACGGAGATGACAGCCACTGGGAAACTATCGACAGCGGAAAAACCAGCGAACCAATCGGAATAGACGACGGAACAGGCGCAGCAGTCTTAGAGGTAAGCGAGGCAGAAATAGAGCTACCGGATGAAGACTACCAAGAAAAGCTTGATGGAGGAGAAGAACCGCCGCAGCATATCCAGAACTTCATCGATCAAAACGAAAATGTTAAGGAAGGAAACAACGAGATGCTTACAATCTTCGATAACGACAGAAGATTTACGGAGTACTATATCCAGCCAGGCGACCACCTTTATGTCTTCGGTTACGCGGAAGAGGAACGCAGACAGGACGGAACCAACTACCCTGTCATCAAGGAAGGACAGGCTCCGATGTTCTATGTTACCGATAAGACGGAAGAGTACCTTAGAAACCGGTGGGGCTGGACCTACAAGGCCATGCTTCTCGGAGGAATCATCCTTATACCACTTGGATACATGTTGATGGCAGGAATGATGGGCATACTGTAAATTTAAAAGCGGCTAAACAGGTATTCTAGATATGGTAGAAGGAACAACACTTCTGATACTTCTAACCGGAGGAGTAATCTTCTTCGGACTCATAGGCTACCTTGTAATGATGTACAACGGCCTGGTAAGACTCAGAAAAGATATCAACGAGGCATGGAGCAACATCGATGTACTGTTGAAACAGAGAAGCGACGAGATACCCAAACTGGTAGACGCCGCACAGGAGTACATGGACTACGAACAGGAAGTAATGAACGAGATAACACAGGCCAGAAACAAGGCTCAGAAAGCCTCAAGCCCACAAGCCAAGGCAGAAGCCGACAAACAGATGCGTGGAGCGCTTGGAAACTTCTTCGCAGTAGCAGAGGACTACCCGAACCTGAAATCCAGCGAACAGTTCCAGCAGCTTCAGCAAAGAGTATCTGATATCGAGGATCAGATCGCTGACCGAAGAGAGTTCTACAACCAGTCAGTCAACACCTACAACACACGCATCCACCAGATCCCGTACAACCTCATGGCGAACATGATGGGATACAGTGACAAGGAGCTTTTCGAAGCCACAGAGGAAGAGAAACAGGATGTAAACATCTCAAACCAATTCAACCAGTAACAGCTCCTCTTTTTACCCTCTTCTTTCATTCATCTTCTTCTTTCAGCCACTGACTATAACCAACCAAGGCCAGTGTACATAGACCTGTGTAGACGAATGCTGTAGCTATGCCCTGTTTGAATGATCCAAAGTACATGGAGGCTGCGAACGCTACGAGGTAAGCCATAAGCTTTCCAATGTTCAGGAAGAAGTCACGCAGTGCGTAGAACTCAAGTATATCTTCATCTTCTGCTATATCAGCATATATCGAGTAGAGAGGTACATAGTAAACCATGAATGCGAGTCCTGCGAACAGTGAAAGCATTACTACATGTGTTCCTGATGATATCAAGGTCCTTGAGAAGTGTGCTACAGTTATAGCCAGCAATCCTGCCACAATCATCTTCAATCTGCCAAACTTATCGGAAAGTTTACCTGTTACCAGGGCCATTAGTACTGCTCCGATTCCTTCAACTGTTCTTGCTCCTCCGGCGCTGACTTCTCCTCCGATTACAAGGAAAACATACAATGGGAAGAGGTAGACTGCTGTACCTATATCTGCTCCACGGAGAACGAAAAGTCCTGCGAATCTTCTGTGCTCTTTATCCCAGATATCCTTTACACTGTAATCCATAGGATCACGGTGATCGCCACTCATCAAAAGAGGGATTATAGAAAGCCCTAGGAAGACCAGTGCCACTGTTACAAGCATCGGGAAGCCGAAGGTCGCCATGATAACTCCGCCTGTAACCGGAGCGATAGTGCCGGCTAGCCGCGGTAAGCCTATCATCTTTCCAGACTCATCGCTTCTCTCACCGTCGCTTGAATCCACTGCGAACTCCGAGTTAAGTGAAAGCCAGTGAAGGCTCTGTGCGATAGCGTAAACTACTCCTACACCTACCGCAACAGTAGGCGTCAGTTCAAGGAAACGCAAAAGCATGAAAGCCGGTATATAGAATAGATAGCTTGCTATCAAGCCGTGTTTGAATCCTATCTTGGATATCAGGAAGGAGACCGGTATCACACTCAAAGTGAAAACTATGCCCATGACTATGAGGTAGATAAAAGCTATATTGTATGAGAGTCCTGCGGATACTATCTGTATCGGTATGAAAATCCCTATTAGAGATACTACGAATCGTTGAAGGAATTCGTACAGGTATATCTGGTCTACTTCCTTTCTATGCAGGAACTCTAGCATGTATTTCAAGAATGATGTACTCAGATCTTAAAAGATACCGTTCAACCGAGTACTTTTCGAAGCGCTGGCTCGATCTGCCTCAGGTTCGGCGCCAAATCCAGTTCATCAAGCCTTTCTTCATCTATCCATTCCAGGTCCGAAAACTTTTCCTCCTCCAGAGATGGTTCTTCATCCGTCGAGACTATGTATCCGTGCCATAGAAACATTTCGCCGTCCTTCATGAATTCTCCCGTGTAAAACGGTTTTTCAAGCTCGACTTCGACGCCTATCTCTTCTTCTGCCTCTCTTACTGCTGCCTGGGTCGGTGATTCATTTTCTTCGACTTTGCCGCCGGGTACTTCCCAGTGTTCCTCGTCGCTGCGGTAGATCAGAAGTAGTTCTCCGTCTTCTATCAACAGGTTCCCAGCTAGTTCTATCATACGAAAGCAAATAGAAGTACCATGATTATTAATCCTGCGAGGTTTCCTGCCAGGAACTCAGGCCAGCCACTTGATTTTATCTCTTCAGCTTCTTCGAATGCTTCCTCCACAAACTCTGTCAATACCAGGAATATCATCGCACCGGCTGCGAACCCGTAACCGATAGGAAGGAACATCCTCGCCTGCTGCACGAACAGGTACGCTATTAAAGCGCCTATAGGCTGTGGAACACTTGAGAAAATTGCGGCACCCATTGTCTTCCAGTTTGAGACACCTGAAGCCTTGAAAGGTATCGAGATCGCGATGCCTTCCGGAATATTGTGGATTGATATCGCGATAGTCATCGTTATACCGATGGCCGGAATCATGAAGCCTAGTACCGGTATACCTGTGTTTCCTAGACCCATTTCTGCGAATGAGACACCGATAGCTATGCCTTCCGGGAAGCTGTGGACTGTAAGTATTCCGAGTATAAGTATCATCTTCTTGAAGTCCGCTTCCTCAAATGTTCCTGGATCAAGTTCGACCTCATCGATCGCTTTACGCGCAACGACTACAAGTGCTATTCCTATCAGAAGTCCGATTCCTACCGCCAAGTATTCGGAGCCGTAGAGAGGGTACTCTTGAGCTGCCTTCAGTCCTTCCGGAATCAGGCCCAGGAAGGACGCTGAAATCATTATACCGGATGCTAATCCCCAGAGACTGATTAAGTACCTTGAACTAAATTCTTTGATGAAAAAGAACGGTATCGCACCTATACCTGTGGCTAAATCAGTTATCAGACCTGCGATAAATACTATTAGCAGGTTTTCTATGAGCGCCACAAAGATTTTTGTTGAAGGGAGGTTCTTATGGATTTTCCACATATTCGGAAATTCTGTTAGTTCAGGAGGGTGCCGACCTTGATATCAGATACTTCATCATACCTGACTTTTTCTCCTACTCGTTCACCGTTTTCACACATTATTATCTCCTGTCCTTCCTTCTCCTGATAAACATTCAGGACACCCGTGAAGAAGATGTAATCCGTAGTGGTGACGCTGTTGCAGGGTACTTCACCATCCTGAGTAGAGTTATCAATTTGCTGTAACTCACATGGGCAGTCCATCAAGGTCTGCATCGACGGATTAACCACTAAACCGGCCAGAAAACTAAGTAATACAAAGCCTATAGCGGAATAACCCGCCAGCTTTTTTCTCTCCATAGGAAGGAAAATTAAAAGAAGAAAATATGTTGATGATTTTTTTATTCAAGGTCTTTCCGGAGCTGCTCCGCTATCTCTTCTCCGTTTTCTAGTTCGCTTCGGTTGTAGGTTATGTCCAGCTCGTTGCCGTCGTAGATCGGTGTTACATGGAAGTGTAGGTGGAATACTTCCTGTCCTGCTTTTTCACCGTTGTTCTGTGCAATGTTTACTCCTTCAGCACCGAACTCTTCCTTGACCGTGTTCGCTACCTTGACAAGTGGCTCCCACATGTAGTCCATGTTTTCAGCTTCATGGATATCATTCACATGCTCCTTCGGAACTACCAGTGTATGTCCTTTGGATACCGGGTTTACATCGAGGAATGCTACGACTTTATCGTCCTCATAGATTTGGTGAGAAGGCATTTCGCCTTCGATAATCTGGCAGAATATACATTCATCAGCCATTCTATACTACACCTGCTTTAATCCAGTGTCTGCCGGTTTTTGTCTCGCTGGTTTAGTGCTTCGTCAACGCTCTGATCGGCGGTTTGTTCTGCGGAGTCGATTATCTCGTTGACTCGTTTATTTCCGCTGTAGTCAGGTCGGAGTTCGCCTCTGAATACATCTTCCAGTTCGCTCCACTGTTCGTCCTGGATCAGTTCCTGTACTCTTTCCTGCTTCAAGGTGTCTACAAGTTCTTCTTGGTCCATGTCCTCGATTTCCTGGACGATTCCCTGGTCTTCCATCAGTTCCTGTTTCCTTTTAATCGCGATGAAGCCGTCGATCACTCTTAACGCGTCCATTACCTGTGCGTGTTCGTTGTGGTATATGCTCATCTCGTCTTCAATTGAAGCTATTTCTTCTGCTAGTTCTTCTTTCAGTAGTTGTTCGTCTGTTTCCTGTAGTCTCTGGAACTTGGCTCTGCGGTCTTCTGCCAGTCCTTCGTGCTTGTCTCTTTTCAGTTCGAGGTCTGCTCTGAGGTCTGCTCTTTCCTCTTTGAGTTCTTCAAGCTCCATGTCTTCGATCTTAATTTCGTCGTCGGATGTGAATTTGTCGATTATCCTGCTTAGTACGCTTACCATAATATTACTGTTTATAGGGCTGTACCGGGTTAAAAGCTTTCCTCTAGGAGAATGTCTGTCTGTACACATTAAGCCGGTACTTCAGTTCCTTGAAGCATTCCTCTGCCTCATCCCCGACATGGAAGAAAAGACGCTGCCATCTTTCAGAAGTCTTGACCCTGATGTTCGGGTATACAGATCCGTTCTCGTACTCGATCCTTTCGATATCGGAGAAATGTGCTTCATCCAGCAGTTTTTTCTCACTGAATGTTCTCTTGATACGCTCCCATTCCTCATCATTATCTCTTTCCCTCTCGATATGGGAGTCGGTTATCGCGACTTCACCTAGGTCGGATCTGAATTTTTCTACACTCATGATGATGTAATTTATTGGATTTCCTGTTAACTGTAATGGTTCTAGAGGGGAATGTGAAATGTACTGTCTAAATCTTAAGAACGAGAATAGCTATTACAGTAAATATGGAAAGAACCGACTTAGCAGTTGGACTAGGTGCCCTAGCCCTAGTTATTTCTGCCGGTGTAGCTATTCAATCATTTTCCCAAACAGGCTCACAGGAAAGTCAGTTACAGGAAGAGGATGTTCAGAATATCGCTTCCAATCTAGATGAGCAACAGCCTAACAGGTTTGGAGAACCTCTTTACGCCGGTTCTTCAATGGGATATGTGATTGATTTCCCTAACGGGGAAAGCTTCTATGTCTCAGGAGATACCGCTCCTATGTGGACTCTTGAGAACTACATCAAGCCCGAGCTTGATCCTTCAGTAGCTTTCTTCTCTACAGGGAATGTCTACACGGCGGATATGGAGACAGGAGCCGAGATGGCTGCTGATGTAGATGCTGAGACATCTATCCCAATCCATTACGGAACTTTCCCTTACCTGGATCAGAATCCAGAGGAGTTCAGCAACGAGCTTTCTGACCTCCGTGAAAACAATGAAACTGATTCAGAGGCAGAAACTCTTGAAACCGGCGAATGGGAGACCGTCAACGGTGTAGAGACTATGTGGGTAGGTCATGGAACATTGATGTTCCAAGGACCTGAAGGAAGCAACATCATGGTCGATCCATGGATCGAGACCAATCCTTCCGCACCTCAGGACTGGAAGGAGGATCTAAGTAATGTACCGGATGTAGATATGATTCTGATTACACATGGACACCTTGATCATTTCACACCTTCAACCATCAAGGATCTTCAGGAGCAGTACAACAGTACAGTTGTAGCTGAATGGGAGCTCGCAGGTCATATGGCCAACCAGGGCTTCTCAAACACTGTAGCTGTCAACAAAGGTGCCGATCTGGACAAAGGAATTCTACAGGCTTCAGGTGCATCCGGATCCATTGAAGATGTCTCCAGCGAAATCGACATCCACACAGTGTGGGCAAAGCACTCTTCCTCACCAGCAACCTCTCTAGGACAGTCATTCGGAATCACAGTTGAGGGAGAAATCGCAGAGTAACAAATCCGCCTACATTTCATACCTTTCTTTTTTTATTTGACTCTCAGCCATATTTCTGATATATGAAAATTCGGACGATGATGGTGGCAAGCTTTCTATTCATCGCTGCCTTCACACCAGCTCTCACGGTTTTAACCCATCAAGCAGTACAGAACACGAACCAGCAAGCTGAACAGAGAATTGACCGTTCAATATCTGTTATTGAAAGCAGCAAGACGGCTTTTGATTCCTCCGAACAGATGCTTGTGAACCTTGAGAATATCCAGCATCACCTGGATCAGGGAGAGACCAATCAGGCGCTGGTGGAGTCCAGAGAACTTGAGGATAATTATCAGAGATTTATTCAGGCGACCTATAATCTCGAACAGGAGCTAAATGATACCGAAGAGAACAGTACTGTAGCTCAGAATCTTGAAGTACTGAATAAAGCTCAGGATGATATGGAGAAACAGATTGTTTATACTTCCTCAAGTGTGAGAACCGGAAGCACTATCTCAAGCACCGCAATCGATAACTTCCGAGGAGACTTCCAGAGAGTTGCCTCCGCCTCTGCTACCATCAACGCAGAAGTAGTTGACTCAGAGATCAGGCAGCTATCCGAACTGCATGAAAGCCTGGGCGAACTCAGCACAAACATCATGATGATGGGAAGCCTCGTGATACTCATCTCAGTTATACTGGCAGTTGTAGCATCGATCAAACTAAGCAAGCCGATCAGAGAGCTTTCGGACGAAGCCGAGAAAATCAAGAACGAGGAACTGGAAGAGGTAGATCTTTCAAGAATCCATACCAACGCAGATGAACTGAAAGAGTTCAGAGAGGTGTTGGGTGATATGGTCCTCGCGTTGAAGGCAGAGTTTGAGAGAGAAAGACCTGAGATGAATAGCTTGGCTCTGAAAGTTGTTGAAAGACTTTCAAAGGATGTACCTCAAGCTACAGCAGAATCAAGTGTGACCTCCGCATGTGGAGCACTTGAAATAGATCCTATGGAACTGGAAGAAGAGAACCTTGACCGGCTTGCGGACGAACTTGAGATCTCGATGAAAGGACTGGATGTAAACGAGGAGGCTTTCAAGGACATAAGAGATATGAGCTAGTGAAGGAAATTCAGAAATTAGAACATGTTTAAAAGTATTAACACCTCCTCTTATTCACACAGGTCAACAGATGCGGCCATGGTGTAGTCCGGCCAATCATGTCGGCCTTTCGAGCCGACGACCCGGGTTCAAATCCCGGTGACCGCATCCCACTTATTTTGTACATGTTTCAGCTTATTCTGCAGGTCTCAGTGACTGTCGTATCTCCTTTAACCATCTCCAGTGTATCTCCTCTATCAACATTATCGACGAATAGTTCAAATGTTTCCTGAGGGTTTACAGCAACCTGAGTGAAGTCAAACTCACTTTCAGATTGAGGTCTGCTGTTTACTAAAACATTTATTTTGGAAGTGTTGAACGCTGTTTCACCGGTGTTTCTTATGCTGTATCTGTAACCTGAGCCATCAGACCAGCAGCTTTCAAAGTTGACACTGAGTTGATCTGAGAACTCCACCTGATCTCCGACATCATCTGGCTGAGCGGCATTTACATAAGTGTATACTGTTCCAGCCGCTGTAACAGTAATCGATATCAAGAGAATAATAGCTACTACAGGTGTTATTCCTTTTCTCATATATTTATTCAATAAGTTCTTACAGGTTTTATAGTTTCGATTTCACTAGGCTTCAGGGGGAAGGAATTTTTAACAGTGGAATTGAGAAACTCTGGTTATATGGCAGAGACAAATATAGACTGGGCTAACCTTGATGAGAACGAGAAAGTTCTCTGGCAGGGCAGACCTCGCCTGAAAAGCATTCTACCGGTCGCAATAATCTCCATACCTTTTGTTTTCGTGGGTATAGGAATACTGATGATCATTGGATCGTACCTGAATGTAGTGAACACGAGCTTTGTAGTGACAAATCAGGGACTGTACAAGAAGACCGGTATAATGTCCCGAAGCGTTCAGAAGATCGGTTTCGACAAGGTTCAGAACATTTCCTTCAGTCAGGGAATCTTCGGTAACTACTTCGACTTCGGAAGCATCGAGATAAGTACCGCTGGAGGACAAGGTGTTGAGATGCGTTTCAACAGCATCGACGACCCGAGAAAGGTAGAAGACATAGTCAACCAGCGACTGGACCACAGCTCCAGCCAGAGCCAGACTCAGCAATCAGGCAACCAGGTTAGCAATGAAGAAGTCGTAAGAGAGCTCAGAGAGATTAAAAAGGTTCTGAAAGATATGAACAGCAAGATGAGGTAAAAGAAAGCCTCATCTCGATTTTTTATTTTCCTTTGTACTCTCCTTCTTCCCGTCTGAAGTCCTCTTCACCCATCTCCTCATGTACATGCGCCACGAGACCAGGAGTCCTTGCGATAATGAAGAACCCTTTTCCAAGCTCAGGGCTCCACTCCAAGTCGCTCATAACAGCAGCGATTGCACCGTCAACATTCATGACGAGGTCGACCTTTCGCTCTGCGAAGACACTCTGGATTTCCTGCATCTTCTCTACAGCCGGACCAGCCAAACCGAGTTCTTCAGCTTTCTCCAGAATTTTTGAAGCGCGAGGATCTTCCTCACTGTAGACCTTATGTCCTAGACCAGGAATTTTTTCGCCCGCCTCAAGTTTTTCACCGACTATCTCTTCAGCACTTTTATCGGACTGCAGAAGATTCATGCATTCTTCAATAGCTCCTCCATGTTTATCTCCAAGTGCTAGCACTCCAGCACCTACAGAGGTATTCATATCGTTCCCTCCGCTCTGAACTGTTCGAGCAGATACTGTGCTCGGGTTTCCTACACCGTGATCTATCGATGAACTTAGTATAGTATTGAATATTTCTGATTCCTCTTCAGAAGGTTCTTCTCCCTTCAAAAGCATCCAGATAGCATCAGCGAAATCCATCTCCATCACTTCCTCCAACGGTTTTCCTCTGATAACTGCATCTTCACCACTTGATGCTATCTCTGTCTCCCAATCTGTCATTTTGTACACCTAGGAAACCATTGGACCGTTGATATTGATATTCCTTGTTCCTATTCGGTTAGTGGAGAAGACCTAGAATTTCGATTTATTTACCATAAATATTTTTAACCAAATAAAATCTTCTTTTCCGAGCTGAAAGCGGATTAGGTGCTTGAATAAGAGATAAATGAGCGTATTTTTCTTGATAGCGACCGAAAATAATTTGTTTGATAATTTACACTGTTCTGTTATGGCTTTAGAACCAGTCATGATCAGCAATATCGGAAGCCTTATTATGGCTTTCGTAACCGGTCTGATATCTCTTAAGTTTTGGAAAACGACCAAAGAAGAAGGCATTCACACTATAGAGATGCTTTACAAATCTTTTGCCTTCTTCGCGCTTTTCCAGCTTATACTGGGCTCCAGAGTACTTTACCCCAACCTTGGAAGCACCGAGTTGACAGGCATCCTTGTATTCGCACACATGTTCATGTACATCAGCCTGGCATACTTCTCGAGGATAGCGACCTACATCTACAAGCCAGAATGGACGGAGTATGTCTTCGGAGGACTGCTTCTGGCCGGAGGAATAGCGATGCACCTGCAGATCTCCGCATGGGCTCAAATAGTCCCTGTGATTGCGATCCCCTCACTAGTCGTCTGGGTTGGAATGGGAACCTTAGTGTTCCTGAACATGGCAAGGAATAGCGAAGGAGTGAGAAGAAAGAAACTGATCCTGATGGCACTAGGATTCCTTGTCCTTGCGGTCTCAGGACCTCTACACGGAGCTGCATCCGGACCAGTACAGTACATGGTTGTCGAGTTCTTTACAGTACTCGGAGTTCTCGTGATATTCACAGGAGTGTACTACGGTAAGCTGTTGAGAGCAGACCGGTAAAAACACAAGTCAATAACTTTCTGTCTCTTTTCTTCTTTTATCCCTGTACTTCTTCCACGACGGAAACCAGTTTTTCTCTTATCTCCTCAGCTACCGGCTCCAGATCGTCGTTCTCCGCTACTTCAAGAAGTTTTTCAGGATCAACAGCTGACACATAGACCTCTCCTTCCTCTCTGTAGATTATAACATTACAAGGCAGAAGCAAGCCAAGCTTCGTTTCCTCATTCAACACCTCATATGCATGAGAAGGACTGCAAGCACCGAGAATGGTGTAATCCTGAAACTGTACATCCAGTTTTTTCTCAAGTTTTTCCTGTACATTGATTTCAGATAGAACTCCGAATCCGTGCTCTGAAAGCCGTTCTTCCGTTCTATCCCGTACCTCTTCGAAATCTTCTTCCCCGATCTTTCTGGTTATTCCGTACATGTGAAGCAGTTGAATTCCTTGAGAATTATATCTTGGGACTGTAGATATCAGAGAAGCTGGTTAAGCTTATCACCTATCTCGTGGTGTACATCGACTACATGTGCTCCAGCTTCAGCCAGTTTCTTTTTCTTGTGTGAGGGTTTCCCGCGGTTTCCTCTTATCACTGCTCCTGCGTGACCGTACTGCCGTGAAGGCATGTCTTCAGTGAAATTTCCAGCTATGAAAGCAATCAAGGGCTTGGTGAAACCGTTGTTCTCGAGTAGTTCTGCTGCTTTCTCCTCGTAAGTTCCTCCAAGCTCTCCATACATGACAACTGCTTCAGTCTGATCGTCTTCTTCAAACATTTTAAGGGCGTCTTCGAAGGTTGTTCCTGCGATTACATCGCCTCCGAGACCTGCTGCTGTTGATACACCGTATCCTGCCTGTCTAACCACCCAGGCCGTCTCAGTTGTCATTCCACCCGACTTGGAAATTATCCCTACTTTGCCGCTTTTGTAGACTTTTTCTGGTTCGTTTCCGCCGATCGGCCCTAGTTTGGTTTCTTCAGGTGTTATTATTCCTACTGAGGTTGGCCCTACCAAACTGGCGTCGTGTTTCTGGACTTCTTGGTATATCTTCCATGCGTCTCGTGTTGGTATTCTTTCTGTGATTACATTCAGTGTTTTGATGCCGTTTTCCAGTGCTTCCAGTATTGCGTCTTTGGCTGCGAAGGGTGGTACATAGATGAGTGAGGTGTTTATCTCTGGGTGCTGTGAGAGAGCTTCCGCGACCGTGTCATAGACCGGGACTCCTTCGACTTTCTGTCCTCCTTTGCCGGGTGTTACGCCTGCAATGACTTCGGTTCCGTACTCGATCATCTCCGGTACTTTTTCACTTGCCTCTCTGCCAGTAATCCCTTGGACAAGTACTTTTGTGTTCTCATCTACCAGTATGCTCATAGGTTGTTTTCATCTCCGTTTCCTATTGAAATTTTTTCAAGCGATTCTTTGACCGTCCTGTAGGATAGATTCTGTATCTGAGGGCTCTTATCGGTTTCAGAGTCAAATGTATGGAACTGTTTGACCCAGACAAAGCCCATTCCAACTTTTTCAGCTCCTCTGTCTCTTTCCACATAGTTTCCGAAGTAGACAAATTTCTCTGATGGTTCACTTCGCTCATCCAGAAATGCCTTAAATATCGCCGGATCTGGTTTCTCCGCTCCAACCTGCTCAGACACCACGAAACCACTGTAATCCAAACCGTGTCTTTTGAAGACCTCTGTATAGTATTCCCGTGCTTCCAAACTGTTGTCACTTATGAAGCCGATAGGTCCGTATTCCTCATTCAGTTTCTTCAGTTCCTTGAGTATACCTGAACGCTTGAAGTAATCGTCCTTCCAGTCAAGGTAAGCGTCTCTGATTGCTTCAGCATCGGCATCTATACCGTGTTTGTCCAGCCAGGCCCGTACATCTTCCACCTTGTAGATGTTAAAGTCGTTGATCGGGAAAAAGGGCTTCTCTTCTACCCCTTCTTTCTCCAGTTGCTTGTTTACCGCCTGATTGATGTTCTCGCTTGAAGGAATCAGCGTATCTCCAATATCAAACACAGGAATCTTACTCATCTTTCTGCTCCTCTTTATACTTTTCAACCATCTCCATCAGATCCTCGGCGCTTTCAGTCATCGGTTTATCGTTTCTAAACAGCTTCATATCCAGACCTAGCTCTTCTTTCTTTTCCCTAAGCAGCTCAAATGCTTTGTCTGCGTTCGGGCCATCACGGCGTATTACTATCGGGTAATCGGGTTCAACTTCTTCCAGCGCCTGTACGAACCCTTTCATCGTTCTGTAGATATCTGTATTGTTTGCGGTTCCCCCTACATGCCAGAGCCCGTTGAGACCGGGTTTGCTCATAATGACTTTGGATAGCCGGTAGACTTTTTCTGTCGGCGGATTTCCTCCATACTCTGTATAGTTGGCTGGTTCGCCGCCGTACTCTATCAATGCGTCCATGTTTGTTAGGCTGGCTCCTCCGCCTGCTAGCATCATTCCGATATCGCCTTCGAGTTCTGTGTATTTTCCTGCTATTCCTCTGTGGTCGTCCTCATCTATTTTTTCGGCTCTTAGTTCTCTCTCGGTTTTTTCCTCCCCCGTTGCTGTTCTTTCTGGGAATTCTCTGTCTCTTCTGTATGATGCGTCGTCTTCCAGTTCCATCATGGCGTCGACTACTGTGAATCCTTTGTCGGTGCTGGCTAATGGGTTGACTTCCAGTAGTCTTGCGTCTTCTTCCAGGAATGCTTTGAATAGTTTCTGTAGTGTGGCTCCTAGTTTTACTAGTGTTTTTCCTTCTACTCCCTGTTCTTTGAGGAACTGCCTGAATCTGAACTGTGAATCATCCGGTAGTTCAAGTTTTTCTGCTTCTCTGTCTTCTACCCCTGTTCCACCTTCTTTTGAGAACATCATGACGGGGCTTCTGCTGTCTGTGTCGTACATGAAGGATGCGTAGTATTCTTTCCCAATATTCATTCTCTCCTCGATCAAAATTTTTTCAGCTTCTACTCCTTTGAACTCTGCGCCAGTTATCTCCTGTTTGAGCGCTTCTGCTTCCTCCAGGTCTTTTGCGAACTTGATAGCTCCGATTTCTTTCCTGTTATTTGCCATGACCTGTGCTTTCACTACATACTCCTTGTTTTCCTCCAGTTCCTGTGAAGGTGTGTTAAGTCCGTATTCTTCCAGGATCTGTTTGGCTTCGTGCTCGTGGAGTTTCACATCGTTGTTAAGGTCGGCGAAGCGATATAAAAAATCGGACAGAATATTTATTGTTGCTTGTTGAAAACAACATTATGGATGAGCCTTCCGAAGACCTTCCGCACCTATACGCTGAAGGTATAGAATACAGTAAATCAACAATCCCGGAGGCAATAGGATACGCGTTCGGAGAACTAGATCAGTTAGCAGAGGAACAGGAAACTGTAGATAGATCAAACGAAGTACTACATCTTTACCGAGGCGACTCCCGCGAGAATCTGGAAAGTATAGGTGCAGATATGGATAATAAAACCGCTCCTAACGGTCTAAGCAAGGATTTCCCTCTGTACTTCACCACTTCAGAGGAGGAGGCCAGAGATCATGCATCCAGAAAACCAGTAGACGAGACTTACCTAATTGAACTTGCTGTACCATTCGACAGCTTGGACAGAATTGAAGGTTACTCACCTCGGGAAGTAGCTAGTAATTATGACGAGATCGATTTCGAAGAAGGTACTATGTACTTCAATCAGGCGAACACTCTGCGCAGCACCCTTGAATGGGTGGCAACAGATATCCCGAGCGACTGGGTAGAAGATATCGAAGAACTTGAGTAGCGGTTACATTTTTTACTTTCGAACAGGAAAACCTTTCTATGGTATATACAGGGCGAGGGGACAGAGGCCGGACAGACCTTTCTTCAGGCGAAAGAGTATCCAAAAGCAGCGAAAGAATCGAAGCCTACGGCACAGTAGACGAACTGAACTCCTTGACCGGATTATGCCGCAGCTACACAGAAAACAAAGAAGACGAGCTCGAGGAAATACAGAACGAACTACACATACTACAAGCAGAACTCGCTAACCGAGAACCAGATGTAAAGATAACACAGGAAAACATTCAGGATCTGGAAGATCTATGTGACTACTACCAAGAAGAATGCCCTCCGCTGAGAAGCTTTGTCCTGGCAGGCGGCAGTGAAACCGCAGCACACCTGCACATGGCGAGAAGTGTAGCCAGGAGAGCAGAGAGAAACATCGTAGAACTTGATGAAAGCGAACAGCTCCGTGAAGAAGTACTAACCTACATCAACCGTTTAAGCGACCTATTCTTCCTCATGGCAAGACACGAAAACCATCTTGCCGGCGTAGACGAGAAAAACCCAAAATACTAGTAAATCATTGATCATTCTTTAATTCATACTCTACAGAGGTATACCGTATACTGAGGTCTTCCGTTCTCTCAAATATAGTTTCCAGCGCATCATCATGAGCCTTCTGAGATTCAAGTCTTTCGCTGTATGGCTGGAGAAACTGAATGTACTCTTCGTCGTCATCTGCTCGTCCCAGAATAGCAGAATGTTTCTCTCCATCATATAATGTGTCTTCATAAAGTAAGAACATTTCAAAAACTCCAGAGACCAGTTAAAATGTAGGAAATACGGTCTCTGAAGAAAAATTAGGAAGTGAATGTTTTAATGGAGTGCTAAATCGGACCTCAGGACAACATTTCAGTTATCCTATCTACCTCATGCTCCACGATTCCATGGTGAGATCCCTCCATAATGTACTCTTCAACATCGGCATTCATCTCTTCCAAAGTCCTTACAGTCTCCTTAACTCTTTCAAGCGGGATATGCGGATCATTATCACTGCAGCCAATGAAAACCGGAGTACCTTCAAGATCGCCCTCAAACTGCTGTACCTCTTCTCCTATCAGCCCTCCGCTGAGCACAATCAAACCTCCGTAACGGTCAGGGTTACTGGCAACATACTCTGACGCCAGACAGGCACCCTGTGAAAAACCAAGAAGATATACATTCTCTTTTCCTACCGCGGCAGCGAGAGCGCTGACCAAAGAGTCAGCAAGTTCCAGCGCTGAATCCAGGTGCTTCTGGTTCTTCTCCCGTGGCTCCAGGAAGCTATGAGGGTACCATTCACGGTTGGCTGCCTGAGGTGCGATATATGCAGCTTCTGGAATCCTTTCAGAAAGCTGAAGTATGCTCTCTGCTGTAGCTCCTCGACCGTGAAGCATCAATACTGCTTTATCTGCTTCCTGCAGGTCCTGCCCTGCTTCAAATGTCTCCTGTCCTTCATGCACACTCATTGGTTGATCTCCTCCTCTCTGAACTCCGGAAGATTCTCTTTTATCTCTTCCATCTTGCCTTGAAGTTTTTCAGGTAGTACGAAGTTAGTTCCAAGTTCTTCTACTGATTCATCAGCTGTGTATCCTGGCCCCATGCTGGAGAACTCGAAAAGTATACCTGCCGGCGTTCTCGCGTATGTTGATGTAAAGTATTTCCTGCTGATAGCCGGTGAAGGCCTCGTACCTATCTTCTTCAGTTTTTCACGCCACTGCTCGATTTCTTCTTCAGTTTCTCCTGCTTTGAACGCGATGTGGTGTACTGAACCTTTACCCATTCTTCCTCTCTGATCGGTTTCCTCTACCTCGACACAGGATCCGTCCTCTGCGTCGAAGAAAGTGTTCTCGTACTTGTCTTCAGATTTCTCCAGTTCCATCTTGTTTAGTACTGGTTCGATGCTTGAACTTCTGCCTACAGACAGTTTAACATGGTTCATTCCCTGGACCTGGTTTTCTTCAGGGACTGTGCTGTTCTCCCACGGTGTATAATTTTCGCCGGTTTGTACAGGTACTAGTCGGAGCTTGAGTCCGTCCGGGTCGGAGAGGCTGAGCGTCTGTTTTCCCCTCCATTCCTGCTGTTCAAATTCTATTTGTTCGTCTTCGAGGTGTTCTTTCCAGTATTCCAGTGATTTTTCTGGTATTCTGAGGCCTAGTTCTGTTATCATTCCGGCTCCTGGCCGGCCTGGCTGATCTGCCATGCCTGGGAAGAATGTTATTCCGCTTCCCGGAGTACCTTTTTTGTCTCCGTAGAATAGGTGGTACATCTCCGGTGCGTCGTGGTTGACTGTTTTCTTCACCATCCGCATTCCCAGCTTGTTTACATAGAATTTTGCGTTCTCTGTTGGATTTCCTGCTATGGCTGTGAAGTGGTGCAGCCCCTGTACTTTTAGTGTCATAATGTTACTTGGTTTCGAAACGAACCATTATATAAGAGCCGGGTACACAGGTGTAACCATGGAGACAGAGCAGAAACAG
>JBEQBC010000006.1:0-34657 GCA_041640035.1 Candidatus Nanohaloarchaea archaeon | reverse complement strand
AAACCGCGGAGTACGATCTAGTTGTTACCGGAGAAACTGAGCACAGGGAAGCGGTAAGAGTCAAGTACTATCCATCAGTGATCTCTTACAAAGAGATGCTTGATATCTACTGGACCAGCATCGACCCTACTGATTCCGGCGGCCAGTTCTCAGACCGCGGATATCAGTACACTACCGCTATCTACACACATACCGACAGACAACACCGTCTCGCCAGAGAATCAAAGGAGAATATAAGTGAGAGCGGAAGATTCGATGAAGAAATTGTCACTGAAGTCCTTAATGCGACCGAGTTCTATGTTGCGGCGGACAGGCATCAGAACTACTCTATGAAGAACAGTGTGCAGTACAGGGCTTACAAGCAGGCGAGCGGAAGAGCAGGTTTTGTTGAACGAGTTTGGAACTAGACTGGCAGTACCTTGAACACATATACTAGGTAGTAAACTGATACTGTCAGCATTATCAGGCCTGTTCCCTGGTTTATCCTCTTCTCATGTGACTTCATCAGGTTTATTATCTGCTTGCTTTTACCTGAGGACAGCAGTGAGAACGCCAGGAGCGGAAAACCTATTCCCAGACCGAATAACAGGAAGTTCATCATACCTGAAACAGGATTGCTGAAAAGTGTAGCTCTTGCGAGGAATACAGTGATGTAGCCTGGGTTGCATGGAAGAACGATAGCTCCGAAGAAGAAACCGAATCCGAAAGCGTTCTTCAAAGGATTATCGAACTCAGGGCTATCCATGACCGGTAGATAGCTCTGGAAGTCCAAGTTAAATATCATGGCCAAGCTGATTGCTCCAAGAAAGCCGAAGGCGATAGGTGAGATGATCTGTGTTACCGTGGTGAGAGATACCTGAATCACTGTGGAGAAAAGCAGTCCTATCGACAGCATGAACGAGATTACTCCTGCGACAACTACTCCACCGAACAAGGCATAAGTTTTCCTGCTCTGATCGCCGTCAAACTGTCTGGATAGATACGAGAGAAATCCGGGGTAGAGAGGTAGTACACAGGCAGCCGTTAATGGTGTTGCCAATCCAAGCAGAAATGAACTGATGAACTCCTGTACCATTCTGTTAACATCCCTCTTCTACTTCGTTCATAAGTTTGGAACTTGTTTTTACACCGTTCTCCATTCTTCTGCTTTCGTTTTCACATACCAGTATTACCGGTGCTGAAGGTGGGTTCGCTACAGAGTTTCCGAACTCGGATGCTAGGGTCCGTGTCAGTTCTGTCGGCGAAATCGCGTACCTCCAGTCAAAGTTATTGTTCTGTTTATGCTCCAGTATCTGTGATTGATCTTCATTTGGATCCACATCAAGCGATACTGAAGTTATATTGCTGTTCTCGTGCAGCTTTTTGATCTCCTGCTGCTGTCTCGTACAGGTTGGACACCAGACTGCGAAGCTTTCAATAAGTAAAGGCTTCTCAAGAGACTCGATGGTGAACTCTTCTCCTGACTCGACCTCGGTTAAGTTGTAACTTCTCCAGTCTACCGTGTCAACTTGATTACCGCCTGAAGTGTAACTGTTCAACATCAGTCCGGCTCCTATCGAAATGACCAGTATCAGTCCGAGAGAAGCTTTTTTCTGAAATCCGTCTCCAATATCCATTTCTACATTTGATTCTTTGTTGAATGTGTAATTAATAGAGGGCTGGTTACTTCACGCTTAGTTGCTGTAGATGTACCCTGCTGTGATAGCTGTGAAGAAAAATATCTCCATCACGATCATGGTTCCGAGGAGTAGTCCGCCTGAGCTGTCGAGCAGGTCTCCAAGTCCCAGTATATCGTTGTTTCCGATGTAAGCAAGTCCGAATATAAGCCCTACTGCTCCAGCAGCACCGCCTATTCTGAGACCAAGATCTTTCAGTATCTTCTTCGGTTTTAGCTCTGTGTTCATAACTTGTTTTTTTCTCCACAGCAAGTTTCTTTAGACTGATTCACCAAATCTGTGTTTATGAGTGAAACCGATCTTTCTGATGAGGAGCGAGAGGTAATCGAGAAATGTGGAACCGAGCCAAGGTTCTCATCAGACCTACTGGATGTAGAAGAGGACGGAGTTTTCAGATGCAAAAAATGCGGTCAGGAACTATTTACAACTGATAAGAAGTATGATTCAGGTACGGGCTGGCCAAGTTTCTGGGATGTAGTAGACGAAGATGTAATCGATAAAAGAGATGACGATGGCTGGATTAGAACTCGGACGGAAGTCGTATGCAGCAACTGTGAAGCACATCTAGGACATGTATTCGATGATGGACCGCAGGATAAGACCGGTAAGAGATACTGTATAAACGGAGTATCACTGGAATTCGAATCTGAAGAATAAACTATTCTTCTCTGTACTCAGCTATATCACCTGATATACTGGAAGCGGCATTTCTAACTCTTTCCGGCTCTCTTTCGATCAGAGCGGAGTGAGCAAGCGATGTAAGAGACGAGATACCAGTGGAGTAAGATTTAACTTTTTCTCCGTATTTTTCTTCAAATCCTTTGCGGAAGCTTCTGTAGGCTTCTTCATCGACCTGTCTGAGACTTGATACCAGTGTGATTATGTCCATCTGTTTCTCCCAGCCGGTTGCTTCGGATGAAAAGTACTCTGCATCCACGAAGTTAAGATCTCCCTCATAGTCTATCATAAAATTGTTTATCCGCAGATCAGTTACTGCTCCGTCGTTCTCATGTATATAGCCGAGGAATTCACCGACCTGTTCTCCCATCTCGACAGCTTCGTCTTGCTCTGCCTGGTTCAGGTATGTGTTGAGATCTTGGCCGTCTACTCTTTCATATTCAACGAAGCCATCTTCCGAACCTATTATCTCGGGCATCTCGACATCGTATTCAGATATAAACTCTCTGAACTCTTCCTCGTTCTCTATACGGGAATCCCGATCCTGGAAATCCAGTTTACCTGCTGGCACTCTTCCAAGCATCTGGATATAAGCCATTCCTGGTCGCTGATTGAATCTTTTCAGCACTGTTCCGACCTGTGTATCCACCAGGTCGTTTGTCAGGCTTCCTCCCAATGTCTCTGACTCTGGTGAATCCATCTCTTCCTCCAGGAACTCGTTTTCAGGTTCCAGAAACTTTTCTTTGAGACCCTTCAAATCCATAAGTTAACAATTTCGTCACTTAACGGTAAATAATTAAATGTTGTGTGGTACATCTAGTTGGTATGACTGATGAAATGACTGAACAGGAATTTCTGGAACAATGGCAGGAGTTCTACAGAGAAGCAGTTGAAGATCATGCTATCGAACAGGTAGAAGAATTCTACACAGATGTTCTTGTGAAAAACCTGGAGGAAAACGCTCATCTATCACATCTACCGGATGAAGGTATAGATGCACTTGCTGAGATGGCTGCAAATGTATACGGAGAACAGGCACGAAGAATACTAGACAGCGGATATGTAGGAGAAGATGAAGTAGAATTGGCCGTCGCTACAGCCTTCCTAGATGAAGAAAGACAGGTAAGAGTAGGTGCACAGGCACAGGGACTGGTAGACCTCTACTGGAGTGATGCAGACGATGAAGCCAGAAGGTACGGGAAAGATCAGTATCAGGAATGGGCTTTCGAAGTTCTTACAGATCCATGGCCGCCACACCAGTTAGAGGATAGCTGGGAAAGCGTCAACAGATTCAAACCAACTGAGGACGACCCGGCATATCAATAAAACTGGATAGTTAAATCATAACACATGGAAGAAGTAGTTCTCGGCGGAGGATGTTTCTGGTGTACAGAGGCCGCATTCAAGGAAGTTGAAGGAGTAGAGAAAGTTACCTCAGGATACTCAGGAGGTCATACAGAGGATCCTACCTATGAAGAGGTATGTACAGGTGAAACAGGCCATGCAGAAGTCATCAAAATTGAATACGAAGAATCAGTTATTGAATTGAATGAGATTCTTCAGAAGTTCTTCAAGATACACGATCCGACAACTGAAAATCGTCAGGGACCTGATGAAGGATCACAGTACCGATCAGTAATTCTATACCAGGGAGAAGAGCAGAAGCAGGTAGTTCAGGATTTCATAGAGTCTGTAAGATCCGATTACGAAGATGAAATCGTTACCGAAGTCAAAGAGCTAGATAATTTCTGCACTGCTGAGGAGAAACATCAGGATTACTTTGAGAAACATCCTTACGATGTCTACTGTCGTATGCACGCCAAGCCTAAAGTGGATAAACTCAAAGAAGATAATTAGAACTCGTCTACGAGATCTTTCAATGTATCTTTGGCTCTCTGTGGAACAACGGATCGAACCAGTTCAGACTGTGAACCAAAGCCAAACTTCTTGCTGTAGTCCGAGAAATCCTCGCTATATGTAGTTCCGACGATGAAATGTTCTCCGTCCTTCATATCGACCCTGTCGGTGAAATCAGGAGTGACACTGCCATGGATCCGGGTGTTCAACCTGTCGACCAGGTACATCCATGGAGAACTTCCTTTTTCTGTCTCATCTTCAACTTCGAATGGAAAACCGTTCTCAGGTCCGTTCCAGCCCTCCAGATTAGCAGCTGCTTCCCTATGGTTTCTCGGAACTGCATAATCTACGGCGACACCCAGAAATGTTTCCTCCGGTTCAAAGTACTCGTTTAAGGCCTGGAAGTCTGCTCTCCTACTGGTATCTTCAGGATAACTGATCGGCACCTGTTCTGCATCACTCATTTGTTCCAGTGCAGGAGCTACTGTTTCACGGTTATCTTCATTGAAGTAAACTGTATCTGGTTCATCGATATCATCTAGTAGCTGTTCGACCTGAGCCATATGTACATCTTCCTCGCTTCCAGGAACTGAGAACAGATATACTGAGTCAGGACTGTACAGTCCTCTTTTGTCCAGCTGTTCTTCAACTTTATCTGGATCCCAGAGCGAGTGCCTGACTTCGTATGGAAGGGATGCTTCAGCCAGGTCAAAATTTTCATCCATAGTGAAACAATGTTTCTGAAATTATTTATTCTTCCTCTTTGACCGTGTAAAGCCAGTATGAGTAGGCGTTGAGGAATAATGCTGATGTGATTACCGGTACAGCCAAGAACAGTACTCCGAGATCCTGGAACGGAATCGCAAGTAGTGCAAGAGCTCCGGATACTTTGAACATCGGCGCTGCTTTCCGGTGGGTTCTCTCCCAGACATAGTCATTATTCAGTGTCCACGGATTTCTGATCCCGATAAACCAGTTCTTCTCCGCGTCATCCATCAGGACACCTGCCAGATAGTATATCACAGCTACAGCAGGCGTAACTGCCAACGACATGTTGAAAACCGCTCCTGTATTCCAGGCAACGATAAGCCCTTGAATATATGTAAGCAGGCCGATAATCGCCAGTGTGAAATGTTCTAGACTTCTCTCAAAGCTTCTGTAGTTCTCACCCAGAGGGTCAATCTCCGGTAGATGTTTCAAAAGTATGTATAGCAGGACTGCAAGCACTGGTATCAGTGAAAGACCTGGTATTAGAGGCATGAAGTTATCAGGTATACCTGCAGAGTTGAAATGAACTGCTAGCCGTCCGTTGATATTCAGAAATCCGTAGGATGTTATAACTCCGAGCGCTCCAAAGATGAAAGCCGCAGCATACTCATGTACACTCAGTTCAACATCCTCTGGAAGCCTCATAACTCTATATTTAATCACTGTTTTTGACGGATATATAAAGAATCACTCCGGTTGAACAGAATTATGGTACAGTTCGAGACAATCGAGAAAGAAAGACGAGACTATGGGAATTTTCCAGGAGAAAAGTTTGTTGAGGTAAGCAGGAACAAAGCGATCCAGGACGACGGCAGTGAAAACAGCTTCATCCAGATCGCAACAGGTTACTACACAGAAGAGGATGAACCCCAGTACAAGAAACGGTTCACAGTTCCAACCGATGAGAAAGCAGTCGACCACATCGTAGAACACCTGCCCGAGATGCTGGAAAAAGAGCAGGAAGCAGAATAAAACCTCCACCATTCCTATTTTTGTTTATTCTTGTTCGCCTGAAAACTAACAGTAGCGAAAAACTTAACACCGTAAAGACAGAACAATCTGTTATTATGTCAGGATTCAAGTTTGATGACGCCGATATAACCGTTACAGCTTCCCATACACTTCAAAACACCGAGATCAAGGAGCATGTCTCCATGGTAATGGCGAATGTAACCGAAGGCCGGCACATGGGTAAGGACTTCATGGCCTCGATCAGAAACACCTTCGGGGGACGAAGCGAATCGTGGGAGAAAACACTGGAAAACGCTCAGACCGAAGCACTTAGAGAACTCGTAGAAGAAGCCAAAAAGGTTGACGCTGACGCAGTAGTAGCCGTAGATATCGAAGACGAAGTACTGGGGGCACAGGGCGGAATGATGAACATCAAAGTCACAGGTACCGCAGTCAAAACAGAGTAAAAATCCTCTCTATTCGATTTCTTCTTCCAAACCTCTTTCTTAATAAAAACTGGTTTAAAAGGTACTCTCTACAGTGCAAAACCCTCAGTACAGCTTGAAGATCAGAAGCCAGACCGGCTACGGAAAAGAAATATACGAATTCCAATCAGCCGACGGCATAGAAAGCAAAAACAGCTTCAGAGACGAAGAACTAGCAATCGCAGAACATGTCGAACCAGCAGAAGATAACGAAATACTTATAGCAGAATCAAGATACGGATTTCTCGGAGCAGTACTCGGCGATATGACGCCAGAAGCCGAAACAGTACTGGCAGAGACCAGCGATCGAGCTCATCAACTATCCGAACAGAACATGGAGCTAAACGATATACAGAACACTGAATGCATCAAAACAGGTTTCTATGATGAAATAAACCGGTCCTTCGACTGTATAGTGTACACTCCGAAGGCCTACCAGCCAGTAGATTTCGTTAAGCATCGTCTGGAAAACTTGGTAAACCTTCTGGAAGAAGATGGTCAGCTGATTATTTCAGGTAAGAAGAAAACCGGTTTCAAGAGGTACAGGAAACATCTCACAGGTTTTGAAGGCGAAGTATCCAAGACAGGTCAGGAAGGAGATGTGAAGGTCTACAGTTACAGGAAGACATCCGATTTTACACCTGAGAGAACTGAAATAGAGAAAAAGTACTCTGCACAGGTAAAGAATGTTCAAATGAGTTTCATAACCTGTGAAGGTTTGTTCTCATCCGGCAGCTTGGATCAGGGAACCAGGGTACTTCTTGAAAACCTTGAACTACCTGAAAAAGGCAGCATACTGGATCTGGCAGCAGGCTACGGCACAATCACTGCATACATGAGTGGTCGTTCAGAGGGAGACCTTGAGTTCTATCTATCGGATGACAGCGGTCCTGCTGTAAGATATGCAGAGAAAAATATGGAGGAGAACGAGGCATCAGATTTTCATCTGGAGCACGCTGACTGTCTTGACTGCTTCAAGGACGAAAACTTCGATCTGATCGTATCCAACCCGCCGACACACCAGGGAAGAGGAGTAACGACCGAGATGTTTGAACAGTCTTACAGCCGTTTGAACAGGAAAGGAAGGCTTGTAATCGTATACAACAGCAACATGAAATTCGAGGACCAATTGAAAGATATTTTCGGAAAGGTAGATATACTGGCAGAAGAGAACGGTTTCAAGGTAGCAGAAGCTCAGAAAACCTAAAAAAACCAAATTTTTAATTCCGTATATATCCAACTAAGGTGATATAATGTTTCAATTACTGGGCGTTATCATCGGTCTGCTGGTAACAAATCTTGTACTTCTATCACCTCTCAACCTCAGTTCAGCGGCCAGAAGACTGATTGAAAAACTCGGTAGAAAAACATTGCTCCGGAACTACCTAGTTCTCGTCCTGGTTCTGACTCTGACACAGATTTTGGTGGGTGAGGCTCAAATTTTGATCTCCGGAGGACAGATAGACGGAACCGGTGTATTCGCATTTTTAGGTCTCTCAACCGTCGGTGTCACATGGCTCTATGCACTGGTAGCAGGACTAGTTCTTCCATGGAAGAACATCTGGAATCCCTCTGAGGAAGATGAACTCGATGGCAGAATAGTAATAGCTCTAAACGCTTTACTGTACGGAGCTTCTGCAGCTGCCTTCTCATTCCTTTTCATGATACTAGCTATTGCGTTTTTCTTCCCTGGTTGAATGCAAGGTAACTAAAGATACGCTCCGTCAATATTTACCTATGGATATCGATGATTTTCTGAGAGACACCAGAATAAACTCGATTATTTCATGGTTTCTGGTCTCTCTGATAGGCTTAGTGTTTATAGAGAGCCTTTTAGACCTGGATACTCTCTGGATAATATTCTCAGGTCTGGTATTCATCTTGACAGTTCTTCCTGCGGTATCCTACAGAAACTATGAGATAATGCCTCCCTTCGAGGTAATACTACTTGCTTCAATACCTGTAATAGTGAGGTCATTCAACCTCTCGGTACTCTCAGGGGAAATAACAACCTATGTATCGATCGCCGCAGCAGCACTACTCATAGCAGTAGAACTACACATATTCACCAAAGCCAAGTTCTCACACACCTTCGCAGTAATTTTCACAGTCATATCAACTCTTGCGATCGCAGGAGTCTGGTCAATCATCAGATTCATTTTAGATGCACGGCTCGGAACCGGATTCCTGTCGACAAACGAGGCACTGATGACAGAATATTTCAGCGTCCTGATAGCTGGATTATTTGCCGGTGTATTGTTTGACAGTTACTTCAGGAGAAGAGACAGGTTCTTCCGACGAAAGTTCAGGAAGGTGATAGGCAGATGAAAAGAAGAAAATCACGAATCGCAAGAATAATGCAGATCATGCTGTTCTTCATGGTTATCTACGGATTCTACACCGGAAATTCAAAAGTGGTAATAAACAGTCTGGCAGGTTTCCTAATAACCCTGATGCCTGCTGTACTGGAGAAAAACTACCATGTGGCTCTCAGCCCGTGGCTCTCACTCTGGATAACCTCCACAGTCTTTCTGCACGCTGCCGGAAGCTCAGGACTTTACGGAGCAATACCTTGGTGGGATCACATGACACATGCATTATCAGCCTCAGTGGTCGCAGGTATAGGATACACATTCATTCGCTCATTCGAGATTCATTCAGATAAAATAAAGCTGCCGAAAAACTTCATGTTCATATTCATATTAATGACGGTGATCGCTTTCGGCGTAGTATGGGAGCTGTTCGAATTCGGACTTGATATATTCTCACATGCAACCGGAATAGACATGCCGTTGGCGCAGCACGGTTTGACGGATACGATGAAGGATATGATGTTCAACACAGCTGGAGCAGCTATAGTGGCGGTATTCGGTCAAGCTTACCTTTCAGATCTGGCTCAGCAGATGACTGAAAAACTGAAGGAACCTACTGAGACCTGAGTAATACATTCGGCACAATCTCCATACCTTTCTTCCTCAACAAAGTGTATAAGAAGGATATAATTATCAAGGCTAATGCAACTAGGAGAGAGTTCCCTTTGAGTACATAAATCGCCGGCAGAGAGGCAATAAGCATGATAAGAAAGTCTTCAGGTGAACCGTCGTATCTGATCCATTTCTTGGGCTCCCACCATTCTCCGTGGTAATGGGAGTAAACTGCTTTACCGCTGTCGTTCTTCCACGGCCTAGAGTCCTTACTACCACCTAGTTTATCGCTCAGACAGTGCAGTGAAGCTCCTGCAAGGAAAAACCAGGCAGAAATAGTCGCTATATTTGGGGAGGCTAACATGAACGGTAGAGTAATCAGCGCTGCCATACTGTAGTATATCGGGTAGTGTAGAAGCCTTCTGTGACCGTAGTAAAGATCAAGATCGGGAAAAACACCTCCGATGTATGCGGCGATAAACGCTGCTAGAGCTAGCTCTGGATAAAGTACAAATAAGGGTAAAGCCAGAAGCCCTCCCAGAAATCCATGCGTAGTAGCCATCATGAGATACGGACTCTATATCTAAACCTTTTGAGAAAAGCTTTAACTCCTTAACCAGTCTTCTAGCCAGTTCAGATATATCTGTGAGATTGGAGGATTTTTATATGTCCTCCAAGTGATTTGAATTCGTGGTCAAGAATCTTACCTCGGAGCTCCAGCAAAAAGATTTGGTGCATCAGGATTATCCGCCGATTTACTCCTACAACGATGAAATCCTGGTAGGTGTAGGTGATGGCACCGGCGATCAGAGAATGAATAAGATTCTGGAACCTCAATCCCGTTCAGTCATCGTAGCACTTACAGATTGTGATCAGACGGAGCTAGCGATTGAGAAAATCTGGGGGTCAATCAGGAAAGATACGATAGTTTTAGTGGAAAATATTGAAGGGATGGAGTTCCCGGATCTGAACACTAGGATAATAGAGGATGGACTCGAGATAGAGACAAACAATGAAGAGGTCCGTTTTCATGTATTAGAGACGCCAAGAACACCTATTATAGCAGCAGAGATAGGAGAGTATATTTTCATACGGGACTCAAGTGAACATACCAAGAAAAAGGAGATAGAGAACGGTTACGAAAGACAGAAGTACATAGACTTCTACAAAAGGTTGAAGAAACGAGAAAAGAAGACTAGAAATGTTTCCGCGCTAGGATACTACAACAGTATTGAAAACAGGATAGAAGCTGTGAACGACCTAAAACATTGAATCCCGGAAATAACTAGGTATTCTCCGGGTATAAAACCAAAAAACCTATATTTGTTATTCTACAATAATTACATTATGACTGGGTTTCCATGGAATGATGAAATAATGTCTAAAAGAGGAATCCGTTCGACATCCAGGACCATTCATAACTACGACTTTGAAGACATTGATTATGATGGAGATGATACCTACCGCGTGCTCGATATCGGATGCGGAGGCGCAGCCTACATGGAAGAAATAGCTGACCAGCTGTACAATCGGGGTGTCGAGGAATTCGAGATAATTGGCGTAGATATCAACGAAGAAGTCCTGAGAAGAACAGAAATGAACGATCTCCAGCTCGCAGCTGACGGGCTTCAACGAACAGCAGATCAGGTGCAGGATGAAATAGAAGGTGGAGACTATCTGAAAGCAGTATACGACGCAGCCAGAGGAATCCACAGCAGTCTGAAAACGCCGATGCAGCGTGAGACAGAACTACCTGAAGAAACCGAGCTAGTCACAGGAGATGCAGAAAATCTGCCTTTCAAAAAGGATTCATTCGACCTAGTCACCTCACAGTTCCTCACCCAGTACGACGACATCGTTGATCCTATACAGATAAGAGCCGAAGCGGAAAGAGTCGCCAAGCCTGAAGGAGAAACATGGTTTTACGGCGACTGATTTTATTTTCTTCTTAAAACAGCATTTATCGAATTGCCTAAGGGAAAAATAATTAATTATTTCAGATATTGAATTAGGTTTATGTTTCGATCTAAGCTGTTTATACTAGTAATTTCTCTAAGTTTTCTCTCAAGCTCAGCAATGGCCTTGAGTATCGCTCAAGTAGACTACGATTCTAAACAATCTCCTGTAAACGGCACTCTAGTAGTTGAAATGAAAATTAATAATGTATCAACTCCTGAAATTACGGATATTGGAATAAATGAGAGCCTTAAGAACAAGGGATTTCTAACTAGGGGTATAAGCGGGGAGCCACATGGCAAAGTTCAGCTAGTTAATGAAGACGGAGAAATTGTTGATGAAAAATATTTCAGACTTTGGGAAACTCAGGTTTCAGATGAACAGTATTCAAACGGAACTTGGAGTATAGAAACAGACAGATACTACCCTGATACACATACATTCCTCTTTCCGAACAATTACTCTGCACGAGAAATCAGAGTGATGAAGGATGAAGAAAAAGTATTCGAATCTAATATAACTCAAAAACTTTGCTCAGGACAAAATCTGCCTCATTACTGTGAATACAACAACTTTGACTTTAGTGAGGACTCTGTAAAACCAAAGAGCAGCAATAAATGTGAATCAACTGAAAGAAAGTCGCTCTCATCTGGTGTTTATCAAGGAGAAATCCGTACAGGAGAGGAAGAAATTCTTTCTTTCGAAGTACAGAAAGGAGAGACTATAGCGGCAAAAATTAAAGCTTCAAATAATACAGCCTACTCCGTACTGAAACACGGTGTTAAGACCAACCAGACTCTAAGGGAAAACCTTGATGGCAAAGGTTGGCTGAAATCAACGACCAGAGGAGAAAACAATAAAGCGGAAACTGTTGTTCTCAAAGATGTCGCAACTCGTTCAGGAAAGATATGCTATGAGATAGATCCTGTAAACTTACGAAAAGATGTAGTACTTGGATATAACCTGACGAAAGAAGATATAGAGCCACGAGAAGAAAACAAAACAGAATTGAAATGGAAAGCACGGATACACATAGGTGAAGAAGATCCAGACTGGCTAATGAAAAATGGAAGAGTCAATACCACCAGCCACCTATGGCACGAGAAAAATAGAAATAACTCTATAGACAATATAAGAGAATTCCTAGAATCTATCCTAAATCTACTATGAACTCGCTTTGATGAGGCTAGAAAGCCCCGTCCGAGATTTGAACCCGGGACCTCGTCCTTACCAAGGACGCGCTCTACCGCTGAGCCAACGGGGCAATACTTGTGTGTTTTAGTGGTTGAAGTGTAATTTCTTTAAATGGAGTGGGGAGGATTTTTCAGCTGTTTCCGAGTGTATTCTTAATCTTGTCGGTTAGTTTGGAGAATTTGTTTCCTTTTGGCATTTTCATCATGACTTTCATGAATTTCTTTGATCGCTGGTAGAAGCTTTGTAGGTTCTCTATATTCCGGTATTCGGTGCTTTCTTCATCTGCCTGTTGTTTGGCTTCTTCCAGTGCTTCAAGCATTATCTCCATCTCTCGGGATGCCTGGTTCTCCATGAATTTCTGCATAACTTCTTCCAAGTCTTCCTCTGCTGTATAGAACTTGGTTTTACCGTGACCTTCTTTTTTCTCGCTGTAGGCCATATGTAGTTCTTCGAGAGCATTCAAGGCATCTGAAACTGTTGATTTGGCGAACCCTGTCTCCTCCACTAGTTCGTCCATAGTGGTTGGTTCGGTCTTGAAGTAGAGTGTGCCGTAGATCCTTGCGTAGCTTTGACGGAAGCCGTATACCTCGGCTACATCCTCCAGTGCCCGGATAACTGTTTCGACAGGATCTTCGTTTTGAGACATTATGTATTGTTTTTTCGGGTAAGAAATATATAAAACAGTAAATTCGGTAAAAACCGAATTTTTCCAAAGCCTTGATAAACCTACCATTTAAACAAAGTAACAGATGGCTCTGATAGAACTGGAAGATGTAATCAAAGAATACCAGATGGGCGAGAACACCGTCAAAGCTCTCCGAGGAAGCAACTTAGAGATAGAAAGCGGCGATTTTGTCGCCATAATGGGGCCTTCAGGCTCAGGAAAATCCACCTTGATGAACATGGTCGGAGCATTAGATGTACCTACATCTGGACGGGTAGAACTTGACGACAACAACCTTCTGGACCTTTCAGAGGACGAACTCGCGTTACTTAGATCAGAAAAAGTAGGATTTGTTTTCCAGAAATTCAACCTCATACCTTCTATGACAGCACAGGAAAATGTCGCACTACCTATGCTCTTCAGAGGAGGTTCAAGGAAGGAAAGACTGGAAAGAAGCAAAGAACTACTTGACCGCATGGGGCTTGGCGACAGACTTGATCATATGCCTTCAGAACTGTCAGGAGGACAACAGCAGAGAGTATCTATCGCCCGCTCACTGATCAACGATCCGGACATCATCCTCGCGGACGAACCAACAGGAAACCTTGATACAGAAACCGGAGACAGCGTAATGGACCTGCTGAAAGAACTCAACGAAGACGAAGGAAAAACCATCATCATGGTTACACACGATCCACACGACGCACAGTATGCAGAGTACATCGTAGATATCACGGACGGCGTAACCACACGGAAAGAAAAAGAAGACGACTATGAATACACTTCACGCGTAACAGGTGACTAAAAAAATGAATACTATGAAACGACTCACAACAGCACTTACACTTCTAATCCTGTTCTCAGGATTTGCAGCAGCACAGAACACAAACCAGGGAATCACAGTTCAGAAAATGACCGCGGAGCCCTCACCGCTCAAAATAGGGCAGTACGCAGAAGTCAGATTCAAGGTAACCAACACACTTGACGAAGACTTCGAAAATGTATCAGTAAGATTCAATGATGAATATCCTTTCTCCGTAGATCCGGACAACAAGAAGGAATGGGGTATAGCCAAACTTGAATCCGGAGACAGCTACGAGTTCCGGATGCAGATCCGTGTAGACGCAAACGCAGTACAGAGAGAAGACAGCCTCAAGATCGAGGTAGAAACCGATGACTCAACTTACAACAAGCGTCTACCCGTCGAACTGAAGGCAGATGATGACGGACTTCTCATCAATAAAGTCCAGTTCCCGGAGGATGTAGCATCAGGAACATCGAACCAGATGAATGTAACTATCGAAAACACAGCGAACGCACATTTCAGAAACATCGACTTATCACTCAACCCTTCGGCACAGACCCCTGTAGTCGTATCAGGTACATCAACCCGGAGAATCAGCAGTATCGCACCGGATCAGACGGAAACACTTAGCTACCAATTGAATGTAGATGAATCAGCAGAAAACGGTGTCTACAGCATGCCAATCCAGATGAACTACGAGAACGAGGGAGGAGCAAGCCTTACACAGTCAGCAACCACAGGAATTGTTGTAGGTGGAGCTCCACAGGTAGAAGTAGGACTAAGTGATGACGGAGAGATAAACGCGGGAACAACCGGCGCAGTGAACTTCAGGTTTGTCAACCGTGGAGAAGGAACAGCAAAGTTCGTCAAAGTAGAGGTACAGGAATCAGAGGACTACACAATCCGTACAGGTAGAAGTGTCTACCTTGGAGACATGAGCAGTGATGATTACCAGACAGCAGAGACAACAGTCTACACAGAAGAAGGAACAGACTCCATCACTCTACCAGTACAGGTAACATACCAGGAAAACGGACAGGAACAGACATTCACAGAAGATGTCGAAGTAAATGTACTGACAGCAGAGGAAAGCCAACTATACAGCACATCTTCGAGTAGTCCAGTGCTTCCGATTGTAGCTGTACTGGTTATCGGTGCAGGAGCAGTTTACTACTGGAGAAAAAGAAGGTAAGTAACCCATGTTCAAGTTTTTCCGCCTAGCAGTCAGGAACATCAGTCACCGGAAGAAACGTTCCTGGCTCACCATTCTTGGAACTCTTGTAGGTATCCTGGCCATAGTCGCACTTCTTTCAATCGGCCAAGGACTTGAGAACAGTGTAGAGTCCCAGTTCCAGGAACTCGGAGGCGATAAGGTTTTCGTAGAACCAGGAGGAAGCAGCATATCCTCAAGGTTCACAACTAGCACAGCCAAACTTAAAGATGAAGACCTGAACGCGATCAGAAACACCAGAGGGGTGGAACAGGTCGCAGGAATCATACAGTCAACACAGAGAGTCAGCTACGGAGAACAATCCGAATATGTAACGATTATCGGCGTACCTACTGGCGAAGGACTGGAACTGATACAGGAAACACAGAACTTCCAGCCAACAGCCGGAAGATTCCTCCGAAGCGCAGACAGATACAACATAGCGATATCAGAGGGACTATCCCAGAACACATTCAATCGGGATGTAGTCATCAGATCTCAGCTAGGAATCAACGGCACCGACTACAAGGTCGTCGGATTAGTAGAGGCGACCGGAAATGTAGGAGAAATCATACTGATGAACCAGGAGGCAGCACGGGAAGTGACCGGGAAGGAAAATGAGTATGACCGTGTAGCCGCCCGAATAAGCTCAGGATACGAGCCCGGAGAAGTCGAAGAAAATATCAGACAGAGCTTGAGAAACGCCCGTGGAGTTGAGGAAGGAGAAGAAGACTTCACAACGAATACTGCTTCAGATATAATCGACTCGTTCCAGAGCCAGTTAAGCCTGATCCGAGGCTTCCTCGTCGGTCTCGGAGCAATATCCCTGCTTGTCGGTGGAATCGGCATCATGAACACGATGTATACATCAGTCACGGAGAGAACACAGGAAATCGGTGTGATGAAGGCAGTCGGAGCCACCAGAAAACAGATACTCACAGTATTCCTCATCGAGTCCGGAATCATCGGATTGATGGGCGGAATACTAGGAACAATATTAGGTATAGGTATAAGCTTCGCAGCTTCAGGCATCATCTCGCAGCAAGTAGGGATACAGGTCACACCAGGTACTAGCCCGGGACTGATTATCGGCGCACTTACATTCGCTTTCGTTGTAGGAATGATCTCAGGTTTCTTCCCGGCACGGAAAGCAGCTAAGAAGAACCCTGTGGAGGCGTTGAGGTACGAAAAATGATTGACTACATCAAGATGAGCTTCAGAAACATCATCCGAAGAAAACGAAGAACCACACTCACAGTGATAGGTATATTCATCGGAATCACAGCAGTCGTCTCACTTGTATCTCTCGGTCAGGGACTAGAAGCCTCTATCGAACAGGAGTTCGAATCCATCGGAGGGAACAAGATATTCATCAACGCTGGAGGAAGTATTTCCGGATCAGGTAGCTCGGCACTTACCGAACAGGATCTGATAGCCGTAAGATCCGTCCGTGGGGTGGAAGCAGTCGGAGGAACCATATTCATGAACACAGGGGTTTCCTACAACGACCAGTCTACATTCCTGCCGATAATAGGTATGCCAACGGATAATACACAGGAGATAGTTATGGAGAGCTGGGCCATGGAGATGGGTCCCGGAAGAATGGTGAGAGACACAGATCAGTACGGCGTGGTACTGGGAAGCCAGGTAGCCAACCGTGTATTCGACGATGAAATCAATATCAGATCCAATATTTACATCGACGGTCAGAAGCACCGTGTTATCGGTATCCTGGAACCTACCGGAGATCCATCAATCGATACCGCTATGATACTGCCTCTGGGACCAGCAAGAGAACTGATGGATCGAGAAGATAGTTATGACTGGCTTTTCGCACAGGTTGATGAAGGAAGTGAATCATCAGAGGTAAAGGAGGATGTTGAGAGAGCGATGCGTAACCAGAGAGGAGTCGAGGAAGGTGAAGAGACATTCACGGTCTCAACAGAGGAGGATCTACTTGAATCATTCAACAGTATACTAAGCGTAGTCAGCGGTATTGTGATTGGTATAGCATCGATTTCCCTGTTCGTCGGAGCGGTAGGAATCATGAACACGATGTACACCTCAGTTACTCAGCGAACCAGGGAGATTGGTGTCATGAAGGCTATCGGCGCACAGAAAAGACAGATCATGTTCGTATTCCTGCTTGAATCCGCAGTGATCGGCTTCCTGGGCGGACTTACAGGAGTAATATTCGGAGTATCTCTTTCGTGGCTTGGAGCCTTCGGCATGACCCAGTTCTCAACCCTCAGCATCTCACCTTACCTTGGACCTGGCCTCCTAGGCGGTGCTATGATCTTCTCAATAGCACTGGGAATCTTGTCAGGAGTGCTTCCTGCGAGAAGAGCAGCTAACCTAGAACCGGCAGAAGCACTAAGATATGAATAAGTGAAGTCTAAGGGAATCTATTGAGAAAATATAGAGAAAAAATTTATTATCAAGGGGAATTTGATTTATCCTGCGAAGTCCTTGTTCTTCGCTCTCAAGTGCTTGTAACCGCACTTTCTGCATGTAGTGTTCTCCGGATTCTGTGTCTTATTCTTAGCGTTACATCTCCTGCAGACATAGACATTGTCGAACACTCTTTCTTCAGCTTCTTCGAATCTCTGCGCCATTTTTGTTTTTTACACCTTACATGCTCAATAGCCGGGTTTATCTTTAAATAAGCTTACGAGTTGCGTAGGATAAAATACAGAATACTGAGGAAAAAACTTAAAATAGCTGAATTAACGGTTTCAAGTATGTCAGAGAAAGAAGAAGCAGGCGAAGGAGAGAAATACTGCAGTTCATGCGGCGAAGTCATAGATGAAGAAGCAGAAATCTGCCCTGAATGTGGAGTACGGCAAAAGCCAGATATCCAGGGTGGTAAAGACCGTGTGACAGCAGGAATACTTGCAATCCTCCTGGGAACCTTGGGAGTACACAAGTTCTATCTTGAGCAGTCAGGACAGGGACTTCTTTACCTTTGCTTCAGCTGGACAGGAATACCAGCCTTATTGGGACTGATAGAGGGCATAATGTACCTTACGAAGACTGATGAAGAGTTCGAACACATTTACGGATAGACTGGAAGAGTTCAAGAAAGGTCTGAAAAGGACAGCACCTTACATTCTGTCCCACCACAGTGAGGAGAACTTTGATAGATGCTACAGTGTAACCCTCTTCGGTAGAGATCTTCATCTATGCTCCCGCTGTACAGGAATCTACACAGGATTACTGCTTGCATTCACATCTTTCATATTTCTCACCGGTTTATCATCTTCTACAGTTTTTCTTCTGGCCTTTCCCACATTCTTGGAGAAATACATGACTGATATACAAGGATTTAATTCAAGCAATATCTTGAGGACACTGAATGGTGTTTTACTTGGCTTTGCATATGTCTGGGGTGTAAAAATGTTTGCTCAGAATCCTTTTGATCTTGGAATCATTTTCACAGGTATTTTCTTCCTGTTTTCAGGCTTCATATTGCTGAAAAGCTCTGATTAGAGCATTTTCTCTACTAGAGGATTTACTTCACCGTTCTCGAGGAGATTGTTTTCCTCCAGCTGCTCAACATGGTAGCTCAGGGTGGAAGGAGTGATACCTAATTCGTCTGCTATATCCAGTTTCCTCTTAGATCCGATCTCCTGAAGTATCTTTCTCTTGTATTCCTGACGCATGAAGAAACGCATACAGTTACCTTTACAGACCTCCTTCAACATACAGTTGTCACAGTATCCAGTAGTTACATATCCACGGCCGAACTTCTCTACATCTGCTTTCCTGAGGTGGTACTGAAGCTGGCCATTAGCTGACTCTGTCTCCTCTTTAAGTTCTGTAAAGCTGATACCAGGCTTCTCAGCTATCAACTCCTCGACATCTGAAGTCTCCATATAATCAAACCTCTGAGAACTATTTTACTAGTAAGATGTTTCAATTTTATGGTCCAATAACCAAAGAAACCATTGTTTTTTCTTCCCAAGGCTCTCCCACAGAAACTATAAAAAACTGCTTTAGACACTTCGTTCTTGATCACCAATGAAAGGTGAATATGTTCACAGAACGGCAAGAATCATTCGACAACTTAAAATCTAGAGACAGCTCTAACAATATCTCAGAGGCCTCCTCAACGAAGGGTGGCCGTGTTCACATGTACCGCAACTAGTTTCTCCGGCAAGATCGATTCCCGTGGAAGAATAACCATTCCCGCAGGGATAAGGAAAAGTCTAGGACTGAGAGAAGGCGATGAACTAACTCTTGAGATCTCAGACTCCCGGAAGATCAGGAAAAGTTTCGATTCCAGAACTGAGATGCTGAACTTTCTCTCACAGATCGAAGAAGAGATAGAGAGATTCAATTACGATGGAGAGATTCTTGAGGTGGTTCTCAGTGAGTGATGATATCGAATATGTTGAGTTCGGATTCTCTGAGGACGAGACAAGTTACCCTTTGAACGATGAAACTAATCGAGCCTCGCTTATCGGAACATTCCAGACAGTCTTCAACCAGGAAAACTCTCCATACGATGAAAACTGGGACTACGAAACAACCGACGGATTCCTGGAAGATACCTCGGAACTCGATTACAAAGGAGTTCTAGCTATCGATGACGGAAAAGTCGCAGGTTTCTCATGGGGATACAGAGTTGACACAGACCAGGTTGACCCTGAGGAGAAGTACCCTGAGAAACTGGCAGAAGTTGAACAGGATGTCTACGACGGCGAGACCTTCATGATCGACGAGGTCGGAGTTCTACCAAACTACAGAGGTGACGGCATCGGCACGGAACTTGAGGAACGGATGCTGGATAAGATGAGTGATGACGAAGATATCTCCCGAGCTATGCAGAGAACACAGTGGAGTGGAGCAAATACAGCTAAACTTTTCCTCGACGGCAAAATGGGTTTCCAGGCATTCCTGCTCGGAGAAGACAACGAACCAGTCACACAGGATGTACCCTTCGTCGGAAAAGAAGGAGGAGACGAACGCATCTACCTCTGGAAAGAAACACAAGGTGAATCACTATGAAAATTACAGAAAAAGGCGAAGGAAAACCAGAGATAGCAGTAGTATACTGCACCCACGGCAACGAAACAGCAGGCAAAAAAGCAGTCGAAAAACTCCTAAGCGAAAATCCTGAATTCCTGAAACCGGTCAAGTTTGTATTCGCGAACGAAAAAGCATATGAGGAAGGTGAAAGGTACATCGACTGCGACCTCAACAGAAGCTTCTCCGGCAACCCTGAGAGTGATTTGTACGAGGAAAGATTGGCAGCAGAGATGATGGAAGAGCTTACAGAGCCGAAAGTCCTTGATCTGCATGAGTCAAGTACCAAGCCTGTACCTTTCTCTCTTTTCACCTGGATGGACGAAAAAACAGTCGAAACATTACAATCCACAAATACGGAGAAAGCGGTTGAGATAAGCTATACACCAGGATGTGGAATCAATCACTACGGTGGTGTGGAGGTTGAAACCGGACCGCGAGGAACACAGCGATCAGTTGAAATGGCTTACAGAATCCTGAAACAGTTCCTCGTGAATGAAGATGCTATAGAAGGTGAGAAAGATAGAAGTCAACCTGAGATATACTCCGTTTACGGCACTCAAGAAAGAGAGGCAGAGGAATTGGGTGTACTGGCTGAAAACTTTGTAGAAGTAGAGCAAGGTGAAGTAATCGCGGAATCAGATTCTTCGATACATGCTGATGAAAGCTTTGTACCGGTTCTTTTCGATGAGAGCTATGATGATATCCTGGGTTTCAAGGCGGTAAGACTTGAAAAAGTAGAGGAAAGAATCTTTCAACAAGAGGACGACCAAAAATGTACGAAAATTTGAAATTTTCTGGACATGCAGAAACTCGGAGGAGTTTCGAATGAGCATTAACTTGGAAAGCCTGAAAGGCACATACGATCGATACCCAAGTGAATGGGCGACATGGAAATACCTTATTGAGGTAGTAGAAGAAACAGCAGAGGAATTCGGATTCCGACAGATAGACCCGCCAACAATCGAAAGACAGGAACTGTGGACAGAAAAAGAAGAAGACAGCGTAACCGATGAGATGTACGCCTTCACAGACAAAGGCGAAAACGAAATAACCTTAGTGCCTGAGGAAACACCTACACGAGCCAGACTTGTACAGAAACGAAAAGACCTGAAAACACCGGTCAAATGGTACAACACCGGAAAACGGTGGAGATATGAGGATGTAACCAAGGGACGAGACAGAGAGTTCCGTCAGACAGACTTTGATATCTTCGGAATAGAATCAGTTGAGGCAGATGCAGAAGTCATCGCCGCCGCAGCAACAATATACAAGAAACTGGATCTAGATGACAGAGTAAAGTTCCTGATTAATGACAGAGCCCTTCTTGAATCAATTCTTGAAGCACATGGAATCAAGGAAACCGAGGCAGCGATGAAAGTCGTTGACGACAAGGAGAAACTCGAAACAGAGGAGTTCCTCGAAGACCTTATGGATCGAGGACTAACAAGAGAAGAAGCAGAACAGGTAGATGAACTAACAGATATCTCAGGTCCAATCTTGGAAAATATTGAAGAGCTACGGCAGAAAGCTCCTGAAGAAGTACAGGAAAGAGTTAACCGAATGGAAAGTCTGGGTGAAGCACTGGAAAGTTACGGTGTCGCTGAGATGTGCCGTTTCGACCTCTCCATCGTCCGAGGACTGGCCTACTACACAGGACTGGTATTTGAGGCATTCGACAGTGAAGGAGAATTGAGAGCGCTTTTCGGAGGAGGCCGTTATGATGAACTTGTCGGCGACTTCGGTGATAGAGATGTGCCGGCAGTAGGTTTCGCGTTCGGTTACTCTCCTACTATTGAACTGCTGAAGAAGGAGGGCCGGCACCCCTTGAGAGAAGTTGAGACAGATGTCTATGTTCTCTCGGTCAGTGAATCCGTGAGAGACACGGCTCTTGATTATGCGACAAGACTTCGAAAGGAAGGGCTATCTGTCGAGACCGACTTGGCCGGAAGAGGTTTCGGAAGCCAGCTGGGATACGCTGATGACATGAATGCAAAAAGGGTGCTGATCGTCGGAGAAAGAGACCTGGAGAACGATGAAGTCACTATGAAGCACATGGATTCAGGCGAGGAAGAGAACCTAGACAAAGATAAAGTTGTTGAGCACCTGAAAGGCGAAGAACTTATCTAGGAGTTAAGAGAAAAAATGAGGGGGATAGAGAGGGTTATCCTTCCTCGATAATTATATCCTCTGTATCTATTTTCTCTACTTTTGAATTATCCATACTGATTCTTTTCGGATCGTCGGAAAACAGATCTTTGAACCATTCGATCAATTTTTGAATAGGACCTTTCTGCTCGGGCTGTATCCTAGGTATATCCACCGGTTCTCCCTCTCGACCGAAATCAGGATGAGTAAGAGTTTCTTCTTCACCGTTGCTGTGTTTGACCGTTATTTTGAAAGGTCTCTCGTACTCAAAGCTTGCGTTGTACTTTCTGTAGGTAACTACCTGTTCACAGGTACTGTTACTGGATTTATTGGAGGATACACTCATACTATACGAGTCTCTTCCTTCTTCGCTTACCTCCGCATTTAGGGAATGGCAAGGTGTAGGAGTGCTGATGACTCCCTGGAATTTCACGGTGTTTCCTTCAAAACTGTGGCTCAGTACTCCAGTGGAGGTGTTTTCTGCCGTGGAGTTAACCTCTTCAAGTGTCATTCGCCAGTCTGTTCCATTTTTCTCTATTGAAGTTGAAGGAGAATCTATATTATCCATGATGTGCATCCCTTCATCGGGTCCATCGTAACCGGTGTAGGCTGAAGCTGAAACTAAAGTCGCAAGGAGAGCCGCAAGTAGTACTGTTCTCTTCATATCTAGAATTAATCCTTCAAATACTTTTTAAACAGAGGGAAACTGTTCGATATAAATCTTACAGACTTCTAAAGGGTATAAAATCGATGAACCGGTTTCTAAAAGTCCTTGAGATGGCCCTGCTGCATATCCTGTTCCTCCTTGTAGAAATTGTACTCTCGTGCAATCCATCTAGTCAGGAGATTAACTACTGAATCGACATCCCTCTCTGATAGTTCACCGTTTGCTGGTATCTTATGTGCTCGTGATAGCTCTCTCCGTGAAGAGCAGTTGCAGGCATGCATTGCCTTGTAGATAGGGTTTCCTGCCGAGGGTACTTCTTTTTCTCCTCTCGGCTTCTTCAGGTATCTTTTAACCATTCCGCGTGCCTGCTGCTTCATCCCGTCGATTCCCTCAGACTTTATCAGGCGCATATCTGCCTCATTCAGTCTAGGCCGCGTTTTATCTCTTCCAGGGAGTTTTAATTTTCTCATATCCACGAGTTCAAACTCGAAAGTTTTAACAATACAGTAACCCTCGTTGGTCTAGAATTAATTGTACTCCTAGATGATCTCCATAACCCCCGCAAAAGAACGATTTAAGGTCTGTTATAGGATAATGACCTAGGATAACAACAATTTACATTCGGAAAATCATTCTCTTTATGTCGCTAAAATTTTCTTTGCCTGTTCCAAGTCTTCGTTGACCCTTTGAATATTACCTTTGCTATCTTCAAGGATCCTCTTAGATTTCTTCAGGTGGGAATAGGCCTCTTCAGTGTCCTGCTCTGCTTCCTGAATTTTATGATACTCTGATTCTTCCCCATACCTTTTCATCAGTTCAGCAGATTTTGCCTCGGAGTCATGTAGCTGTTCGAGACCTTCAATACCTATTTCACAGAGTTTAATTCCCCCATTTATCAGGTTTAGATAAAGTTCCAGGAATTCACTAATATCTTCGCAGGCCTCATTTGGAGAAAGCTCGTCCTGAGAAGTTTTCCTTCTGCCATTGACTATTTTCTCAGGTATTGAATATCGTTCCTTTAACTTTTCTCTCTTTTCCTGGAATGCTTCAAGCATTGCGTTTATCTTATCTATAGATTCTGCTAGTTGATGGACTTCTTCCGTAGTGAGGTCGTCATTAGCAGCTAATTTTTCAAGTTGATCTGCCGCTGCTGAGAGAGATTTCAGCGATTTATTCGGTCCTCCCGAAGCTCTGGAGCCGCTATTAGACCCTTTCGAGTGCGTAGTCTCCTCTCCCTCAAATAGTTTGTCTACTTCATCATCTACGGTGTCTGTCTCCACATTAGAAGGGAAAATATCCTTTACGACTTCATTCTTCTCGTTCTCCAGCTGTGTGATGTAATATTTTTCTCTCTGCTTTCCCTGCAGGTCTCCCTCCATCAAACCCAAGGCCTCCAGTACCTGCACAGATTCTTTTTCCACACCTTCCATCTCTCTGATAGCTTTTGAGAACTTATTGGCAAACTCTACTCTCTTTGGATAGAGAGCCTGTATTATATCGAAGCCCGGATGTCTCTGTATCTTTTTCGCTGCCTTAGCTGCTTCTTCACGGACTATATCTATTTTCTGATCTACTCCCGTGGCTTCCTGAGCTTTATCATTCAGGAGCTTCTCTACGAGATGTAATTTCTCCCTATCCATGTCCTCATATTCTAATGGGTCGCTTCCAGGTTTACCCATCAACTCCCCTGTCAACTGCGCAGCTGCCTCATCAATCTCATCTATTTTAGGCGACCTCTGCCCACTCACGGAACCTATATTTCTATGAATACACGCATGAGTTAATTCATGACTGAGAATTGAAGGAAGACCTCCATTATTCATAACCAGTTGATCGAAGACAGGTTTCAAGACAGGGTACTTCTCCCTGAGATCAGATACCGCTTCCTCAGGCATCTTAGTGACTGCAATATTGCCGTGTTCCCTGTTATGTGTTCCTTGACGACCTACAAGTTGCTTTTTCTTTCCCCCTTGTGCGTATTGCCTCAGTTTAAATTTCGACCTGATAGCTTCATTCAGGTTAATAATGTTAAACTTATTCTCGAGTATGCACTCTCTGGCAACGCCCAGAAACAGCAAACTGTCAGCAACATTCTCGTACGACTGAGGTTTGAAACCGACTTTTACCTCCACATTTGGCGTAGTGGCTCTTCCAGACTCCGCCTCCTCAAGTAGTTTTCTGGCTCTTTGGTTCAGGATATTCTGCACCTCTCCAGCATTCTGTAGAACTTTGTCATAATCCTGGTTCATAGCCTCGGAGAGAAGCATAATGTATAAAATTAGACACTCGTGAATAAAAAACCTGATAGGCTGGTCCAAGTCAGATAGTCCCTGACTCGGTCGGGTTAAAAAATCTTCTTAAATAGTCAAACATTATGCCTTACAAAATCGGTCTTGTAGGAAAGCCCAGCGTCGGCAAATCAACATTCTTCAACGCAGCAACCATGGACTCAGTAGATGAAGGAAACTACCCCTTCACCACTATAGATCCAAGCGTCGGAGAAGCATATGTACGGGTTGACTGTGCCGCACCTGATTTCGGCGAGAGCTGTGATCCTAGAGTAGGTTTCTGCCATGACGGAACGCGGCATGTACCTGTTAAGCTTGTGGATGTAGCCGGCCTGATCCCAGGAGCACATGAAGGTAAGGGACTGGGAAACAAGTTCCTGACCGATCTGAACGAAGCCGATGTACTTATCCACATCGTAGATTTCTCCGGAGAGACAGATATAGAAGGAGAACCGACAGAAAACCACGACCCGAGAGAAGATATCGACTTCCTCGAGGAAGAACTAGATATGTGGTACTTCGAAGTCCTGGAGAAAGGAATTGAAAGATACGAATCTAAGCAGGGACCGCAAGATGTGAAACTGGAGGAAGAGCTCGCTGAACAGATGAGTGCCTTCCAGACTAACAAAAACGAGATAAAACAGTTGATACTGCAGGAAGACCTTGAACTGGATCCGGATACATGGGATAAAGAAGATAAGAAGAGGCTAGCACGCACCATCAGGAAAGCCACGAAGCCTATGATGATCGCAGCAAACAAGATGGATACAGAGAAAGCACAGGAGAACTGGGACGAAATAACGAACGACCCGGAATACGAACACTTAGACTTTGTACCTGTCTCAGCTCACGCAGAGAAAGCGTTGAAGAACGCAGCCGAACAGGATGTAGTCGAATACTATCCGGGAGATAAAGACTTCGAGATACTGACGGATGACTTGCCTGAAGAAAAAGAGAAAGGTTTAGAGAAGATCAGAGACTTCATGCAGAAGTACGGCGGTACGGGAGTGCAGAAAGCTCTGGAAGACGCACTTTTCGAAGAACTGGGTGTTATGGCTGTATTCCCTGGAGGAGCGGATGGTCTTGGAGATGAGCACGGAAATATACTACCTGACTGCTTCCTAGTACCTGAAGGTTCTACAGCTGAAGACTTCGCATACACTATTCACAGCGATCTAGGTGAAGGATTCCTGCATGCTATCGATTGCCGTGAGAACCGTCAGATCGGAAGCGATCATGTACTTGAGCATCTTGATGTAATCGAAGTTGTTTCATCAAACTGAAGATGCCTAGAAAATGCTGCTGAATATACCCATTATGTTTGATATTAGTCCGTTGTTGCTGCTTTTTCCATCTGAATTGTCAGACTGTTCATTTACTATTTCTTCCTCCTCCGGAGTTCCCTGATTTTCCGGTGTTCCAACATAATCTTCGGTCTGAAAGCTCTCCTTTACATTATTCTGGTTTACCGTAACCTTTAGATCACTGGTCTCTGTATCAAGTGTTAAAGTATATTCTACCTTGACAGGGTGGTCGTAACAGCTTCTGACGCCATATGTATCGTTTTCTCTAACTTCTAGGTTGTATTTGATTGATTCTTCAACATCCACATCAAATACTGGTTCGTTACAGATAGAATCAGCTCTCATAACTCCATCAAATGAGAATATCTTATCATCTGAACTCGCATCCATTGGTCCTGTAGTATCTCTGTTCCTGAAACTTGCATCATCCACTTTTTCTGAGAAATTATGCATATATGTAACATTCTCTATTTCAATTGTTCCACTCCATAATTCCCCTTCGCCTTCAATATTGACTTCATCCATGTAATCCAGATCAGGGTATTCGGAGGGATCATCACACATAGTCCTCTCTGTACATCTCACATGGTCTTCCACATAATCATGAGAAGAAGCCATGAAAGGAAGAGCCATCAAAAGTAGAGATAACAGGATTACTTTTCTCATAACAAGGAAATAGCAAGCGATCAATAAAAGGTCTGTTCCAATATTTATCCTTCTTCTTCACTTGGCCCTGATGTGACTATGAATGCTGCTCTTGCGAAGTAAAGCATTCCTATGAATAGTACTACTGTTGCTGCGTCGTAGACTGCGCCATCCGGGATTATTCTTGCTGCTACGAGAAGTGAGATAATTGCGTAGATTCCTGAGCTGTAAAACAGTTTTTTGAATGATTCTGCGGATTCATCTATCAGGAAGAAATGTGAGAGCGCTGTCTGTTCGCTTCCCTTGATGTTTCTGACCGTTCTGATCAGATAATAAACTATTGTGGAAGTTAGTAATATGCTTATTACTCCGTGTATCAGGCTCTGTAGTTCCATTATCTGAATCTCACCTTCCATCTGTAGAATACTGCTACAAGCAGTACTCCGTAGATTGCTGCTACAAGTTTTGCTGCTAGCTGAAGCATCTCAGAGCTGACGACTACTCCGTAGGTGTACATCAGCCAGCCGAAAAGCATCATCAGGTTCATTCCAAGCAGCATGTAGAAGTCTAGAAGTGTCTCATGTGAACGGAGCTGAAGCTTGGTCATAGTCGTTTCCTGGTCACCCTGTATCTCTCTGTAAAGGTAGTAAGAGAAGATTCCGGTCATTACTGCGATTGCAGCAAGTACTAAATCTACTGTTGCTTCAGCGACCATATAGTTCAATTATCAAAATTCGATTATAAATGTAAAGAAAAAAGAAAAATGGGAAAAAGACAGGTCAGCTAAACAGACCTATTATGAGGCCTATAAGCTGGGAGAAAAATCCGTTTTCAGGTCCATCTCCAAGGTCCGGATGCTGGAAGACCTCTACCTGTTCTCCGCTGTGAGTTACATTCAGTTCGTAGGCGTGATCGGCTGTGAAGTTCGCCCTGTACTCCTGATAGGTTATTACCTGAGCACATGTCCCGTTTCCGGTCTCCTTCGAAGTAATATCGAACTGGTAGCTGTTACCGTTTCGGTCCACATCATGCTGAAGATCGTAACAGGGTGTCGGCGTTCTGTATACGCCTTCAAAGCTTACAGTGTCGTTCTCCCAGCTGAAATCTGTTATCCCTGTCTCATTGCTTTGGGTGACATTGAACACAGAGAAATACGATATATATTCTGTTCCTTCAGGGCTAACGCCCTGGGACGCAGATGCAGATCCATCTGAAGATGTGATAGCCATACCGTCGTCAGGATTCGGTCCCCCAACTACCGCAGATCCTGAAACGACAAGAGATAAAGTGATCAGAGTGAGTGTTGTTTTCTTCATAAACAGTTTTTAGGACCGTATCCATTATAAAAACCGTTTAGACTGTTCGCATAAAATCGAACCAATCAATCCTCATCCATGTAGTTGAAGACTTCCATCTTCATCACGATTGAGAACAGGCTTATATCAAGGAAGATCAGGATCACGAGTGAAAGGATCGATATTATGCCTCCGGGACGGAAACCGTTCTGCTTCAAGATACCGCCTCCGACAAAACCAACGATGAGGACAATCCCTATGAAAGCTATGATGAAAGCTATCGGAAGCCACTTGTCCTCATCCTTCGCTGTGTAAGCTGCTGCCATCGTCAGAAGCCCATACACTGAAAGAGGAACCGTGATAACCAGTGAGGCAACACTGGTAAGGAACATGATCAACGGGCTGAGGAAGAAAAGGAAGCCTAGAGTCATCACCAAGTAGGCTGCCAGCATAATTTCCTGTTGACTTGTTTGATGAATAAAAATTCCGGGCCAGGAAAGGTTTTTTGTACCGCTAGATTTACAGAATGGATTATGGCGCTTATAGACATCTCTATCCTGATTCTTACACTATTCGTAGTTTTCGCTATCCGAGTCGCAGTCATACACGCATCCGCAAAATGGCTTTTACCTCCTTCAAGAGATGTAAGACTGACTCAGGCATTGAAACTGGCGGGAATAGGTATACTACTGGGATTAATCCCTTTCCCAATAATCGGAGCTATCCTGTTCATAGGTTACGCCGCCAGGATTTACAACGATGACAGATTGTTCGGACTGGCGATCGCTCTTATCGCATGGCTGGCAGGAGCAATCATGAGATACGGTATAGAATACATCGGTGGGATGCTAGGATAGAAAAATCAGAGAAAGTCCTGGAAAGGCATCTTCGCGGATTCCCGCAGTCTTTCCGGGGTTCCCTCATCCCATTCTTTCATCTCTTCAAACGCTTCATCAGTTTTCGGCACGCCTACAGGATCGAAGAACTTGAAATTCTCTCCATCATAAAGGATATTATTGGTGAGGTCTCCGTGAACCACATCCTGTTCATGCATCTCCTCAATCGCTGATTCAACATCGTCTACCAGATCAAGACCTTCCATGATGTCCTCCTTGTTACCGAGGTCGAGGAGGTAGTCTTTCAGTATCTCGCCTTCAAATCTCTCCATATAGAAACCGACCATTTCGCCATCACTGTATACAGGCATTAAAGGCTCGACAGTATGTTCTGGAACTGCTTCATGCATTTTTTGAAGCTGTCTGTACTCTTCTTCTATGGACTCGTATCTTTCTCCTGCTCTTGCAACGCTGTTATTTCGTTTTTCGCCGTAGCTGAAGCTGCCGTCGTGTTTGAAGAATTCTTCAGCCATGTCAAGCCATTCGAATGCTTCTTCTTCCAGTTCGTATATTTCGTTGTAGTCGGCTTTCACAAAAACTGTAAATGTGTTGTCACCAAATAATATTAAATCTTCTTGAGTAGTTTCTTGGTAGAGATGGATGACGAGGTTCTTGAAGAACTTGAGAGAAGAGAGGAGACTGAGACGGTTCGTTACAGGCGTTTCGTCGAGTACGGCGATCAGTTCATCGATGTGATGGACTCAGGGATCAGTAACTTGGACAGCAAATGGGTTACCGGAGACGAAATATTCGAGGAAGCAGACACCAAAGAAACAGCTTTCGGAGGAACAGAAAACTACAAGTTCTCAACAATCTACAACCTGATGTGCGATCTCAAGATACTGGAACCCTTCAACAACTCACCAGAATACACGATGGATACCGATAAATACGATAAAAACGAACTAATCAAAGCCTGGGAACATGTAAGCGGAGAAGAGTATGGTGAGGATGAAGATGACAAATTCAGAAACGAAGCAGTAAGCCCCGATCTCGATACCGATGAGCTATACGACGATCTGAAGGACTAAGATTTTATAGTAAAATAGATAACAGTTAACTCCGAATATAGTATCTGTGTCGAAGAAAGGATCCAACCCGTTTACAGCTTTTATGGAGACTTCTCTGAATTTTCAGACCGAGATGATGTTGTTGCCTTTCAAAATGTACTCTGCATCAGATTCAGCCAGTGATGATATTGATAATCAGCGGCGGTTCACCACGAGAGAGATTGAAAGACTTGTCGAAGAAGGAGTTCTTGAAGAACCGGATAAATATGATTTTCAATCGTACAGAGAGATGAAAAGATTTCTGCAGGGAAGACATGAGGAAGCCGAGAGGAACAATATCGAATTGTCTGACAGAGTACCTTATGAAGAAGCTGTAAGATCATTCACCTCTGCTTTTTACCCGGAAGCTGAGGATGTACAGAAGCTTCTGGAATCCACCAGGAAAACAGACCACTGGGAAGTACAGGGCGACATGCCCGAAATCTTGAGAGAGTACGAACGCTTGGTACAGGAAGGTGAAGCCGAGATAGGACTTAGTTCAGGCAACGAGGAACTGATACTAAACTTCACAGCAGAGAACGGTCTCTACCCAGAGATAGAGATACTTTACAGAGAAGGAGAACAATCATACTCCCGTGAACTAGGCGAACTAAGTTATGAAGAACTACCTGAAACACTCGACCAACTACCGGCAGCTCTGGAATAAAAAAATGTTATTGTCAGTCTGCAAGTCCTCTGGCCAATTTCTTCAGTGTCCAGCGTGTCGGAGTCGTTTTACCGTACTCTATACCCTGAACACCGGTACGGCTTACATCTGTTCTTTCTGCCAGCGCTCTCTGACTGAGTCCTGTCTCATCTCTCATCTCAGGGACCAGTTCGGAAGCGTTTTCAGGCGTAAGAGGAAGTCCTAATGTTTCTCCTCTCCAGTTGACATTAAACCGGTTATCTTCTGTTACATGGAACCTAGACTGTCTTGTTCCGCCTTTCATTTCGTTCCATGCCCCCTCTATATCTATCTCAAGTTCATCTACAATCGTCTGGAAGGTATCGAACTGGGGCTTGGATTCATCCTCTACCTTGGATATACCGTTGCTTCCGTAGCCTATGACATCGCTGAAGTCGTTGGTCTTTATCTCATGGTTAAGCCGGTGTTCCTGTATTAGGTCATGTACTCCATCCCATTTCGCCACCATCTTTAATTTATCATCGTACTGAGGCCACTTTTTGCTGAACTCGTAACCTTTACTGGATTCGACATCCTCTAAGTCCTCAGGTGTGTCCGGCAGGAAACTGTAATAATCTGCTACATCATCCTGAAGCACTTTCAAGGCGTAATCATCTTTGTTCTTATGTATAGCAGTATCTATCCCCTGTTCATCTAATGCATCAGCTATGTTCTCAATATCTTCTCTCAGGAATCCGTTCACATATAGTGTTACCCAAGGCCGACCACTTCCTCTGCCTGTTCCTTCCTGTCTCAAAAGTGATCCATCTCCGAGATGCAGGTGAAGAAGTTTCTCAGGAGTCATCTCCAAGTCATCAGGCACTCTCTTAACCCGGTCATGACCTTGCCCCTCCCGTTTCTTAATCCGTTCAAGTTCGTCTTCATCATCTAATTCATCCAGTACATCATCGATATCATCGTACCAGCGCTCTTCCAGTTCCTCGAACTCGGGGTAGCACAGAGTTTTGAGTGTGTGCGTGTTGTTCCATTTCTTTTCATCTTCACGGAGAGCAGAAGCTGCGATTCCATGGTCCCCTAGTTCATCTTTCAGCCATGAGACATATCTACGGTCCATGGATGCCTGTGTGTACTGAGGTGCATGACCGTCCGCTTTGGAAAGGGATCCATCGCCTAGTAGCCCTCCTTCGACAACTTCTATCGCAGAGTCAGATAGGCCGCCTTCTACAAAGTTAGAGATGCCTCCATTACCATTCTTTTTGTCCTGGAACCATCGTGGATCGATACCAAGTACCTCTGCGACTTCAAGGTATTCTTGAGGCATCGTGACTTCTCTTTCCCAATTGCTGACATGGTTTCTGTCACCTGCTGAAATCTGTTCGGCCAGTTCTCTCTGAGTCATTCCGAGTTCTTCTCTTCTGCTTCTCGTGTACTCACCGAGACCCTGATCCGGATGTTCATACAGCTTGATCTGTTCATAGTCATCACTGTCTCCATCAAGGTACTCTACCAGTTGATCGGCATTGCTCGGGAGGAAAGGCTCTTCCGGTTCTCCCGCACCGTACGAACTCAAAGAACTCTGACCCATATGTTATCACTAATTAATAACAAAATACTTATATTGTTCGTTTCTACGATGTGAACAAATTTTTTACATTGAAAATCCGAATACATCCTATGCATCTGAAAGCTGTCATCTCCGCAACCTCCAAGAAAGAAGCCGAAAAAATATGTGACGAACTTCTCGAGAAAAACCTTCTAGCCGGCACACTTATCGTGGACGGTGACTCACGATACCATTGGAAAGGAGAGATAGTCAACGAAACATACTACAACATCAACGCATACACAGTAGAAAGCCACAAGCAGGAGATAATCGACAAAGTCCGCGAAATTCATTCGGATGAGACACCGATCATCGAATACACAGAGATTGACGGCAACCAAGACTTCCTGGACTGGATAGAGGAAAACACTGGAAGATAAAACCAATCTTTTTCTACATTTAACATCGGCGACAAGTAAATTAGAAAACTACTAACCGAATTCAAATATTTGAGAACTGATATAAATCGATTTTAACGGCTTTTTATCAGTTTCAAGATTTTGGATAGGTAAAATTTCTGTTGGAGTATTTTTTACCTCGGTCTAACTTGTACAGGTTTTCTTTGTGGGACGGATGACCTTTTTAATCCGGTAATACAACTGCTATTTATGAATCTAAGCCTTGTTGATTACACCGCTTTAGGTGGCGGGCTTCTGTTTCTGGCCACCTTCATCTGGTTTCTCAGATACGCGATAAGATCGGATGCGGATTTCGGTGGATTATCCTTTGGCCTTGACTACAGAGATACATTCATCGTAGTGCTGTCGATCGTGCCACTGACATCCGCTTTATCCTACCTGCTTATGTCCACAGGACTGGGCTTCATCGAGATATCCGGAAGGATGATACCTTTCCTCAGATACTTCGAATGGGGTATCTCAACACCGTTACTCCTGTTCGGACTGTCAGTACTGGTAGGAAAGGATAAAACCGCTTTCAAACTGATAATGCTGGATGTACTGATGATAGCCACAGGATTCGCCGCAGCCATAATGCCGGCACCAACACGATTCATTCCTCTGGCTGTTTCAGTAGCTTGCCTGATAGCAATCATCATATTCCTCACACGGAAAGCCAGCAAGAAAGCGGAAGAAGGTCCAGAAGCAGTCCGGATACTTTACGAAGATCTTCAAACCATCATCATATGGCTATGGGCTATCTACCCGGTTATCTGGACACTGAGTTCCGAAGGACTCGGACTGATAGAGTTCGCACCGTCATTCGTCCTCTTCACAGTACTGGATCTGTCAGCCAAGATAGGTTTCACCGCAGCTGTAATCAGAAGCATGGACAGACTGAACGAACTCAGCGACCAGCCATGAAACCAAAAAAGTACTCTTCCTTTCTCTTTTCTCTCTTTTTCCCCCGGTCAGATACATAAGATTCGGATACCAACAGGCTTATTATGCAGGTTTACAGCGTGGAAGGTACATACGAACAAAGTGGAGATACTGAAAAATTCACGGGAGAACTAGGAATCGATGATGCAATAGTCAAAGGTCATATCGACGATATCGACCAAAGCATGGTCACCACTCCAGAAAGAAACGACCTAAGAAACAAAGTCGTAGAAGGAGAAGTATACCCAGTAGAAGGACAGCTATACTTCGTTAAAAGAGAGTTCGCACAGGCAACCAGAAACTTCCAGAAAAACGACGCAGAAATGTACAGCTCTCAAGAAGTACATGTAATAGCGGAAACACCTGATCAGGGAGTAGAAGGCGAATACCAGGGAATCTGGACAATCAACCGGCCAGAGGAACTACCAGTACAAGATCTAGGCAACGAAGACTTCGAAATAGGATGGGAAATCGATCCGCAGCAGTACGAGAAAGATAGGAAAACAGCAGAAGAAGTAATCGAAGAAATATACAACGGCGAACTACCACAGCAACCAGAAGAAATCAACACTGAAGCAGA
>JBEQBC010000005.1:0-47539 GCA_041640035.1 Candidatus Nanohaloarchaea archaeon | reverse complement strand
ACGCCCAGTTCGGAAGCTTCTTCGGTGATGATGTCTCCGGTGTTTTCGATGTTGAGAACTTCGGTATTCCTCAGACGGCTTCGGTTCAGGACGCTGAACTTGTTCTGAATGCTGAAGGAGTAGGTACCGAGGAAAGCCCGACAGGATGGGATGTCAAATCTGTTCTGAACGGGGAAACAGTAGTTGAGGAAGAGGCTTTCGGAGGTTATGAACGCACTGTAGATATCACTGATGAAGTTGAAAACGGAAACAACCTGCTCCAGGTGTACATCAATCATGACGGCGAGGATGAGTTCTGGGGAGGTTCCGAGACAGTACTTAACTCAGAGCCCGGTACTCCAGACCACTCATATGTAGAGGTAACCTATACTGATCGAAACGAGGTAGGATACGGCAAGTATGAGGCAAGCACAGCTTACGAGGCAGGAGAGCTTGGCTCAGACAGCCTGCAGAATCCGTTCCAGTTCTCAACAGAGTTCGAATACGACGCAATATCAAGGATAAACCTTTTCATGTCTATGTTCAATCCGGATCAGCCAGAGGTACAGGCAGGGACATCACCTTCCAACCTTCAAAATGTGTACACTTCCTCTGGAAATACACCTACCCTTGTAACCATCAACCCTGACCTGTTTAACCCAGGAGAAGAAAACTATGTAGAAATGAGCGATCCCAGTGATCAGGCAGAGTTCCTACCAGAATCCCTTCTAGAATACAGCGCATTCGTCGAACCAAGAGTAGGCTACGGACCTGTATTCGATACACAGGAAGCAGCTCAGGAGGACGCAGTGGACAGACTGGAGAATAAGTCAGGACAGTTCTTCAACTTCGAGAACATCGAACCAAGCTCCGTAACAATCGGAGGAGAACAGAGGCTGTGGGGTCCTTCAACAGTAACGCTTGTGAGGTGGGAAGAAAATGATGAATAGAAAGGGTATGACCTACACCACCTTCGCGGTGATGGCTTCAGCAGTCCTGCTTTCACTGATGCTGATGCCTTACCAGGGACTGGATGTAGATACTGATGGTGATGCAGCCTTGATCGGACAGGCCAGCTTCTACCATGATACTATTCACGATGATATGGATAGAGCATTTAATATCGCTTTTGACAGAGGAATGTCCGGGGTCACCAGCTTCATGGTGAGCGAAGGAGTACCGATGAGCCAGCCAGGAGAGAACATTTCCTCAGCTTCTGTGAACGCATCTACAGGCCAGTTCAATTTACAGTACACGGAGAACGCCTCGATGAGTAACTGGGGTGGAAGGATTGCGGATGCAGCATCTACTGCAGGATATGGTTTTGAGCACAGTTTCGAGGATATGAATGTTGAGAAAGCGGGTTCCGAGTTCAGTATCCGTTCAAATATTACTATGGAGTCAACTCTCCGTGATCCCTCTACACAGACTACCTTCAATCAGTCAAGTTCTGCTTCTTCAGTTCAGAGTATCGAAGGTTTGGAGGATCCATTGCTTCGTCTCAAGACCGGTGATTTCTACGGCCATTTCTACGAACGCTGCGGATTCACAGATCTCTCCCAGCAGATCGGAGGAGGCTCACAGAACTCCGGATCACTTGTCTGGGGCAAAGTCGTTTTCAACCCGGTTATCGATGTAGATACTCAGTACGAGAACAGGATAATTGTATCAGAAGACCTACAGGCAAATTACGAACCAGGTGATACACAGAACTTCGAAGCCGCAGTATCAGCCTCAGAAGTCGACAACCCTGGAGACTACAACACGCACTACCTATACGGAATCGGAGAAGCAACAACTCTAAGCGATAACGAATCCATGGTAATTGATGGCAGCCAGTTATACAATACAAGGATTAGAGAGATGATAAGCAGAAGCTGCTACATGGAATCAGACGGAGCTAGTCTGAACGGACCTGGGTTCTTCGACAGGCTGGAAAACGATCCTTCACCTGGTACAGATACCGGACTGGTCAGCATGGTTAACAAGACAGAGCTTCAGACCAGCAGCAGCGACTCAAATGTAGACTATGTATTCTTCAGCGAAGACCCAACACAGTACGGAGCTACATCACAGATTCGTGGAGTAAGCTTCGGTGACTCAGGATCAGATTACCTATCCGACTTCACCCTCGACCAGGAACACATAGACCGATGGAACCTGAACGACCTAGCCGAATAAACAACTAGAGTACATTAAGAAGAAATCAGGGTACATCTAACAGCTCAACTTCTTACAGAAAAAGTACTCTGGTTCACAATCAATAGATAAGCAAAGAATAGTGCGTGTTTTGGTTTAGAATATAAGAAGAAAGTAGTTTGGAAGTTTCTTTTCCAAAATGAAAAAGGAAAAAGTGTGAAAAGAGAGGAAACAGCTAGGCTGCTTCCCTCTTGATGTGATTTGTCTCTACGAAAGACTCTTCTACTTTAAGGAGCGAAGAACTGGATGGAGTCTGTTAGGGTTCCAGCCAGTCTTTGGTTGTCAAGGTTGCCTTGGTCGTAGTCAACTGCGAAGTCAAATGTATTGCAGCCTTCTGTGCTCTCAACATTCGGAAGTGTGAATGTTGTGGAGTCTCCGACATCAATCTGGTTATCGCTTCCAATAGCGCTTCCTACATTTTGAGCTGAGCTATCTGTAGTGTCTGCATCGTAATAGGAAGCTGTTGAATTGGTTACAACCTGAACTTCGTCATCAGTGTTGGTCATTGTTAGCTGGTTAACTGTGATTCTTTCTGCTCCAGCGTTTCGAAGTTCTACAGTCAGCGTGTCGCCTCCTGTGACTCCGAAGTCAGCTACTTGAATGTCCTGTCCGGTGAATCCGGAGCTGGACTGTGTACACTGGCCTTGGACGGTTGCGAAGATTGCTCCTCCGACGATTGCTACTACGAGTAGCATCCATCCGTAGGTCATCAGGTACTCGATTGCTGACTGTCCTTTTCTCTCTGTATTGAAGAGTCTTTCTGTTTGCTCTGTGTTCATAAGAGGGATTTTGTCACCCATTAAGGCAGTATGGTAAGGGCTGGTATAAAAAACCTTTCAGTGGCTTTACCTGTGTTAAATGTGTTTAAGATTGTTTTTAGGTGGTTCTGAATGTGTTTTGGTCCGTCCAAAATTTCTTTGTCTGCTGACTCATTAATCTTTTGAATAGCCGTATTGAGATGGTGTAGAAACCGTTAGATATGTTTTCTAGCTTACTTCGGCAGGAATGGAGATGACAGGTTCAATCACCTGGTTATCTATCGCACCCTGGTTGTAGGTGACTTCTACGAAGAATTCGTTGCAGCTGTCAGATTCTGCGATGTTTGCGAACTGGTCTACTTCTATCACTTTGGTCTCGTGAGGATCGATCTCGTAGTTACCGTACCATGTTGGAGCCAGGATGGTGTCTGTACCCTCTGTTCCCTGTCTATCTCTGATCACCAGGTTGGTTATCTCTGCAGTGTCCTGACCTTTGTTTTCGAACACCAGTTCGATGTTCTCATTTTCTCCGGCCTGTACTCCTACATCTGTTATCTGAAGCTCTTCACCGTGCTTGTTAGTAACTGAAGAAACACACTGGCTTTGTACAGTTGCGAAGATTGCTCCTCCGACGATTGCTACTACGAGTAGCATCCATCCGTAGGTCATCAGGTACTCGATTGCTGACTGTCCTTTTCTCTGTCTGAAAATCTCGCTCACGGTTCAACACCTGCTGATCTCGATAAAAAATGTTGAATCTCTCTGAATTATAACCTTTCTGGTACGGAGGTCTAACCCATGCTTCCCATGAGTGCTGCTACTCCCTGTCTTACTACTGCGAACAGCACTAATGCTACTGTTACGAACACGGGTATGTATTTGGCTCCTTTCTTGATGTTTCCGCTGCTTATCTGGGCTATTATCAGTGCTGAGAAGAAGTTGATCAGCACGATTGCCATCATAGCGAACTGTTCGAAGAACGCGATATCGATCTGGGGAGCTGAGAAGTCCAGGCTCATTCCCATTCCTCCTCCCATACCGCCTCCACCTGCGCCTCCGGCGTCTTCCATGCTTCCGATGTCGGCTTCATCCCACATAGTTGTAGTTTCCTGGGCCATGTGGACGCTGATTGAGAACAGGAGTGGTGCTCCTACGATCGCTGCCATCATGATGAATACTGTGTACATACGAATCGAAGATTTGATTTCGTCTCGTAGTTCGATGCTTTTTCTTACATCGTTGCTGCTGCTTTCGAGAAGGTCTGCTGTGTTTGCTCCTGCGTCCATCGCGTCGACCAGGAGTTTGATGGTTTCGCTGAAGAGCGGTGATTTGACACGGTTTTCCATGTTTTTGAGTGCTTCATCCACGGGCTTTCCTCCGTACATGTCCATGGCTGTTTCTCTGAACTCTTCCGCTAGTGGTCCGAACTCGTCTCTTGCTGAAAGCAATAATGCTTTCTCCAGGTTGTGACCTGATTTGATGTTCGCTGATACTAGGCGTAATGCGTCAGGCAAGAGATTCTCCATCTCGTCTTTCCGGCTTTCTGCTTTGAGTGAGAAGTAGAGGTACGGTACTGCGAATATACCTACAAGCGTTGAGATCGCTGATATCGCGATCTGTGCGGTCTGTGTGAAGCTTGAGAGGAACGGCAGTACCAGTGTTAGTATCGATGTTACTGCGGCTATCTGGAAGAACTTGGTTTCGTAATCGTCTATCCGTGCGTAGAATGCTTCTTTTTCTACCCGGTCTTTGTAGAAGTCTGGCAGCTTCTCGTATGTGGTCTTCACGACGCTGTGGATTCTGTCGCCGAGGTCTGCCATTATGCTGCTTTCACCTCAGGTCTCTTGCTTTTGACCAGGTTTAGGAAGAATACCTGGAACACTGCCAGTCCTCCAAGCATTCCGAGGAACATGTTGTTGCTGAGGTTGAAGCCTGTGAATGAGGATATTACGATCATCAAGGTGGCTCCGAGGCTTGGGAAGATGACAGCTAGCATCAGGTACATCAGGATGAACGGGTTCAGATCCTCTCCGTAGTTCTGGACCTCTAGTTTCTGTTCCTCGATCATGGTGTCTACTAGTGAGTCCAGTGTCTTGGTGATGTCTGCTCCTGATTTCAAGGCGTTGATCATCTGCCAGACTGCTCGCCGGTACATGATGCTGGGGTTCCGGCTGATGGAGTCTTCCAGTGCTTCTACCTGGCTTTTACCTCCCTGTATATCGTTTACGATACGGTTGAATTCGTTTGAGGCTTCTCCGTAGTCTGTGCTTACGGACACCATCGCTTCGTACAGGCTGATCCCGGAGCTTACCTCGATAAGCATATGTCTTAGTGCGTATGGTAGTTCTTTTTCTAGAAGCCTTGATTTCTTGTTTGCGGTAACTTTGGGCTGGTATGCGAATGTTAGAAATATCAGGAATCCAAGTATAGGTGTTCCTACTGCTCCGATCTTCCAGAGCATGCTGTTACCCATTATGAGCCCTGCTGTTACGAGTGAGGCGCCTACTGCTATTGTTACCTGTACTGCGCGTGCTATGCATCCGGCTATGTAGCTTTCCGGGTTGACATCCATCCGTGCTCCTTTGAGGTCTTCTTCAAGGCTTGGAACTAGTGTCTTCGCCTTGTCTGCCAGTGGCAGAAAGTACTGTGCGTACTGGTCGGAGACGGTTGGGTCCATTACAAGTTATTTTGCTGTTTCCGGTTAAATAAAACAGAGGTACACGGGTTAATTGTAACAGAAAATAGAAGATATGTTACTGGTTGAGTGTGGTGTCTATACGGCCGATTTCCGGTCCTGTGGTGTCTTCCCCGGTCAGCATCAGTTGGTCGTTTGCTATCAGTCCTGAGCCGATGAAAGGCGACCCCATGTTGACTGTGCCGATATCTACATTTTCTACATCTAGTGCTTCCTTCGCTTTCTCTGCGTCTTCTTCACTGGCTGCTCGGTGTAGAAGTACTCCGTTGCTGTTTGCTTTTCCACATACTCCTGTGTTCGGTATGCCTGCGATCTTCATGACCTCTACTTCTACTTCGAGTGCTTCTTCGATCTCTTTCTGGTGTTCTTCGATCTTCGGGCTGATGATTGCTCCTTTGTCGTTTGCGATCACCAGGTTGCCGAGTGCGTTGTCCTGTGCGTCTATCTCCTTGACAGGTATCTCTGATTCTTTCAGTGTTTTCTTTTCTCTCCGTGCTGTGTTTTCCGGTATGAGAAGGCAGTTGGAGTTTCCGGCTGCGAACATTCCTACGAGCCGTGTCTGTGCCATGTATGTTTCTACTACTGTGTCTACTTCGAATAATTGTTTTCTCTTGAATTCTGGTGGGACTACTGCGTACTTGTTGGTGGCTACGCCGTAAAGTCCTACTGTGGTGTTTCCTTCGTAATTGTATTTTTCTATCATTTTTCTTGTTCTAATGCCTCGTTGAGAAAGTTAAAGAGGATATGTTGGTTAAGAGAGAGTTGGAAAAAGAGATTTTTTAGATCAGGTCCTTGAGGAACTGTTTCAGTGTCTTCCTGTCTTTCTTCTCTTTCTCTGCTTCCAGTACCTTTTCAGGTTCTAGGTCCTCTTCCTCTACCTTTTCTTTGACTTCGGCAACTGTGCCTTCAACTACTTCCTCGTAATCAACACTGCTGCTGGAAGAGCTCGTTGAAGAGGAGGATGTGTCTGGCTGTTCTGCTGAGAATGCTCTCAAGCCGTTCTCTGTTGCCTGTACATCTACCGTGATCTTTGCTGGAGGTTTGCTTGCTCCACGTTCCCAGATCTCCTGGTTTACTTCGCTGCTGATACTTACTTCTTCTCCTGCCTTGTTGGAGAGCTTTTCTCTGAGTATTTTCACAGCTCTCTTAGCACGGCTGTTGCGGGATGCTACTCTTGCCCTTGAAAGGTTTACGGTTTCTCGTGTCATTTATTCGTCAGTGTCGTTTCGTCTCCAGTGTCGGCTCTTTCGTGGCTTGATGGACTTTCTTCGTGCCTGGTCCATTCCGAATGCCTTGATTGAAACCCACCGTGGAGCGGATTTTGCGGTTTTATTTGCTTTCGCAAGTCGCTTCTTTTTTGACTTTGATTTCTTTCCCATAGTAAAGTGTTCACCTCCTGAACTTGATGTTAGACTCGTTATCCTGTTTTTCCTTCTGTATTGATTTAAGTATGTCTTTCAACTGGTCGTCTCCGATCTTCCCCTGAGTCTGCTCACCCATCCGGGCAATCTGCATCTCAAGACTGGAGACAAGCTCCGGTTGAGCCATGCGAACCCTTTCCAGACGGCTCTGCGCCTCACTTGTGAGGTGCTGTTTGGCCATCTGGCTGATCTGTTGTTTCTGCTCCTCTTGCTGGCGTTCCTGTTCTTCCAGCTGTTCCTTTTTCTGTTCTCGGAGTTTCTCGAGTTCGTCTTCGTCAACCATTCTCCTAGCGCTTTATTGCCAGGACGTCGTCTGCGTAGTCGTCTAGTAGTGCCTGTCCGTCTTCGGTTATCTGTCGGCCTTCTCCTTCAATCTCTTCTACCAGTCCTGCTTCTTCAAGGTTTTGAAGTGCAGTTCTGATTACCTTTCCGGATGCCTTTCCGTGGTGCTCCGGTGCGTGACCGTTGTTGCTGTTGTCTCCGAAGATGGTTCGAAGCTTGGATACTCCTAGCGGACCATCCATGTATATTCTTCTAAGCACTGCTGCGCTTCTGATGTGGTACCAGTTGCTTTGCTGTGGTGGTTTCTCTTTGCTGACACCGGTTTTAACATATTCTGTCCAATCCGGTGCGTCGAACTCTTCCTCCAGATCCTCTGCTACTTCCATGATCAGAGGCTCTGCTTTTACATCGTATGCTGTCGTCATATACAAACACCATTTAGTCAAAAACTTTTAAATTCCAACACGACTGACCCGTGGTTTTTCCGTTTTATTCATTCTGGAGTTCGTGGCAGTGACGGCATCTTGCCTCGTATTTCTCCTCGGCACCTACAACCACTTCCGGTTCGTCAACATGTGCGGGTTCACCATCGATAAGTCTCTGATTTCTTGTCGCCGGTCTTCCGCATACCTGGCATATTGCACGAAGCTTTTCGATGTACTCGGCTGACGCCATGAGCGCGGGAACAGGTTCAAATGGTTCTCCGCGGAAGTTCTGATCTATACCTGTAACTATCACTCTCTTACCGCTGTCAGCGAGTTCCTGGCATACACTGACCAGTTCCTTGTTGAAGAAGTTCGCTTCATCAAATGCGATTACATCTGCATCAGTTTCTTTTACTTTCTTTTCAAGTCCTTCGTCCTGTTCAACTACTTTGGCTTTCCATTTGGAGCCTGCGTGCGATCCGATTTCCTGTTCTCCGTATCTGTCGTCTATCGCTGGTTTGAATACTTCTATCTCTTGTTCTGCGATCTTAGCTCGCTCCAGTCTTCGTATCAGTTCCTCTGTCTTACCTGAGAACATCGAGCCTGTGATCACTTCGATATGTCCGTCTGTACTTACTTCGGTTGAACTCATCAGTTTACGGTTCTCGGCTTCAGTCTTATTGATGTTTCGAAACCGGTCTAATTCAGATCTCGAACTGCCATTCGCCGTCTTCCTGTACTACTTCGCCATCAGCGATTATCTTGCCTCCGTCGCCTTCAGGCTTTCTCAGGTCTTTGACGATGTCCCAGTGGATCGCTGAGTCGTTCGGTTCTTCGTCTTCAGGTATTCCTTTGTCGAATCCGTTACCCAGTGCGAAGTGTACTGTTCCTCCCATCTTTTCGTCCAGTCCCATCTCGTTGGTGAACCGGTCGATCTCCCAGTTGGTTCCCATACCGAACTCTCCGAACTTGCATGAGCCTTCATCCAGGTTGATCTGTTCGCGGAGGAATTCCTCGTTTTTGTCGGCGCTGAAGTCCACTACTTTGCCGTCTTCGAGTTTCAGCCAGACATTTCTGACCTCGTTACCCTGTTTTCTTCCGGGATAGGTGAATCTGATTTCGCCGTTGACGGAGTCAGTGACCGGTGTGTAGAATACCTCTCCGTCTGGAAGGTTTCTTTTGCCGATGCTGGCTGTTCCTTTCCTTTTCTCGATGCTGAACTCTATATCAGTGTCTTCAGAAACAACTCTTACCTTATCCGTGTTGTCGAATATCTCTTTGACCTTCTGGTTCTTCTCCTCAAGTCTATCCCAGTCTATATCGATTGCGTCGTACATGAAGTCCTCAAAGTCTTCTGTGGACATGGAGGCTTTCTGTGCCAGGCTATCTGTTGGGAACCGTACCAGTCCCCATTTCAGGTGTCGACGCATATCTGCTATCTCTTTGTTGTGCTGTTTTCTTTTCGCTATCTTGCTTGAATCAATGTTGTTCAGTTCGTTTTCGTTGTCCCGGTTGCTGATGGTGAGATATACATCCATCTCTTCGAGTTCTTTTTTCTTGGCTTCTGATACATTTTCCAGCTGTTCTTCTGATGCGTGTTTTAGCCAGGTGTAGTCCATTCCGGCTCTTCCGAGCTGTGAGTCGTAGATCAGGTGTTCGTGCGGGTATCCGCCCTGTTTGATTATCTTTTCTCTGAGTTTGTCTACCAGCGGCATTACTTCTGTGCTTTTGGCTGCGAGGTAGACATTGTCTCCTTTTTCCAGTTCAACTGTTCTTTCGAGAATAAGGTCTGCGAACCGTTCTATCTTTTCTTCCTTCATGATTTGATGTAAGTGGGGTTGATGGTTAAATCAGTCATTCAGAAAACCCAAACTATTATATTTGTGATTGAGTAATAACAACATATGAGTGTTTCTTTTCCTGGCCTGACCGAAGATGACGAACAACTGGTGGAGGATGCTATCGGAATCAATCCGTCAGAAACAATCGATAGAGTCGAGCCAGGAGGTCTGGATGAAGAAGTCACAGTCGACGAAGTAACCAATACCAAAGACACCAGCAAAAACAAAGTCGAACTGATCAACGGAGAAAAAGTACTTGTCACAGCAGGCGAACTTCAGCCAGAGAACCTCGCGCATGAATCAGTACACGCAGAAATGATAGATTACGAGAACGAAGGTATAGATCTCTACGGCGAGGACCTGTTCGATCAGAGGCTTTACGCAGAGTTCGCAGCACACACTGCTCAGGATATTGTTGGAGGTGTTAAGGTCTCAGGTTCTGAAAAGATGTCATATGTAGCTGAAAGACTTAGATACAAGAGACTGAGAGATGAAGCAGTAGAGAATGGTCTGCCTGATAAAGATACATTGTATGAGGAGGCGGGAGCTCTCAACCAGATTGAAAACGGCAGGGTAGCAGAAGAGTTCAAAAAGGCACTGAAAAAGTATGTAGGTTCAAGAGAACAGACACTAGCGGCTTACGCAGCTTCTCAGTACCGTGAGGAGAACGATGTTGATATGCAAGAGATTATCAACCCTGACCGCGAAACCTATGATGAAATCGTGAACTACATCAAAGAATCTGAGGAAGAACTGATATGACCGAGATAAGTGAAGGAACAGTTTCAGTACTGGAAGCGGTCGGAGAACTGACAGAAAATATACTGGATGAAGAAGAAATAGAAGAGTACATTTACGATGAAGGAGCAGGCGCAGAGATATGGGAACTTCTCACACTGAAGAAAGACTTCTCCAATCAAGAAGTCCAGAAGGCGATGGACGAACTTCTTGAAAAAGACTTAATGAGTGAAAGAGAGGTCGAAGAGATCAAGAACCGTCTAGTAGGTCTTCCAGTAGAATCGTCGGTCTGGTACAAGGAGAAGAACACCAAGTATGTTTTCAGTGAAGAACTGGAAGAGTACATTTAGTGAGGTGGAAGATAGGTGGATGAAGAAGAGGAACTTCTAAACGCGATAAGAACTGTATTAGAAAGATTCAACATGGATAGGGAAGAAGTCGAGGAAGAAGGGCTGCCTCAAGGACTTTTCGAGATACTGAAGACACAGACCTATCTACCGGTCGATTCCATACGGGATGACTGGCTTGAAGAAGAAAAGATATACAAAGAACTGGGAGCCGTGAAAGAAGGCGGTGAAAACGATTTCTACAGCGATCAGGACTTCTACCTGCCTTCAGAGGAGTTTCTGGACGAAATATTCGATGATTGAATAGTTGAAGGTAACTTTATCAGTAGAACTGAATATCGGAATATTTATTGATGGTTGATCAAAGAGCAGTGGCGAAGCAGGATCTCTCAGAACTAGATAAACTGTTTTCTGATTACAACGACTTGGGAAAGAAGGTTAAGGGCATAAAGCAGAATCTGAAGAACGACAAGAAAACTGCGCTACGACTCCTTAGAGAACTTAAGAACGAGGCAAGGTTTGAATTCTTGCCTGATGAGCTTCATGACAGTCTTGAGAAATGCCTGGATAGTTTGGAAGATTTGATACGAGGTAATGATACTGATGCATTAACAGAGATGAAGAAGAGCAGGAAAGAACTGGAAGACTTTTTGAACAAAAGCGATCAGGAAGCAGCTGATCTATGGGGGCGAAAGTACCTTGAAATTATATCGAGATACAACGGAGAGGAGGTAATCCGCCAAGAAGGTGATTACAAGGTTCTTGATATGAGCGCAACAGATATAGGTGTCGTTATACAGGACAATACAGGTGTAAAGCGTACACTTATACCGATAGAGCAGCTTGAGGAAACGCTAGGCGATCTATATCAGAAGATAACTATAGAGTACGGTCGTGAGAGAAATTTAGTAGAGTTCTCTGTAATCGGTAACAACGAGGAAATGGTTAAGACCACAGCTAAATCCATGCTTCTGAACAGGATAGATTTCAAGGAGCTTAAACAAGAAGCAAGAAATCTAAACTCCGCTATGAGCAATCTCGTGGAAGCTGAAGAAGCTGTCCTGGAAGCAGGCTATCCCCGATATCATGATCTAGGACACAGCGATAAGTCGAAAAAGATGAAAGATTATGTCGCGCGTGAAATGATGAAGACAGCAGAACAGGTTCTGGAAATCAATATTCCTTTAGATCAAGTTCACATCAAGATGAAGACCGGAGAAAGCAAGACAGGTTACACAGGAAAGAACAGAAGCGGCGAGTGGGTTATCCAATTCAAGGAAAACGCAGAAGAAGTAACAATGTTCGATCTCATGAAGGATGCCGAAAACAAGCCACTTGAGGAGATCAAACAATACTTGAAGAATGCGCCTTTAGGTGTGGAAGAACAGGGTGACAATCACACTCCTTCTAGAGCCCCGGATGTATTCATGGTGGATTTGGTGCATGAATTAGGGCATGCTGTATCAGATATAGCAGCTGAACAGGTTTTATTTGAAAGAGATACGAAACCAGCCGACTATGGGTCTTTAGTTAAAGATGAACTAGGTACAAAAAGATTTGAAGAAGCTGCGAATGAGCTTGCTGGAGCTACCCTCAAGAGGCTTTCAGGTAACATGGGTAACGAAGTATGGAATGAGATATACAAAGGATTTGAGGGCTACCTGGAGTTAACGAAGTATGATAAACCTGTAAAGGGTTATAGAGCTCAGCACCCTATTCAGGCAACATCTCAATCCTTAAGAAGTTTATACAATCTGGAGTAAAAAGGAAAAAGAAGACATGGTTGGTAAGAGGTTATTCTAGAAAGTCTGGCTGAAGCCGTTTCTCCTCTACCTCTGACTGAAGGTGCTCACGGAATTCGTCCAGTCCGATGTCTCCGTCTTCTCTTTCCTGTCTGTCTCTAACTGAAAGGTTCTCTGCTTCCTCCTCATCGTCTCCAAGGATCAGCATGTACGGGACATTGTCGTCGTGAGCTGCCTGGATCTTCTTGCCTACAGTCCAGCTACGCTCCTCAATCTCGACTCTGAAGTCACCTAATTCCTCCTGAATCTTTTCGGCGTACTCCTTGTTCTCGTCGCTGACCGGCAGGATGCGTACCTGTTCAGGTGCAAGCCATGTTGGGAAGTCTCCTGCGAAGTGCTCGATCATCACTCCCATGAATCGCTCGATGCTTCCGAGGATCGCTCGGTGGATCATGACAGGGTAGTGTTCTTCGTTGTCCTCTCCTTGGTACTTCAAGCCGTAGTTCCGCGGGATGACGAAGTCGAGCTGTACTGTTCCAAGCTGCCATTCTCTTCCTATCGCGTCTTCTACCTCTACTCCGATCTTTGGACCGTAGAATGCTCCTTCTTCCGGCTTGACTTCGTAGTCGCCGACTACTTCATCCATGGCGTTGCCTAGTGCGTTCTCTGCTTCTTCCCAGAGTTCGTCAGGTCCCTGTGCCTTTGGAGGTTTTGTCTCCATGATGAAGTTTACATCGAACCCGAACTCGTCGTACATCTCGATGATCTTCTCAAGATGGGCCTTGACCTCTCCTTCGATCTGGTCTTTACGCATGTATGCGTGTCCGTCGTCCTGAGTCATGACTCGGACTCGTAGTAGACCTGAGAGCTCTCCGCTTTGTTCGTTTCGGTTGACTGTTCCGAACTCGGATAGCTTTATCGGCAGGTCTTTGTAGCTGCGTGTTCCGGAGTCGAAGATATGGCTGTGGTTCGCGCAGTTCATCGGCTTTAAGCCGTATTCTGTGTCGTCCTGTTCCCAGGCAAACATCTCCCCGTCCTCCTTGAATGCTTCGTAGTGACCTGTTTTTTTCCAGAGTTCGGCTTTGTTCAGTTCAGGTGTCCAGACTTCTTCGTAGCCGAGTTCTTCGTTCTTTTCCCGGATGTATTCCTCTAGTTCTCTTCTGATTATCATTCCGTTTCTGTGGTAGTGTGGTGCTCCGGGTGCGTGTTCTGGTACTGAGAAGAGATCCATCTGTTTTCCGATCTTCCGGTGGTCTCGTTTCTCGGCTTCTCTTCTTCTTTCCATGAAGTCCTCGAGTTCTTCTTCTGAGGAGAATGCTGTTCCGTATACTCGTGTCAGCATCTTGTTTTCTTCATCTCCTCGCCAGTAGGCGCCTGCGATCTCCAGTAGCTTGAAGCCGCCGACTTCTCCTGTTGAGGAGACATGTGGTCCTTTACAGAGGTCTTGGAACTCTCCCTGTTTGTAGAAGGATACTGTGTCGCCTTCGCCAGCTTCCTCGTTCAGGATCTGTCTCTTGTATTCGTTGTCTTCGAAGAATTCTTCTGCTTTCTCGCGTGAAAGCATCTCTCTTTTGATTTCCAGGTCTTCTTCTATAATATCCTGCATTTCTTCCTCTATTTCTTCGAAGTCTTCCTGTTCCAGTTCTACTCCTTCGATATCGTAGTAGAATCCTTCGTCAGTCCATGGACCGATTGTAAGTTTGACCTGGTCTCCGTAGATACGCTTTAGTGCCTGTGCGAAGACATGTGCGGCGCTGTGCCGGAGGACTTCTATGTATTCGTCTGAGTCCTCTGTTACTATCTCTATTTCGTCTCCGTCGGAAACCTGGTCTTCCTTGGCTACCATTTCGCCGTTGATTTTTCCGGCTACTGTGTCGTCGCCCAGTCCTGTTCCTATTTCGTATGCTACATCTTCTACTGATGCGTTTTCATCTACTTCTAAGTTTGATCCGTCTGGAAGCTGTACCTGAATGCTCATACAGAATCACTTCGGGAGAAGTTGTTTAATTGGTTTTGATGACAGCTGTCGCTGTGATAAGTTTCAAAGCAAAAGTGACCGGCGGGTAAAACATCCACCTTTCATTGTAACAAAGAACAGTGACGCGGATTCTTAAATAAATTTTTACGAGGTCTCCGGCACATCTTTCACATCGCTGATAGACAGGTTCAATGTATTCATCGCTAGGTAACCGATCACTAGGTGAAGCCAGTAGGTAGCCAGTCTGTGAAGTACTCCGATCGCCAGAGCCGCCTCATAATCGATACCCATGAATATCATGGAAAGTTTAGCCATGACTGCTTCGAATGTTCCGGCACCGCCAGGTGTAGGGCTGAAGTTCGCGGTACTGGCGATAGGAATGATCAGCATGATGTAAAATGGATTGATTGAGAGTCCTAGTGACTGGACTACTGCGTAGAATGCTGCCATCTTGTACAGGAACGCGGTATGTGTGATTGCCAGTGCTCGGAGGATGGCTTTCGGGTTTTTGCCTATTGTTTCGAAGGTTTTTTCTACATTCTCTAGCCGGTTTTCCAGTTTCTCAACTAGGTGTGAGCCTCTTCCGATAAAACCTGTGATTTTCTCGAAAACGATCAGAACAGAGTTTTCCAGTGTTCCAGGACGGTACCAGCCAAGGTATCCCATCACGATCCCGAACAGAAGTAGAGAAGCGGTGACCAGGGCCATTCCGGTTACTTTACTGGCGCCTGTACCTACTGTTACGGTGTAGATGTATCCTGAGACTACGAATGTGGATAAGGGTATTATTGCGAGTAGGTCAGCTGACATGACGGTTGCCAGTGATTTTTCGTAGCTTGTGTCGGAGTTGCTGGATATGAGGTAGGCCATGAATGGCTGTCCGCCGAACTGCCCTAGAGGTGTGACTGCGTTGAGGAACTGTCCTGCGGACATCAGTTTGAATGTATGCGTGAAGCTGCATTTGATGTCGCTGACCTGGAAGAAGTTGTACCAGTTCAGTGTCCATGTTAAAAGTACTCCGAAGCCTGATAGAAGCGCTAGTCCGATGTATCTTAATTCTGCTTTCTGAATCTTCTCAATGAACAGATCCAAATCTGCGTTCAAAAGGAGAAATACGAATATCAGGGTTGCTACTCCGAACCAGAATATCCTTTGCTTTCTATCACTCATTCTCTAAATCCTCTATTGGTTTTCCCTGTTTTTAACAGATGAAGAAAAAAGATGGGAAAAAGTAAGTTGAAGAGAGTTTCCTATGCAGGTGGTGCTGTAGGTGCGCCCTGCATCATTGCAAAGATCGCTGCTGATGTCGCGAAGATGATCGCGAGCAGGATTCCAAGCACGATGAGGATCGGAACGATTACGGATACCGCTGCCTTCGCAAAGCTTACATTCTGGAACTCTTGAACCCCTCTGATCTGTGCGTAGAGGGAGAAGAGTCCTAGTGCAAGCGCGATGAAGATACCTGCTATAGGTATCAGGCTTGCTACTGTTGCCACGGTTGCGATTACCGAGGTGTAGGCGAATGCGGAGAATGTTTCGCTATATCCGTTTTCGAATACTACAAGCATTCCTACCAGGTGTGTTAAAGCTGCTGTGACAGCTATCGAGATAATACCGGCTATAGGAGCTACTAGTATGTCTGCTAGCGCGATCAACTGCAGTTCTCCTGAAAGTGTCAGAAGACCTGAAGACCGTTCACCAGTCCTGAGATAAGGAGTGAGATGAACGCTATCTTAATCGGTTTACCTGCTATAGAGGTATCCGTCTCGTTCTGGAAGAAAACACTCGCTGATGAAAAAATCTGTTTGAGTGTACTGAACCACTCTGAAATAATTGCCATAACTGGTTCAGTCTATTTGATGTTCTTTTTTATCTTTAAGCCGGTTTCCTGTTGTTTTCGGGCTTTATATCTGTTAGACTCCGGCTCCGTGTGAAACATTTTGTCCCATCAGTGCGAACATCAAGGCAAGGATCATTACTAGGGAGTAGAACAGTACTACTGCCAGAACTGTAAGGACGATTACCGGTGTTATCACTGCTATTGCTGCCTTTCCGAATGATGTATCTTGTAGTACCTCTACTCCTTTGGAAGCGGTGTAGAGCCCGGTTAAAAATATCAAAACTGCTATTATCTCTCCGACCACCGGTATAGAGTAAGCTGTGAGTCCCAGAGGAGTCAGTACTGTTAGATAGCCGTACACGGAGAAGGTGTCCTCGTACCTGTTCTGGAATCCCAGGTAAAGTCCGAGCAGATGGGTCATGGATGTCAGGACTGTCAGAGCTATCATCCCTATCAAGGGAATATTCAGTACGGCTGAAAGATTCGTAACCGTGCTCTGACCGGGGTACATCATGAACATGTATCCGGAGTAGATCACGCCTGTGACTATAAGTGACGCCACAGCAGTTTTCAGGGGCTTCCCGGTCAGCGAAGTGTCTCTATCGTTTTGGAACAATTTCTCCGGTATTTCGCTGATATTCTTTAGGGGTTCCATAAATGAAATCTTCTTCTGCTATCTTTTTCTTTTTTATCCTTAAGGTGTCTCTACATTATTGAAGAAGGTTTTACTGCTGATGATAAAGGTACTTAGACTTGGACACCGTGCAGGTAGAGATGACAGGATTTCAACTCATGTAGGCTTGACAGCGCGTCAGTGGGGAGCTGATGAAGTGGTTTTCTCAGGTGAAAAAGATTCGAACATGGTTGAAAGCCAGCGAGATATAGTGGATCGCTGGGGTGGCGACACCGAACTAAGGTACTCCGAGAGCTGGAAAGAGGAAATCAAAGATTTCGATGGCTTGAAGGTACATCTCACCATGTACGGACTGAAAGTAGATGATAAGATGCAGGAGTTGAAGCATGAGTTTGAATCCGAAGATCTCCTGGTTATCGTAGGTGCTGAGAAAGTTCCGAGATGGGTATACGAACATGTTGATTACAATATTTCGGTCGGCAATCAGCCTCACAGCGAGATTGCAGCCCTTGCTGTTTTCCTCGACAGAATACAGGATGGAGATATTAAGGAAGATTTTGATGGAGCTAAACTTGAGGTTGAGCCGAGTGAGGATAGGAAGTTGACTAAAGAACTTGAATAAACCTTTTTCAGCAGTATTTCGAATTTAAAATCGTTTGTTCTCTTCATAAAACTTTATATACAGGTTTCGTCTTTTGTACCATTAAGAGGCAATTACTATGGCACTTAACCTAGAAAGAAACGATTATCTGGTTATGGTCGGCCTAGCAGTTGCTGCGGTAGCAGCAGGATTAGTATCTCTGAGCCTGGGAGAACAGGCGAGAATCACTGAGATGGTAATCGACTATGTAGCACTGTTCGTCATCGTTGCAAGCCTTGCAGTAATCTACAAGGCTAGAGAACTCTGGGGAGGAGAAGTTTCCCGAGCACTCGAACTGATCGGTGCAGGACTAGCAGTCTACATGATCACATATCTGCCGCATATCAACTGGCATATCGGCGGCGGCGGAGCTCTTGGACCTATTCCAGAAACCTTCCTGTACGGATTCTTCCATGCTCTAACGCTTGCAACATTCGTACTGGCCGGATATGGTTTCTACACTCTATGGCAGTCAGGTAAGTAATTTTTCCTACCTTTGCCATAAAAATTTCTCTTTTTCTTTATCTTCAGGAAATTTGGATAAATGGTATAAAGTGCGATCGGCTTATACAGAATTATGGTTAATCTTGAAATCGTAGTAGCCCTGATCGGATGGTCAGGTATCTTGATGAGCTACTTCACGATAGAGTCCTTCAACCTCCGGCAATGGAAGGATGGACTCAAGTATGTGTTCTACGGTTTCATACTATACTTCATCTACAAAGCAATAGCAGCGAACGGCCTAGTCGGAGATCTAGGCGCAATAGGCGCTGGCTTCAAGATTATCTTCGTCAGCACCATAACATACGGAGTGTACAAAATCAAGGAAACAGCGGACCTGGTGGGCTACTAGAATGGATCAGTTCGTACTGTATGAACTAGTCGTAGCAGCTTTCTCCGTTGCAGCAATGGTCGTCACTCTTTATGTTGCACAGAACTTCAAACTGAGGCAGTGGAAGTTCGCACTTTACTACCTGGTATCAGGGTTAGGTATCTTCACTGTGTACCAACTGGTTCTCGGGTTCCGCTTGATTGAATCTGAAATCTTCCATGCTGGTTTTGAGGTCCTCTTCATTATAGTGATGACTTTCTCAATCTACAAGCTGAAAGAAACAGCTGAAGCTATCGGAGCATAGAAACCGTAAAAATCCTGAGTCTCCACTACTTGAAACGGTAGATTTATTTATGCCGTGTACCAATGTTCCAAATATGGAAGATAAGGAATTCTATCTTTCAGTTATCCGCGGGATAATGAATAAGGAAGAAAAAATGCTGGGAGAAAAAGTCGCCTTAGCGAAAGCAAGGAAAGCTCCTCTGGAAATAAACCCTGGCGGAGAGATAAATGACATTTACGGGAAAGGAGAACAGGCAGTAGATATCTTGGTCCAGCAACTGGAAGATGTAGCTGGTAAAAAAGTTATCGACAGCGGAATACAGAACTATATCCAGTCGGAATACGAAACAGAAGAATACGATAAACTTCCTGAACGCATCCGACCAGGATACAGTTCGGAATCCGAGGAAGGCAGCGGCTTCATCAGCTCTATAAAATCAAAGATTGCCTGACTCAGGTCTAACAGACTCCACAACATACTTTTCATCTTCATCGGCTAGTTCAGTGTTCTCGAAAACTTCTCTGGCCTCATCCAAGAGTTTTTCCTCGTCTTGATGGTATCTACGGGATATATGAGTAAGTAAAAGTTTCTCCACATTTGCGTCCTCAGCTATTTCAGCAGCCTGCTTCGCGGAAGTATGGTTCCGGCGATCATCGATTATCTCATGTAAACAGGTTGCTTCATGTATTAGCAGGTCTGCTTCTTCCGCATTATCGATGGTTTTCTGGCATTTCGCGGTATCGCCACTGTAAACCACTTTTCTTCCTCTGACCTCTTCTACAACCTGTTCAGGCCGGATTTCTTCTTCTTTCCATTCTATTTTTTCTCCCTCTATCAGTTTACCTATCTTTGGTGAGCTTTCGAGACCGAGTTCCTTCATCTTATCTTTGTTGGCCTTTCTGTGCTTGTCTTCCTCGAATACATATCCGAAGGCTTCCACTCCGTGGTCTACCTCGAAAGGTCTCACTTCGTAGCCTTCGCCGACTATTACATCTTCTTCCGAAAGATCCTCGACGAAAATGTCGTAGCTCCGGCTGAAGTATCCTGTGTCCAGTATCCTGTCTGTGAACTGTTCGGTGCCTGGAGGTCCGTAGATGTAGAGCGGTTGCTCTCTTCCTTCCATCTCCATGGTCTGGATCAGTCCGATTAGTCCTGCGAAGTGGTCTGCGTGCCAGTGAGAGATGAATATCTTTGAGATATCCATCAAACCCAGTTTCTGGGTCATTATTTTCTTCTGTACTCCTTCTCCGCAGTCGAAAAGTATTCTTTCGCCTTTGAAGTTGATCATGTTGGCTGGAAGATCTCTTTTTCTTGAAGGTACTGCGCTGGAGGTTCCTAGGGTTCTTATTTCCATAATTAATCATTAGTGAGTTAGATTCATTTATTACCGGTATCTTTCTCAGGTTAAAGCATGAAATTATAAGTAACAAGATTTCGAATGTTGTACCATGTCGGGCGACACTGATGAGGAACATGAGAAATATCTTCGTATCTTCAACATAATTCTGGAATCGCAGAAACAGATGCTTGGAGACAAGGTGGGACTGAAGTATGTTAGAAAAGCTCCCCTAGAACTTGACCTAGATGATCATGTCGTCGATTACTATGGTAAAGGAGAGGATGTTCTGGATATAATGGTCGAGCAGTATGAACAGGTCTGGGGAGAAGAAGTCGCGGACCGGAAAATCGGCCGTGAACTTAAGTCTGAACTTGATGAGGACGACTGGGATCTTCTTACCGAGAATCTCAGAGCTATAGAAGAAAGGCAAAGTGCTATCTCACAGATCAAGAATAAGGTTTTCGGCTAACTAGTGGTACAGTTTTCAAAATTCTTTTTAACAGAGAAACCGTATTAATTTCTAGATCACAAAATCATGAATCTTGAAAACAAGGATTATGGCTTCATTTTGGGCGGTATCCTGCTCTCGTTCCTGGGAGCTTTCGCCGCTCAGTCAGGAGTCCTGCCATCCTCCGCAGTAGATACCATCACAGGTATCCTACCGCAGCTCACCATACTGGTGATCCTAGTAGGTCTTGTATTCGCTTACCTATCACGAGACCTTCTTGGAGGAGAAATTGTTGACAACTTAGATGTCATCGCAGTAGGATTCCTGCTTTATGCAATTCTGTGGTGGCCACATAAGATGGTCTACCACGCAGAAGCCCTCGGAGGATCAGCCGAAAGCATGTTCGGACTGCTCTCAACAGGTGCATGGAATGTATTCTTCCATACACTTACAGCAGCAGTATTCGGTATCGCATCCTTCGGATTCTTCAGGTTCTACCAGATGAGCCAGGAAGGTGATACAGAATGAGAAGCAACGATAAAAAAGTCGTAGCAGGCGCAGTAGCATTCGCAGTGCTCGCAGCACTATGGGCCCAGTTCATGGGTCTGGAACCTGCAGCAGACGCATTCATCGACTTCCTGACATTCGCTGCTGTAGCAGGCGGCCTTTACTTCATCTACAAAGCTAGAGACGCACTTGGAGGAGGAACAGCAAGAAGACTAGAGATTCTTGGAGTTGGACTTCTCGTATTCGTCCTAGCTTACTGGCCATCATACACCTGGTCCACAGTCGGAAGCCCTGAGTGGCTCGGACTGACAACGGGCTTCTGGAGCATGCTGTTCGGCCTTATGAACTTCGTAGGCCTCGCCATCGTGGCATACGGTTTCTACGAGTTCTGGGACATGGGACAGTAGCAAATTTTCCCTCTCTTTTTTCCTCTTTTTCTAAATACCAGAAACAGATATAACACTTACGGGTAACAACATCTGTATGAGTGAGGATCGAAGCGGAGGCTGGCGAGACGAACGAAAACATCAGGGTCCAGACAGAACCCTAGATACAGAGGATGAATCACAGGTTCCTTATTCAGAAACAGATGAAGGCCAGCGCCGACTATTCGATCAGCAGATGACTGCTGAAAATATTTCAGAACTACTGACAGATGGTGGATCTGCGGAACGGGAAAGAGATGAAGATCCACGCATCGAAAGCGACGCATGGGCAGCATATCATATCTCAAGAGAACTTCAGGAAAGATTCGAGGAAACAGGAGAATACTGGGTACTCGAAGTAAACGATGGACAGCTAGACCCTGTATTCGTAGTAAAAGATGACCACATAATTACACACCCGGACTACGATGTTGAAAACGATCTCCAGTGGGAGATCAACGGAGAAGAATCCAACGGACATCCATTCGGTGTACTAAGCTATACGGGAGAAGATGAACTGTTCGCACAGAAAGGATACAGCACTGAAGAACTTGGAGTTCCACGGATAGATGGACAGAAGATAGAGGAAGTCGATCAGTACGACAGAATTAACGACGCGTTCCTCGCACCAGGACTAGCCGATGACTACAGAGAAGCAGCTGAAGACCTCATCGATATGTTCTACGACGCCGAGTAAGTGTAGATGTACCTTGTCAGATTCTTGTGTACATAGATACTGAACTCAGGTTCCATACCTTCAAATTCAGGTTGATCAGAAACAAATACTGCTTTACCACTACACCGCTTCTCAACCAGCTCCATAAACTCTTTCTTCACATCAGACTCCTTGAACGAAGCCTTTCCGTACGGCAGATCCGTTATCACCGCTTCGAAATCCTGATCTAACTCCTCTACTGCATCCTCTACACTCATCTCACGGATATCATGGGCGATAACACCGTACTCCTCAAGATTTTCTTCCGAACCTTCAACCATCTTGGACTGGATATCTGTACCATAAACTGCTACTCCACAGAGACCTGCCTCAATTAGTATACCTCCCGTACCGCAGAATGGATCCAGCACCTTTTCCCCTGGCTTAACCTCCGCCAAGTTGACCAAGAGACGCGCCTGAACAGGATCGATGGAAACAGGTGAAGAGAATGGACGGTGCTGATTCTCCCTATCCTGGAACTTATCTCTGGGAAGACTCTCCACAAGCTTTCCTAATATATATTTATCTTCGAATAGATACGCTACATACTCGTTTTCCGGATGTTCAAGATCGACCTCGTTATCATCGTTTTCCAGCTGGGAGCCTAGCTTTTTCTCCCATTCCTGGGTATCATAGTTAGCTTCTCCGATGTTCTCCGCTCTGACCGCGTATCTTCCTTCGGCCTCGATCTCGATATTCTCTTCTAGATTTTTCTCTGCTATCTTCTCACAGACTTCATGTGTCAGGGCCAGTCTCCGGATTTGGAGAGGTTCTGATTCTGTCTCGGCGATTCTCCCGTTTCTTTTGACTTCTTCACTTATCTCCTGTGATCTTAGAAATCCCTGTAGATCGGCTTCTGCCATCTCCAGGTTTTCGCCGGCCAGTTTGTATAGATATGTCATTTGTCTTTGTAAGGGTATTTTTCCTGATTTTCACATTCTTGGCAGCTGTACCAGAGTTTTCCTTCGTCTGAAAGCAGTCTTACTTTGCAGGTCTCTCCGGGCATCCAGTAGCTTCCGCAGTCGCTGCAGAACCGCATCTGGTATTCCCGTGGTATAGGTGTTTCGCTGCGCTGTGATATCTGCTGTGCTAGTTCGATATATCTTTCTGCCAGTTCCGGTTTTGAGTTTACAAACCGTTCCTCGGCTTTCTCAAAAAGTATTTCGATACGCTCCCCCGCGATATCTTCACTCCCCATCTGTACATCGAGGTATAGTTTTTATACTGTTATAACTTTACATGAAAAAACCGGTTGTTATGGATGAGGAAGATGTCCGTGAAAAGCTGAGAGAGGTCATAGACCCGGAACTGGAGATTAACATAGTTGACCTAGGACTGGTGTACGAGATCGAAGTCGAGGACGATGAGATCTATGTATTGATGACCTTGACAAGCCGTGCATGCCCTCTTCACGGAGTTTTTGACGAGCTGTTGAAGAAGGAGCTGCGTGACCTGGATCCGGATGATATCGATATAGAGCTTACATTTGATCCGCAGTGGACTCCGGAGAAGATGAGTGATGAGGCACGGAACGAGCTTGGACATGTACCTGGTATGCAGGGTTTCTGAATCCGGTAGTTTGAAAACTTTCTTCCGCATTAAAATTTTCTAATGAGGATCAGCCACTACTTCGAATGGGAGGAAACCATAACAGGCGGACAGGCACAGTCAGTTAAGAACCAGAGAAAAATTCTGGAAGAAAAAGACATCGAATACACAACTAAACCGGATTTATCCGCAGATGTACTTCATCTAAACATCATGGGTCCGAAATCAGTTTACTATGCCTGGAAAGCCCAGAGAAACAACACTCCCGTAGTGGTACACGCCCATCAGACGGCAGAGGACTTCGAGGAAAGCTTTGCGTTCTCCAACTTCCTCGCCAAGCCGATGAAACCGTACCTAAAATATGCATACTCGTTCGCAGACCATATAATTTGTCCTTCAGAACACAACAAAGAGGTCATGGAAGAATACACTGATGTACCGAAGACAGTGATTAGCAACGGCTTCGACCATGAAAAACTGGAAGGCTTCGAGGACCTGAGGGAAGAGTACCTTGAAAAATACGATCTGGAGCCGCCTGTAGTCTTCTGCGTCGGACATGTAATCAAGAGAAAAGGCTTGGAAACATTCATCGAGACAGCCCGTCAGATGCCGGACACAGATTTTGTATGGTTCGGCTGGGTGAATCCGACCGGTGGAGAAGGATTTACCGACCGCTTGATGAAAGGAAGAGATACCAAGAAACTGGTAGAGGACGCTCCGGATAACTGCCAGTTCACAGGGTACATCGAGGATGTAAGAGGAGCTTTTGCAGCAGGAGATATCTTTTTCTTCCCGACCAAGAACGAGAACGAAGGTATGGCATTACTTGAGGCGATGGCGTGCGGAAAGCCTCCGGTAGTAAGGGATATAGGTACTTTTGAATGGCTGGAGCATGGGGAGAACTGTTTGAAGGCTGAAGAAGATTTTGTTTCTGTTCTTGAGTCTCTGGATGATGAGGAAAGACGGAATGAGGTCGGTGAGGCGGCTGAGGAAAAGAGCAAGGATTTCAGGCTGGAGAATGTTGGAGAAAAGCTTGAAAATGTTTATAGATCCCTGATTTAACTCCGTCTTCACATCCAATTTTCCGGGTTAATCTAGTGTTCATAAAAAGCCTGAGTATATATTAGGGTTTGTATGAAAATCGGGTTTTTCACTGACAGCTACTTCCCCGGTATAGACGGCGTAACTTATACTATCAAGGCCTGGAGAGAAAGACTAGAAGACAGAGGCCATGAAGTCTATGTTATATATCCGGAGAGCAGCCATGAACCCGATGAAAAAGAGATACCTGTCAAATCACTTCCCAACCCGTTCTACTGGCAGTACAGACTCCCACTATACCGCCGGGTCTCAACGCTTCCAGAACTCGATGTAGTTCACTGCCATGGACCGGCATCAACAGGAATCATGGGCCGAAGATACGCGAAGAAAAACGATGTTAAACTGGTTTATACCCACCATACACCGGTCGAAGACTATCTGGTGAGAGGGTTGAAATCCGAGAAACTTGCGGATCTTGCTGGAAAACTTTATGTAGCGTACGAAAATCGGCTTCTACAGTCTTTCGACTGTGTAACAGCCTCAACTTCCAGGATTAGGAGAAAAGTCGAACCGAGAAAGCTTCCGGTTGGGCTCGAGATGGATTTCTTCCAGCCTACTGAGGAACGACTATTTGAAGACGAGGATAGACCTGTAATCGGCTACAGCGGAAGAATGAGCAAGAAGAAGAACATAGGGGAAGTGTTGAAGCTGGCTGAACAGATGGATGACTGCCGGTTTGTACTGGTGGGTGAAGGTCCTTCTAGGAGCAAGTGGGAGAAACAGGCTTCGGAAAATGTCGAGTTCAGGGATTTCGTTGATAGAGAGGAACTGCCTAAATACTACTCTTCTATGGATGTATTCATAACCGCATCTACATGTGATACATTGGGTCTTTCTACACTTGAGTCTAATGCCTGTGGTACTCCTGTAGCTGCGGCGGATGTCGAACCGTTCAGCCGTACGATACAGGATGGAAACGGAGCAAGATTCGAGTACGGTGATATAGATGATATGGAGAGAGCTGTGAGGGACTGTCTTGAGAATGAACGGGATACCCGTGGAGCTGTGAAAGATTTTTCACTGGAGAAAACAATTGATGAGTTAGAGGAAATTTACGAGGAGTAGAGAATGGGAGCAGATAATGTAGATATATTCAAGAAGATAATCTTCAGTTTACCGGATCTGAAGTACCAGATAGCAGCGATGCTGCTTCTAAGCCCTATATACACCGGTATCGCATATGTATCATTCGACCTCTTCGCACCGGTGCCTCTGGAACCTGTTATGATTCCGGTCTTCACTGTACTGGTCTTCCTATTCCCGTTCGCACTGGCCGGAGAACTTTTCCACAGAATTATACCCGGTTATCCAAGGAAATGGAGCTTTTTCCTTTCCCTAACGAATCAAATGGTACTTTTCCTGTACAGCTTGATTCTTTCAGGAGCAGATGATGTAGGTAATGCCTGGAGCATAATCTGGCTGACACTGATCACCATCACACTGATCAATATACTTGTACTGACGATGTCCAATGGCACCAAATGGATAAAGAGAATAGTTCCTATCTCATTCACGCAACCGGTTACTTTACTGGTGATATTCCATTTCCTGCTTGGAAGATCTCTAGAAATACCTGCACTAACCTACGCTTTCAACTTCGCTGCACTACTGGTAGCAGTAGTATTCCTCGTAACCCTGTTGAAGCTGGTGGATTACCTGATCGGAAGCAATACAGATGTATCAGCCTTTGAACTGACTTCAGGTCTACTACAGGATGAACGAGAGTCGCTGGACACAGGTTACGAGGCAAGACCTGATGTTCAGACACTTCAGATAGATAACGGCGAGGAAGCAACTCTTGCAGCTCCCTGGGTACATCCAGGACCTCTAGGAGGTTTCGGAGGAGGCAAGCTCAGCGACAGGATGATCGAACACCTGAACGAGAACGGTAAAGGCTTCTTCCTACATGTCCCTTGCACGCATAAGGAAGACCTGGCGGATCCGAAGGATGCTGAAAAGATCATGGATGCGGTTGAAAGACCTGAGAAGACCGGTGAAGCTTCAGAGATGATCAAGAAGGAATACGACGGTTTTAGATTCTATGGAAGAAAGATAGGAGACAAGAAAATGGTATACCTAGATGCTGACGAGATCGATGACTACCATACCGCGGTATTCATGGAGGACCAGGACAGGGAAGATGTTCTACTGATCGATCTGCACAACCATGATATCCATGAGGGACCTGAGAAAGAGGTTCAGTACGGTACGACAGAGGCTGAAAAACTGAAGAACGGTTTTGAAGACTTCCTGAACCAGTTGGAAGACTTGGAGTTTCATGATTACAGTGCAGGAGTCGAGGTTGGGCAGTGCGAACATCCTATCATGGCTATGGTCGAAGAAGTAAACGACCAGAAAGTACTTATCTTTGGTATAGATACTAACGGCGTAACAGAAGACATGAGAGACCTCAGAAAGAAACTGGCTCAAGAATATGACTATGCTCTGCTTTTCTCAACCGATACACATTCCTCTATATATGATCTGGCAAATATGAAGCACTCCGAGGTCGGAAAAGCCGAGGAAGTGATAGAGAAAGCTGAAGAAAATGTTTCGGAAGCCTCTATCGGATTCACCAACCAGAAGGCAGACGAATTGAGTCTGCTCAAGCTGGATTACAGTGGTCTGGTTTTCAGTATCAATATTCTGATCAGATTGGTAGTAATTTCGCTGGCCTTCCTGTACCTGTTGTTAGTTCTCTGGATATTCTGACTCGATAGCCTCCTCAATATCTTCCTTCTCCATGTTCGGAAGAGTGCTGATTGACAGGTAGCCGATGATGAGGCCAGGCCAGAAGGTGGTGAATCTGTACAGTATACCTATCGTCACTGCCAGGCTGCCCTGAACACCCAGTAGAGTGGTAAGGATTGTTGCCATCGCTGCCTCGTAGGCTCCGGAACCTCCAGGCGTAGGACTGAAATTAGCCAAGGAGGTCATCGGAAGCACGAAGTAGAGTGGAGTTATCGCAGTTTCCACTCCTACTGATCTCATTACTAGATACAGGCTGAATACCTGGAAGACAAAGAAGAGATGTGCTATAGCTGTCATCTTTAACAGGTCCTTAGGATTTTCACCTACAGTCTGGAAAGCATCCTGTAGAGTATTTAGTCTTTCTTCAAGACCTTCCACAAATCCTTGTCCTCGCCCCATTTTTGAACTTAGTTTTTCTGCCAGGCTTAGTATCTTGTTTTCGATGTACCCGGATTTGAACCATAGTAAGTATGCGAGCCCGCTTCCGATCGCTATGACTGCTACTGCTATGTACAGTATCTCTAGGAAGAACTGGTTGAGGGAGTTGAAGAACAGTAGTACGACGGATCCGCCGAGTACGAATGTGAATATCGGTATTGAGTTGATTATATCTGCTGAAATCACTGAGGAAAGTGATTCCTCGTAGTTCAGTCTTGTATTATCGTCGATTATGTATGCCATGAAAGGTTCTCCGCCGAACTGACCCAGAGGCGTAACAGAGTTCATGAAAAGTCCGGATGAGAAGAGTTTCAGGCTTTCATAGAAGCTGAGGTCTTCACCCATGTGGTTCAGGAGTTGGTACCAGGAGTTGGTCCATACAGGTATTGCCAGAAGCCCTATACCGACAGCTGTAAGCAGGTAAATTTTGTTGGCGGTCCGCAGATGTTCCATGAAACGGGATACATCTGTGAAGTAAATCATTCCTGCTATTATCAGGGTTGCTACCGCGAACCAGCCTATCTGACTTCTCTCCATATCTTTCTGAAAGACCTCGTTGAAAAAACCGGGGTTTTAGTCTTCTTGTTTTACATCTTCGACTTCAAGCCAGGGTACCTCTATCAAAGCAGGGATATGTGTCTCTACATGGTGCTCCCATACTCCCTGTTCTCCGAATGCTTCTCCGTGATCGGAGGTTACTACTACTTTACCGTCGAGATCCTGTACCAGTTCCTGGACTTCCTCCATGACCAGTCGCAGGTTTTCCTCGTAGTATTCTTCAAGTGTTTCACGGGTCCCGTTTTTACCTACTGAGAACAGGCTTGAAGGGTTCAGTTCAACCCACATACCTAGTTTCATTGCGATGCTGCTGTCTTCTACCAGTTTCTCGAAACGCGGTCTTACTACATCTCCGACTGCTGAAAGTACTCCGCCGTCTTCTTGCTGCATCTCTTCGCCCTGTTCCTTGGCTTTCTTGAAGCTCTTCCGGATCTGTTTGTTCTTCCGCCCTTTTCCACCTCTTGTGATGTAAGGTGCGTGAGGCTGCATGTAGTGGATGATAGTTCTATCTGAGTCCTTTACTTCGTCCATCCGGTCGTATACTGCCTGTGTCATGTTTTCTGGCGGTACTGTTCCTAGGTCGTCGTCCCAGCCTTCGTGCCAGACATCTATTATGTTTGAGATATGTTCTTTGCCGTTCCATGTGTATCCGGCGCTGGATCCCCAGTCGATTTCGTTTAGAGGCATTCCTGCGCTGTTGATGAACGGGTTTGATGAGAAATATGTGATTTCGTGGAAATCTGTGAATGTTTTGGACGCCCATTCTGGTGTTGAGGATGCGATGCTTCTTCTTTTCTCCAGGTCGCCTTCAAGGTAGTCTTCGTATACCTGTTCGAAGAAGTCGTATCGGCATGCGTCAAGGATTATGAGATAATCCCAGTCCTCCTCAAGAGGGTTCTGATCTTTCATATCTTTGGTTTAGTGGGTTCAGATTTAAGAAGCGAATCCAAAATACCGAACCATTTAAAAAAGTGTAAAGGAAGTTTTACTGTAAAAGAAGTTTTACATCAAGGTGAGTTTATGACAGAGGACGACACACTACTCGGCTCAGAATCAACTACACGCAAAACCTACATAGGACTATGGATGCTCGGAGGTATAACCTTGGGAACAGCAACAGCACTCGGCCAGCCACTTATAGGCTTTCTAGCATTCCTTACATCAGTAATAGCGGCGATCGGGGTATGGTACAGCTATCCGGGACCGATGTTCGATGAAAGAGATACACAGATACATGACAAGGCAAGCGGCCACACACTCACAATTGTCGGTTATGCTTCAGCAGTCATCTTCCCATCGCTCACAGCACTTTACGGTCTCGACTACTTTGAATGGGGGCCAATGACTTCCGCAGTAGCACTTACAATCGCAGGAATCTACCTGTTGTACGGAGCGATCTCATTCGCTCTGGAGGACTGAGAAATAGTGAAGAACAAACTGAAGGAACTCAGGAAACAGAAAGACCTCAGTCAGAAGGACCTTGCCGAAGAACTTGAAGTCACACGCCAGACCATCAACTCAATAGAGAGGGAGCGTTACAACCCTTCTCTCGATCTGGCATTTGACCTGGCAGAGTTCTTCGACTGTAGTGTAGAGGATATCTTTGTAAGGGATTAAGCCTTCTTTTTTTTATTTTTACAGAGAAAGAGAGTTCAGTGCGGCGTCCGCGGACGATGATCTTCACCACGATGCGGACGGAGGTTGACACGGGAGGATTTTAATGAACAACTTTGAAATCTACTAGATGTTTGGTGATGGAAGAATTTTGACTTGGAAGGAAGTGTCTGTATCCGAGTAACTAGACGGGCTCCGAAGTCCTCATCATCCATCTCAGGTAGGATGTTAAAGGCCGGAGTACTTCTCAAATATCGTTTTCAGAAGCTCATTTTCCTCCTCGTACAAGCCACTTTTGTAGAGTGTAATAATGTATATTGCTATCAATAGTGATGCCAAGAGCATGTCTAAGAGTATGGAGTTAGCTGTGCTTCGTAAAATGAGTACAATTGTTGAAGCAAGTAATATTGAGAAAATAGGCTTTAGATATCGTTTATTATAGGGATGGTCTCCTAGTTCTTTCTTGACAAATATCAAGATGAATAAGTTGCCTGCAACATTTCCAGCAGAAGTGGCTATCGCCGCGCCTATCAGGCCGTAACCGGGTATCAATACCAGACAAAGTAGAGCCCCTATGACTACCATCGAACCTATTGATAGCATGTAATGTTTTGTTCTACCGGATGAAAGCAGCACCATCTCTCCAGGCCCTATCGTGACACTGAAAAAGAATCCTGCTGCCATAATAGAGAGTAAAGAGCCTCCTTCGGCGTACTGCGCGCCGAACATGAGGAAAAGTATCTCTTGCGGGAAAATAATCATAACAGCGAATAGTGGCAGTAAGGCGGTAAAAATCCATCTGGTAGAGGTTGAGTAGATACTAGTAATCTCTGAGAGCTTATCTTTTCCGTATAGTTCTGATACTACAGGCATGAACATGTAGGATACTGTGGTCAGAAACAAAGCTAGAGTACCTGCCACTGAAAACGCTATCTCGTAGATACCTGCCGCAGAGGAGCCCATTAAGAAACCTAAAAGTATTACTCCGTACCACTGGCCGAAAATGGTAAAGACAGCGACGAAGAAAAGAGGCCAAGAAAAAGACAGTAGAGATTTCGGTGCAAAGTAGTCCTTGTCGAAAGATACAGGGTTTTTACCTAGGAACCTGTAGAGACCGAAGATTGAAGCTACTGATGTAGCTATTAATGTGGCAGCCACAGCGCCCTCTATCCCGAAACCTGCCCAAAATAGTACAAGACCTGATGAAAGCATAATCACCGGGTCCACGATATCATCTATCAAAATCTTTTCTTTAGCATTCTGCTTACCTCTGAAGAAGGATTTTACAAGTGATAGAAGCCCTATTGGTAAAACTGCAAAGGAGAGGATCTTCAAAGGCTCTGACAACTGAGGTTCAGAGAGCATAGAAGATACAAAATCAGCAGAAAAGTAAATCAAAACTGTAAATAAAGCTGCAGTAGGCAAGAAAATTATTAAAGAAGTTACAACAGACTTTGAGAGGCTTGAAGAGTTTTCATTTCCTTTTTCATATGAAATAAATCTTGGGACTGTCTTATGAAGTCCGAGAAGCGCTATTACAGAAGCTGACTGCACTATAGCAAGTGCCTGTACAAATACTCCATATGACTCCGGTCCGAGAAATCGAGCTGCCAGAACTTTGAACAGGTAGTAGAGGAAAACTCCTCCCATCATTCCTAAAGCGATTATTCCTGATCCAATGCCTATCTTCTTTAGTGCGGCATCTTGATCCATCCTTACATATGACAAGATGCATCTATTCTGATAAAAAAAGAACCTAGCTAGAATCTGGCTTGAAGTTCTTTTTGTGGAGAGATGTCGCAACAAGCACCTTATCGACACCTTTCTTGAGAAATTCTCTGTAGTCTTCTCTGTTTTTTACTCCGCCGCCAGATACTACTTTGAAGTCATCTTCAATCTCCTCTGCTATCTCAACTACCTTTTTCGAAAGACCTTCCTCAGTCCCAACCTGAGTTATATCGAGTAACACTACTTCAGTTATACCTAGATCCATGACATCATCAAGAAAACTGTGGATGTTTTCCTCATCTATCTTTGATATGAATTTTTCCTTTTCTAGATCTATGCTCACTACGAATTCAGATTCAGGATGTTTATCTATAAGCCTCCTCAGCTCGTCTAAAGACTCGAGCGATTCAGTTGGAACGATAAACTTGTCGACAAAAGAAAGTATCTCGGAATCAAAACTCTCGTTGTCAGAAAAACCGCAGTCCAGCATTATTTCTTTTTCAAAGCTCTCAGATATTCTCCGCACGGTGTCAAGGTTATCCCCATATTCTTCCAGGGAGTCTATATCAGCTATATAGATGGCATTGAAATTATAGTACCGGTCAAACTCCTTAAGAACCTCTTCAGGGTTTGCTGAATCTACTATATCGGAATCTACCGGTTGATAGCTATCTCTTTCTCCCTGATCCCCCATTACAACTTTTCCTTCTTTTATGTCCATTACAGGCACTAAAGACATAACAGTGGTTTCGCCGGCAATGACTAAAAAATAGAAGGTCTACCATAAAACATGGAAGTAGACGCCGTCGTCAAACTTGGAGGATCCTTAATCAAAGACGGTGTTATTGACGAAAACATGCAGACACTTACAGAGTTGAAAGATGAGAAAAATATAGTGGTAATGATCGGTGGAGGCGAATTAGCCGACGGAGTACGCTCCTTTAGCTCTGAATACGAGATTTCAGCTTCTACAGCACACTGGACAGCAATCAAATGCATGGACTTGAATACAGAGATGGTTAACGACCTGACAGGTAGCACCGAGATTGTGAACTCAGTCAATCAGGTCAGTAAGGCTTTTCAGGATGAAAAAATGCCTTTGATGAAGACTGAGAAGTTCATGAAATCTTTCGAACATGATCAGTCTTGGGAATTAACCTCCGACTCTATCAGCGGATTGCTGGCAGAGGAACTGGGAGCAGACAGATTAGTTATAGCGACAGATGTAGACGGTATTTATTCTGATGACAAATTAATTACAGAGATCTCTGCAGAAGAATCCCTAAATTACAGAAATACCTGTATAGATGGACAATTACCGGTTATACTGGAAGAAAACGATATTAGCTGCACTGTAGTATCCGGGAAGAAATCCGGGAGGCTGGAAAAAGCAGTTGCCGGTGAGAAAGTGAAGGGGACGCATATAGAATGAAACTGAGCAAGTTTTACCGAGTCCGTACCTGGTATAAGAACATGGCGATGGCCGGCATTGGTATCCTAAGTGCACCTGTCTTCGAACCTATTGCAGCATTCGTGGGCTTTCTCCAGGTTTTCTTGATTCAGCTGCATTCCTTCAGCATGAACGACTACTACGACCATAAGATGTGGGGCGAGGATACTTATGTCGGAAAGCTTGTCGAAGAAGGCTGGAGTATGAGGACACTGCTATTTCTCATGCTTGCACCGCTTGCAGTAGCATTATTACTTTTCCCTGTATCTAAGTGGGCTACTCTAACGCTTGTGCTGTACAGCGGACTTTTCTACCTGTATCAAGGACCTCCACGGTTGAAAAACCACTGGGTGTTCTCACTTCTCTTGAATGGAATCCCTCTCGGATGGGTTGTATACGCACATCCCTTCCTGGTACTTCATCCTCAGGTAACCCCGATCTTTATCTTTTTCTCCGTAATTTTCACTTCCTACATAATGTTCTTCGAGGTTGCCCACCAGATAGAACATCAGGACGAGGAAGAAGATGTCTATTCTGTTTTGGACGCGTTTGGAGTAGAGAAATCGGTCTTGATAGGAGGAGCTCTCCAGATGGTGCCTGCCATAGTTGGAATAACTCTTTTTGTCTTCGGCCAGCTTAACTTCATCTTGGTAATTCCTACACTGCTATTTTCTCTTTTCAGATTGTACAGGCTCTTCGATATGATGTCAGAACTAGGCGAACTCAAAAGTATCAGGCGTTCATGGCACAAGTTCTACACAGCTTTTGAAGGTGCCTTCTATGCTGTGATTCTAGTTCTCCTAGATTCAAACTATGGGATAACGCAGGCTATAGAGCTGATCTCAGTTATCCTGTAGAATCAAAATCAAGTTAAGAATATATCCTAAACTATATTTTATGACTCGTCCTTTGGTTACCGTTACAAACCGTAAAGAGGCTGAAGCAGTGACAGGCCATGAGGTAGATATAGTGGATGTGAAGAATCCTGAGGAGGGATCTCTCGGATGTGCTTCGATAGAAACGATTGAGAAGGTTATGGAAGTTCTTCCCGATGACAGGGAGGTCAGTATTGCCCTGGGAGATATGCCGTATTTGCCTGGTACGGTTTCGATGGCGGTGAAAGGAGCTCTCCAGCTGAATCCCGACTACATAAAAATAGGATTGAAGGGTCCGAAGAATAAAGATGAGGCTAAAGAGAATCTTTACCAAGCATCTAAGGTACTGAGTAATTCTGATAACGACTGCAAACTGGTAGCAGCCGCCTACGCAGATCACAGAGAACATAACTGCGTAAGCCCCATAGAAGCCGTTAAAGCTGCGGAAGAAGCAGGTTTAGATGGGGTTATGATTGATACACTTTCAAAGGAAGATAAGGATCTCTTTGAATTTAAAACAGAGGAAAAATTAGAGGATTTTGTAGAGGAAGGCGATGAAAAAGGTCTTGAGACAGCACTGGCTGGCTCAATTAAGGCTCATCAAGTTGAAGGTCTGAAAAGCAAAGGTGTTGATATAATCGGTGTAAGAGGAGCAGTCTGTTCAAACGATAGAACTGGAAGCATAGATGCAGAAAAGCTCAAGGAGTTCCTACGAAAGTTTTGACAACAGCTGTGAGTAATGTTTTAATCCTGTAACGAGACCTTTACTACAGGAAGAGATGTTTTCATTTGAACAGTTCTCGCTCTCCAGCACGGAGAAGAAAATTTTAATCACTTTCATGCTAATTGTTGCTCTATTTCCTGTCTGGATGTACACTAACAGTAACTCTAGGTTAGATTTAACAAAATCTGTAGTGAATGAGCAGTCCTTAGATATATCGAAGTACTCAAACAACACTATAGACAAGGTGAAATATGAAAATCGAACCTTTACTGACAAAGCTCCTGGTTCCCCATTCTTTGCGGTGCCTGTTTACGCAGGATTTAAGTTTGTTAAAGGAAGTTTGCCCTCGCTTTACGAGGTCAATACCACTTACATTAACCAGCAGAATGTATCTTCTTACCTAGAAGCAAGACCTGATGCCTTCTTTGCTGTAGATGTAAAATTTGAAACTATTTTGCTGCGTTTCCTTATCATTTTTACAATTTCTATAATTCCGGCAGCTGCCACATTACTGCTTATTTACAGAATTTTAATTTTTAACGGCATATCCAGTGAGATAAGTACATTTACGACGCTGATCATCGGCTTTGGAACAATATTTCTATATTATTCAACTGTTTTTATGGCGAATACTCTCGCTATGTTTTTAGGTTTTCTTTCCTTCTACATATTAGAAGTTAAGGACGCTTCTTCAGGTAGAAATATAGCATTATCTGGACTTTTAGCAGGCGTAGCTGCTATCGTAGAATACTATATGCTTATAATTATATTCCTGCTCGCTACATACCTCCTTACAAAAGAAATAGATGATCTGGGGAAATGGGGAAGTTTGATTGATCAAAGAAACTTCAAGTCTCCATTAATCTATTTATCAGGGGGTTTAGCCGGTTTCACACCTTTCTTTGTCTATAACTATTTAACCGTAGGAAACCCGCTGACACCAGTCAAAATTTATGGAGAATGGCTTCCTAAATTCTCAGCTGAAATTGCGAACTCAAACTTGGGATATGTAGCTCCTATAAGAGGCTTCTTAATATCACCAAGTACCCCGGAGATGATTGTAAGAGTACTATTTGGAATAGGCAGAGGTTTCTTCATATTCTCACCTATTTTAATCTTAGCTATACCAGGGCTCTACTACCTATACAGAGAAAATAAGAAGAAAGCAGGTCTCATTCTTTCCATATTCACGGCATTTGTACTCTTTAATGCTACATATGTAACATGGTATGGAGGCGCAGTTTTCGGATCAAGGTATCTTCTTGCAGTTATACCATTTTTATCACTACCTTTAGGATATGCATTAGATAGTTTATGGAATAAGAAACACTTTAAAAAATTTCTAGTAGTTTTGGCCTTCACTTCAATCTTTGTTTCGATACTCGCACTCACTCCGACAGGTATTCACCCTACTGATAAACTTGATGTCGATGCAGACCACAGTAATGAATTCAGTTCAGCTTATGAGGACCTCACCGGTATAGAACCTTACTTTAATCCGCTGCCCGAATATACAGAACAGCTTCTGAAGGAAGGTCCAAGATCACCGTGGGTAGAAATGGCTGCTGGATCTCCGGATAAGAACCTAAACTACTTTTCCAACACCGACGAACAAATAGCGGAGGTTACAATAAAAGACAATATTATTGTGCTGGGAGGGGAACATTTCGAGCTAGTGCTCATTATGATAATAGTGCTACTTCTCTGGCGAAAAGACATATTCAATAAAATACCTCTAACAAGGAAACAGCGCACAGTACTCATATCACTAATAGGGGCAATCATGCTACTAGGCACTGTGTCTATAGATGACACATTCAAGGGCAGCGGATGGTATGAAGGGGGTGAAAACACTTTCGTCTCAGATACGGCCCATTATAAGGTAAGTACGGAAAGAGGATATCTGAAATTAGATTTAAGGCCTTATGAGGAGAAAAACCTGACAATAACGAACGGAAATAATTCATACAAGTACACACTAAAGGAAGAAAAAGTGATCAGAGTACCCGTTGAGGACGGAATCAACGACCTGAAGCTGGAATTCAACGAATGCCAGCGCCCTGTGAAGCATACTAACAGTACTGATGTAAGATGCATCTCTGCGGAAGTAAATCAGATAGAATTTAAATCACAAGAAGATAACTCCTCAAACTAATATTAAAGCATTTCTAGGCCTCAATAGAACCACTACATAGAAGATTTTCTCCCTTACTGAAACATTTACCTGATGACAGAATTTTTTTTGAGTCCGTAGACGAGTGCGAGATCAAATACTTTTCCAGCAATATAGCCAGGTTCACAGCCCAAAAATATTTTTTGCGATGAATCTAACCTCTGGAATATTTAATTACATTATCCAGAATTTCTTTGTCTATATTTAAGCTATTTCTGCCCTCAAAACTGTTGATACCTTCTTCAACAGATTTAAGAGCCTTTGATATACTCATCTCTTTATCTTCCATCAGATGTGCTGTTACTACTGCGCATGATCGGCTCTGTCCTGCTGCACAGTGAACAAGAACCTTCTCGTCTTCATGAACTATCTCTCGCAGCGAATTCACTGCATTATTGAAGTCCTTCTGCCTGTTATATCCATCTTTAAGAGGAGCATGGAAATCTGTGGAAGATATCTCAGAAGCCATCAAGTTCAAAACGGATTTAGAAGCATATCCTTCCTTTTCTATTGATTTCTGTGCGTCTACCAGATCTCCTATGTATATGTCTTCCGTAATACGGCTGACCTCTTCTTTTCTTTCTCTTCTTATCCTCCATCTCTGGAAGGGCATAAAGTATTTCTCAATTATCCAGTTTGAAGGTCTAAGATCCATAAAACCAGTTACTATTTCAATTCTATTTAAACAATGTAAAGTTGATGGCCAAGATATGTGGAGTTTACTCGGAGAAGAAGACTTTCTCAGAGAACGATATTAGCAAGATGATTTCGCCACTTATAGCTTCTCAAAATGATTTCAGAATATTTTCAAGCGGAGGACTACTAATAGGTATTGAAGGCGGCGGAGAAGAAAATATTCTCGGAGATACCATAGTTGCCATCCACGGAAACATCTACAACAGAGAAAAACTTTCAAAAGAGATTCTTGGTGAAGATTGCTCTGCAGAAGAATTTATCGCCCGATCATACGACAAAAAAGGAGAAAACCTTTTCCAAGAAATAGAGGGCGACTACGCAGTTGTCATCTGGAAGCCGGAAGAAGAGAAGCTGATATTTTCCAACTCGCTCGCAAACCACAAAAACATTTTTTACAGCTCCCAAAAAGAAAAGCTGGCATTCGCCTCAGACACCAAGTCTCTCCTAGAGCTTGAAGAAGTGGAGCGTGAGATAGATAGAAGGTCAGTCAGCAACTTCGTGAAGTTCGGTCACATACCATCTCCTCACACACCTTTCGAACAAGTAAAGCGTTTGGAAGAAAGTACTGCTGCAGAGTTTAGAGAAGGAACGCTTCAGAACAAGACCCAGCTGTTCGAACCTCCATCAGAGCCAAACATCACCAACTTAGACGAAGCCTGTGAAATGTTAGAGAATTCGATAATCTCCGCTCTGCAGGACAGAGTTGAAGAAGGTGAAGAAACACACTTGATGCTATCCGGTGGAATAGACTCCTCAATGCTAGCATACTACCTGAATCAGATAACTGAGGAGAAGATAAATACATACACTGTAAGCCTAGAAGACGATCTCGAACATGCACAAATAGTATCAGACTTTTTCGGAACAGACCACAGCGAAAAACAGATAAGCGATAAAAAAATGCTTCAATCAGTGCCTAAAGTACTCTGGCACCAAGAATACCCCTCCAAAGACCCTGGAGTTTCTCCTCTCTACCATATGAGAGAGATGGAAGAAGGACAGAACTTTATCTGGGGCCAGGGTTCTGAAGAGATAACTCAGGGAAGGTTAGAATATCCTGCTGTCCGGCTAGTTAAATCCATTCCGGGAAGCAAGAAAGCAGCAAGTGCAGCAAAATCACTTGCAGGAAATCTTAAGAATAAATCAAGATTAAGAAGGATGATAAACCTGACAGCAGCTGATAACATGGCTGAAGAATTTGTAACGATAAGAGATAACCTTACAGAGACCGAAAAACATTTTAGCAAGGATATAATGGAAGAAAAAACTGAGAGGATCAGAACTCCAGAAACGGAGGGAGCTCCAGGCCTAGCTTGGACCACTCTTGTCAACGGATTTCTCAGCGACAGATTCCCTGTCCCGCGGATAAATCTCACTAGTCCTTTCCTAGATGAAAGAGTCATCAGCACCGGATACAGTATTACTCCAAAACTCCATACAAGAGACAGGAAACCCCGATACTTGATCAGAAAACTCATGAAGGATCGATTACCGGATGAAATCGTCAACAGGGGAAGAGACTCATGGGCTGAACAGGCAGGAAGCATAGCTGAAGAAAATAAAGAAGTTCTCTACCCTCTGATAAACGACCTCAGGGATAGAGACATACTCACATCGAGCGCCGAAGAGATAGCCCAAGAAGGCTATAAGACCAACAGAAAAATCTGGCAACTGGCAAATCTTGAGATATTCCTGAAAATATATGTCGATAGGAAATACAGCAACGAACCGCCAGAGCTAGAGGAATTTCTGTAGACGAGAAATTTATTTAACTGATAGATCACATGCCTATTCATGTCCTCCTGTGAATTTTGCGGCAGAGAGATGGATTTAATACATAGGAACACTGACTCAGTGTACAAATCTACACCGCGGACAGAGTTTTCAATATTCTATTGCAGTAAGTGCGGAATAGGTATACGAAATCCTGAACCAGAAAAAATGGAAGATTTTTATCCCGGAGAATATTACTCTTCCTTTTCAAGGTTCGCTCGACAAGATTCCGGAGTTAACAGTTTTTTCACGAAAATGTTTCATTGGTATGAGGATAATTTCTCACCCAGTTTAGGTCTTACAGATGTTGAAGGAAAAATACTTGATGTTGGCTGCGGCACAGGTGAGAGAATGAAAAATTTACAGAAAAATGGCTTTGAAACTGTAGGTATAGAACCAAACTCTGATGGTGCCGAAATAGCCCGTAAAAACACCGACTCGGTTATTTATGAAGGCACACTACCAGAGAAAAGCACTCATCTAGATGAAAACGAGTTCGATGCAGTAATTATCGAACATAGTTTTCAGCACATACCTAATCCTGTTGAAAACTTTAAAGAAATAAGTAGAATACTTTCCAAGGACGGAAAACTCGTGATAAGAACAGTAAATGTCGAATCCCTGGAAAGATTTATCCTAAAACCAAGAGAGGAAGTTTATGACCTCCCTCGACACCATTACTACTACAGTCCTAAAGGTCTTCAAAGAATGACAGAAGAGTTAGGATTTAAATTAGAAAGTGAAAGCTATGACTCAAGATCTAATGCTGCTGCAGCATCAATTTCACAAGCTTTGAAGAGAAATATAGGTGTTCAAATAAATCCTTTAATTCTCGGCATATTTCTTTTACCTCTAGGAATTCTAAATAGCCTAACAAACAGGTCTGTTGAATTTGCCCAAACTTACAGACTTGAATAAACAGCCAAACCTAATCCAGTATCAAAGATAATAATTACAGAGCAATAACCAGATAAAGAGCGGTCAAAGAAACTAATGCAGTGACCGAGGTAACCTTCCAGCCATGAGAGAAGAATTCTCTAAAGCTAATTCTCCTTTCTCTATGATTAACCATTTTCATCCACATTATTCCTGCTAGAGCACCTATTGGCGTTATATTTGCACCAATATTACTGCCCAAAATCAGCGAGAATATAGCGGCGAGTTGAGTTGTTCCTCCTCCGTATCCTGAAACCACATCAGAGAAGAGAACTGTCATCGGTATGTTATTTAGCAGATTAGCTGAGAGAGTGGAGAGAACCCCAACTCCGAATACTGTAGAAAATAGGCCTCCGTCTGTGAGAGAATATAACAAACTAGTTATTTCAGAAGTAATCCCTGCGACAGAGAACGCTTGAATCATTATGAAGAAACCAGCTAGGAATGGGATAACCTCCCATGGCATCTTACCCATAATCTGATGTAAGTAAGATTTCTTGAAAGAATTCTCTTCAACCAAATCAGGTAATATAAATACTGCTATCGTTATAGCCGCCCAAACGACTCCTATATGCCATAAAACAAATCCCTGCATAGATAACACGCCAAGAGAAATCAAAGTAGCAACTAGCAGGCCCGAACTCAATACTTCCCATCTATTCAGATCTATATCAGGTAAATCGTTCGTTTCATATTGCATATCGATTTCTTCTCTGAAAATCAGATAAAGAGCTACAAAAGAAGCAAGACCGCCCAGAAAGCCAGGAAGCACCATGTACTGAATGTGCTGAAGAAAACCTATACCGTGGGCTGTAGCGGCTATAATATTTGTCTCGTTACCAATTAGCATCACCATACTGAAGATATTAGCAGCGAAGAACTCAGTAATCAGGAACGGAACGGCATTAATGTCAGCGAGGTCTAAGAATTCGATTAGGAACGGAGTGAAAGTTAGTATAATTATATCATTAGATGTGAATAAGGCAAAGAAAGCTGTGACCCAGAAAACAGCTACAAAGAGCTTAATACCGGAGCCTTCCACAGCATCAAGAATTTTCACTGCTAAATATCTGAAAAAACCGCTGACCTCAAGTGTAAGTGAGATAAAAGCAATTGACAGAAACAATAAGATAGTTGAATAAGGTCCGGAAGTAGCCAGGAAAGATAGACCAGCAGATGAGGAAACCCCTGTTATCGCTTGATAAACCTGATCAATAGGCAAACCTCCTGTCAGGTAGATAACTGAAGCCCCTAACAAAGGAGAAATATAGTATGGAATATCAAGAACATCTAGAAACCTGTTCTGTAAAACTCCTCTGTTAACGAAAATCGAGAGAATAGTCAGTAAAAATACAGAAACAACCACATAGGAAAAGACCATACATTGGTTTGAAAATGCAATCACTAATAACAATTTCCGAATTCCGGGTTATCGACCAGAAAAATTGTGTTCAAGAAGTAGTTGAGTGCGGCGTCCGGGATTTGAACCCGGGTCACCGGCTTGGAAGGCCGGGGTCTTAGCCACTGGACCAACGCCGCGTCCCGTGTATGATTTGTTTTGACGGGTAATTTTCTTAAGTAGAACGGATACCCGGTTTTCTATTGGTTGTTTCTCTTCCCGTACTTCACATCCAGGACTTTGTAGAACAGTACCTGGAATACTGTGAATACTGCTACCAGTGCGGCGCTTATTCCAAACTGGAACGCAGTAAGTGGCACTACCTTGAAAGGTCCTGCCAGCGCTGTGTAAAGTACCGCTAGCTGTGCTACGAAGGCCAGTATTACTCCTAATAGCAGGTATTTGTTGTCCCAGAACTTGAGGTCGTATCCTGACCTGATTATCTGAATCATGACTATCTCGAACAGGGCCAGTGATGTGAACAGCACTGTCTGTGGAAGGATCAAGTCTGTACCTTCGAGGAAGTAGAAGAACCCTGGAAGCAGTATTACAGCTGCTAGCGGACCTGTTACTGCGATGGATGCAAGTATTCTCTTGTCCAGTATGTTGTCGTCTGGACCTCTCGGCGACCGGTCCATGATTCCATCCATCTTCTTATCCATGGACATGGCTAGGCTTGGTGGTACATCTGTTGCGAAGTTGACCCAGAGTATCATTATGGCTGTGAGGACTACTGAGTTGCTTCCTGAGAATGCTTCTGGGAAGAATAGTCCTCCTATTATTGTTCCGAGGAATACCAGCATCACTTCTGCTGAGTTGGTGGACATCAGGTAGTTCACTACCTTCCTGATGTTATCGTATATCGCTCGTCCTTCTGAGATTGCGTCTCGGATAGTTGCGAAGTTGTCGTCTTGCAGGATCATGTCGCTGCTCTTCTTTGCTACATCTGTTCCTCTCTGACCCATCGCTACTCCTACATCAGAGTTCTTGAGTGCGGGTGCGTCGTTTACTCCGTCTCCTGTCATCGCGACATCGAGGTCCTGTGCCTGAAGTGCTTCAAGTATTCTTACCTTGTGGTGTGGTGATACACGCGCAAATATCTCTGTCTTTTTCACCTGTTCTTCAAGTTCGTAGTCGCTCATCTCCTCGATTTCGTCGCCTGTACATGCGTTTTCTGTCTTGAAACCGAGTTCTTCTCCGATGGCTTTGGCTGTGGCGATATTGTCTCCTGTAGCCATCACCAGGTTGATCCCTGCGTTTCTGCAGTCCTTAACTGCTTCCTTGACCTCCTGTCTTGGTGGATCGATCATTCCCTGAAGCCCGAGGAAGGTCATATTGTTTTCGATTTCCTCGCTGTCAGCCTCCGGGTCTTCAACATTTTTCTCGGCGAATCCAAGTACTCTTAACGCGTCTTCCGCCATCTCCTGATTCTTGTCTAGTATCTCCTGTTTTCTCTCCTCTGTAAGCTCTTTCTTTTCACCTTCTTCGAGAATGTAGCCACATCTGTCTAGAACTGTTTCCGGTGCGCCTTTCATGTACGCGGTGTTATCCTCCATCACTACTGTCATGCGTTTCCGGTCTGAGGAGAACGGTACGCTTCTAACTCTTTCCTTGTCATCTTCCAGGCCTGCTTTGATGCCTGATACTTTCAGTGCGATTTCTGTAGGTTCTCCGAAGAAGTCCTTGTCTTCTTCCTCACTTGCTTCCTCTGCGTTGTTGCAGTAGAATCCGCATTCAAGCAGTGGTTCAAGGTACTCCGGATCTGTTTCGTGTTCGTCCTTCTGGAAGCTTCCTTCTGTGCTTGTTCCTGTGCCTGTTACTTCGAACTCTTCTCCCTGGTAATGCAGTTTCTTGACTGTCATAACTCCTTCTGTCAGGGTTCCGGTCTTGTCAGTTACGATCGCGTTAACTGAGCCAAGTGCTTCGACTACCGGCAGTCTTCTGACCAGTGCGTTCTTTTCAAGCATTCTACGGGAACCTAACGCGAGTGAGAGTGTGACGATGGCTGGTAGTGATTCTGGTATTGCTGCTACCATCAGGCTGACTGCCATGAGGAATATTGTGATCGGTCCGGAGCCTGTTACGAAGTACATTAGGATTGCGAGTACTCCGATGAATGCTGAGATCAGGTAACCCATTTTCCGGCCCATTTCGTCGACTTCTTCCTGGAAAGGTGTCTGGCCTTTTTCTGCATCTTCCAGTTCTTCGGCGATGTCTCCTACCTGTGTCTCCATCCCGGTCTCGACTACTACTGCTTTTCCACGGCCTTTCACTACATGTGTGTTCATGAAGACCATGTTTTCCTGTTCAGCTATGGATTCGTCTTCTGCGATAGTAGTTGCTTCTTTGGATACATTGTTGCTTTCTCCTGTAAGAGCTGATTCGTCTGTAGAAAGTGAGTCCTGTTCTATTATCCGTGCGTCTGCTGGTACTGCGTCTCCCTGTTCCAGCTGTATTATGTCGCCTGGTACAACTTCTGTAGAATCGATCTCTGTCTTCTTACCGTCTCGTATAACTGTTGCGTTCGGTGTTGATAGTTTCTTCAGTGCTTCGATGGATTTCTCGGCTCTGTAATCTTGTATGAAGCCGAATAACCCGTTCAGTGTAAGTATAAGAAATATGATTATAGGTTCTGTGAACCCGTGTTCAGGGTCCATTACTCCTACGATGCCGGATACGATCGCGGCGAAGATAAGCAGGTAGATCAGGTTGTCTTGGAACTGGTTTATCAGTATCTCTACTGGTGAAGCTGTATCTCCCCGTTCTATTCTGTTCTCTCCTTCTTTCTCCAGCCTTCTTTCAGCTTCTTCGTGGCTAATCCCGTCTTCATCTGTGCCAAGTTCTGAGAATACTTCTTCCAGTGATTTACTGTGCCACGCCATACAGCAAAATTCGGTGACTGCTGCTTAATAATAGTACTTCCAACTCTATCTGGAATTCGGTTACTGTTTTCAAGGTTTACTGACATAACTTGTTTCATGATGAACAGTCCGGAAGATGAAATGGATGCAGAACTGGATGCGGATCAGTCTGTTGAAGAGATGGTTGAGGAGATCACTGATTTCTCAAACGATACTGCGGGCAACCCGAAAAAAAGTATAATTGAAGAAGCCCGAGAAGATAGCGATAAAAGCAGTAAGATCCCGCGTAACTGGGATCCTGTAGAGCTAGATTTCTTACTAAATAATAGAACCAGCCTAGGAAACAAAGAGCTGGAAGACTTCCTCAGAGAGGACTCAGAACTGCATGAAAAAATGGAACAGTTAAGCGACTTCCGTGACACCGAAAAAAGATTTCTGATGGATCATTACCAGGCGTTAAGCATCGAAGAAATGGCTGAACGACTGGACAGAGATGAAGAGGTAGTTGAACTTAAACTTGAGATCATGGGACTGAAAGAGGTGTAAAATTCTTCCTTGAAAGATGTAAGAGACCAAGCGATCAGAGAAGCGAAGGAAGAACTCCGTAAAGATGTACCCCGCGACAAAGTCGTAGTCAGAACAGTCAAATATTTGGAAAAAGTTTCTAACGATCTAGATGAAGAGATACAGGTATTCAGAGACTGGTACGAAATACATTTCCCAGAGTTCGTCGAACAGATACAGGACAACGAACATTTTCTCAAACTACTAAATGATGGAGTTGAACGCAGCGAAGTCAAAGGATTCGAATCCCTGGCAGAAGAATCCACTGGAGCAATGCTTGCCTCTGAAGACTTTGAGGCACTTGAAATAGGATTAGAAGACCTCAGAAATAAGGCAGAGATGCGTGAGGAACTGGAAGAGTACATTGAAGATGTGGTAGAGGAAGAGATGCCGAACCTCACCGCTTTCATGGAACCGATGCTTGTCGCCAAACTTCTTGCACACGCAGGAAGCCTTGAAACACTGGCGAAGAAACCAGCTTCCACAGTTCAGATGTACGGAGCAGAAAAAGCACTTTTCCGATACCTCAAAGGAGAGGGAACGCCTCCAAAACACGGCGTGATATACGAACACCGTTTCGTGAACAATCTGCCCGAAGATAAGAGAGGTAAAATGTCTCGTTTCATGGCTAACAAGATTTCTATAGCAGCCAGACTTGACTTCTACGACGGCGACTTCAAGGGAGATCAGATAAGAGAGGAAGTAACCGATAAATACCACGAACTAGAGGATGATAACCAGTGAAGGAAATACAGCCAGGAATATACAGTCAGGATGACAGAATATATACTTTAAACCAGAATGAAGGCAAAGATGTCTACGGAGAACCACTGATAGAAGTTGACGATCAGGAATACCGTAGATGGAAAGCAGACCGATCCAAGGCAGGAGCAGCAGTACAGAAAGGAGTAGAACTAGGTCTTGAACAAGATGATATAGTTCTCTACCTCGGAGCAGCATCAGGTACCACAGTTTCACATTTCTCTGATATACTTACTGATGGACTAGTTGTAGGTGTTGAATACTCTGATACAGTTGCCAGGAAGCTTGTACAATTGGCTGAGGAACGGGACAATATTGCACCGGTACTAGGTGATGCCAGGAAGCCTGAAGGCTATGACCATCTGATTAGTGAAGCTGATCTGGTTTTTCAGGATATCTCGCAGCGTGATCAGCCGGAGATCTTTCTCAAGAATGTTGAGAAATACATGAAGGACGACGGCGTTGCTTTGATTGCTGTCAAGGCTAAGTCTATCTCTGATTCCCGTGATCCGGAGGATATCTACAGCGAGGTTAAGGATAAGTTAACTGAGAAACTTGAAATCGTGGAAGAGACTACTCTGGAGCCGTACGAGACCGATCATCTCTTCCTGAAGATGAAGTGGAAATAGAAAAAATAATTTTCTAGGCTTCTGAGATCTCTTTAGCCCATTCGTATCCTTCGTCTTCCAGTTTTTCAGCTAGTTCTGGGCCTCCGCTTTCTACTATTTCTCCATCTACCATTACATGTACATGGTCTGGTTCTACATAGTCCAGGATTCTCTGGTAATGTGTGATCATCAGGATTCCGCGGTCTTCGTCTGCGAGTTCTCTTATTCCTTTGGCTACGACTTGGAGTGCGTCGATGTCTAGTCCTGAGTCGATTTCGTCTAGCATCGCGTATTTAGGGTTCAGTACTGCCATCTGAAGGATTTCGTTTCTCTTTTTCTCTCCGCCGGAGAATCCTTCGTTCAGGTATCTTCGTGCGTAGTCCTCTTCCATTTCAAGTAGATCTAGTTTTTCTCTCAGCAGTTCGTTGAACTCGCTTTGAGGCATAGGTTCTTCTCCTTTTTCCTCTCTTCGTGAGTCCAGTGCTTCTTTCAGGAATTCTGAGACTGTTATTCCTGAGATTTCTGATGGGTACTGGAATCCTAGGAATAATCCTTCTCGTGCTCTTTCATCTGTTTCTTCTCCGGTTACATCTTCGCCGTCGATCAGTATTTTTCCGTTTTCAAGTGTGTATACAGGGTTGCCCATCAGGGTTTTGCACAGAGTACTTTTACCTGATCCATTAGGGCCCATAACTGCGTGTATCTCTCCTGGCTTGATTTCCAGGGATACGCCTTTGACAATTTTTTCTTCTTCAACACTTGCTTCCAATTTTTCAACTTTGAGACTCATACTAGTAAGGTAGTCGACAAGATTCTTAATAATGTCCAGAAACAAATGTTCCAGTATGAAAATTCGGGACCTGCTGGTATTCATAGCCGGTATATTTGCCTTGGTGGGAGGAGGCTTGATGG
>JBEQBC010000004.1:0-49480 GCA_041640035.1 Candidatus Nanohaloarchaea archaeon | reverse complement strand
TGGGTTCCAGTAATGTGGACGGTACCAGCTTGAGTTTTAACATCTTGTATTTGGTATTTTCGTCGACTGTTCCGGAACAAAGTCTCTGTGAATCTAATTAAACCTTCACTTCTTTCTCCTCTAGACATACTCAAACATGACTTATACAGCAAATTTCTCTCTATGACTCTGTTTTAAAAGCTTTGTCACCGATTTCTAGTGTTGTTAGAGATACACATCCTCCCTTACAAACCTTGATTGTTTCAGGGTTGTGTTGGTGTGACCTTTCTCGCCGGTTATGCGGTGAGGAAAGTCCCGACTCCGGGATCTGTTGAACCATTAACGGTTCAATGAGTGTGTGCAGCAGACGAACAGTCTGTCGTTTGAAAGAACGGGAAAATGTCTTCCTGGCATAAGCAAGCATAATACGCTGTGTAGCTGGAAGACAGTTTTTGACAGGTATCAGAAACGATACCTTCGATACATAGGATGAGGCAGATGAACAAAAAATTGTGAGCCGTTAACAATCCCTTTTCGAAGGTTGAAACGCGACTTGTCCTTGCACTCCGGAGCAAGCAGTCACCAAGCTGTGCAACGCACGCAGAAAAGTCAGATAACTGCGGCAGAGTTAAATGAGGTCGTAGAAACAGAATCGGGCTTACTACCAACCGCTTTGAAAACAGGGAGCAAGGGAGGATGTGACTGTAACCCCTTTTTTCCAGGTTCAAACAGGGTTTCTCCGAATTTAACTATGGGTTTCAAAAAAGCTACAGTTAAGTGTTAGATATGGCGAAAGAAGAAGGTGGCATGCTACCCTCCTCACAGGGAGGACTGATGATGTACACAGATGCCGATTCCGGCATCGATCTTGACCCCAAGGTAATCGTAGGACTGGGCGCAGGCACAGGACTACTGGTCATGATAGGTCACGCAAGACCACTACTAGCAGGAATCTTCCTGTAAAGTACATTTTAAATTATAATTGTGGGCCCGTAGCTCAGCCTGGACAGAGCAACCGGCTTCTAACCGGTAGGTCGAGGGTTCAAATCCCCCCGGGTCCGATACCCTAACTCTATAGATGAAACAAAGATGCTTGATAAAGGCAAAATAAGTTTTGAGGACGCAAACCGTTTTCTATCAGATTCTGATATAACTCACGATACGCTGTACTTCAAGCCGGCTGATTCAAGGCAAGGAATCGAACTACCCGGAGGATACAGCACCGATATCAGTGACGAATACAGTTCTATGCAGCGACTGTACGATACCGCACCAGGATTAGTTGTTGAACCTGTTAAAATTGTAGACGATCCGGAAGGGTACTTCATGGAGTATGTGGAAGGCAGAAACCTGGAGACCGTAATGAAAGACGATTTAGATGAATATGATGTAGATTACATGCTGAAACAGGCAAGTAACCTAGGTAGAGAGATCAGGGAATCCAGTGTTCCTCACGGAGATATCCGAGCAAGCAACTTCATCCTGAAGGAAGACAGCGAACTAAGGGTGATAGATCCGGCAGGAATACCGGAAGATCTTGAAACACAGGGAGTGGTACCTGTAAATCAGCAGGCTGTCAACTGGGATATAACTGATCTTAACGAGTATATCATCAACCGGTTGATCAAGGAATCAGGTCTAGACATGGAACCGGAAGATTATCATGTGGAACGACCTAGCATTGAGATAGGATAACCGGAGAGAACCGTGCAATTTAACATGTTTGAGGACATGAATTCTTGTTATGAGTTTTTCGATAAGTTCAGTTGAGAGAGAAGCCGATAATCCTGAAGAGGTAGTTATAACCGATGAAGCACTAGATATCCTAGGTAACATCCTTGAAGAGGAAGGTACTGAAGTACTTGAGAAGGCGATAGATATAGCTGAAGATAAAGATTCTCCTGTCCGGGGTAAGGAGATAAGAAAAGCGTTTTTTGACAGTTAGTTGTCCAGTTGAGATAGCTCGCTCTGCAGATTCTTCAGTTCATCATTCAACTGGTTTACAGAGTCATCTAGGTCCACATCGCTGTGCATCTCTGCCTTCGGTGGCTTGCTGACCTCGCCATCCTGGACCTCTGGTAGTTTCTGGTTCAGATCAGTCATCTTGGCGTTCAAACGGTCAAGGTTCTGGTTCACTTTCTGTATAGATTCATGTTTGATAGAATTGATACGGTTCAGGATATCCACAGCTTCATGTATATTGGATACCAGTTGATCGATATCCTCCAAGTCTTCCTGCAGATGTTGCTTGTTATCAAGTTTGACATAAAGCTGCTCCTGATCTGGACTCATAACTCATTACTTCGAAAGGCCTGTTATTAAAAATAACTTCAAGCCTTCAGGGACCTCCAAAGAAGAACCCCTGAAAGACCTACCGAAACACCGGTCAAACCAACGAAAACATACACTCCTATAAATTCAAGCAGGATGCTTGCAACTGCCACAGGAAGCAGAAGCAACGAGTTCAGGATCACATACTCGATGAACACCTTGGAGTCATACAGCTCCGAGTTCGGATTCAGACCTGTCAGGAAGGAGATCAGGCTCAACGAGATGAAGATCGATGAGTAAAGTGTAAGCAGAGCCAGTCCGAGAGCTCCGGAGTAGTATATACTGGATACAACAAGGAACAAAGTCGTTAGTGGGAACGCCAGGAAGACAAATGCACGGTGCTTCGCGTGAAGAACCATCTCCCTGTCAACAGGTAGGTGAAGATAGTCAGATATATCATCGAACCTGTTAACCCAGTTGTAAACTGAGATAGTGCTCATACCCAGCAGTACGCTGTAAGTGACGAGCGGGTTCTGCATGAAAACCGTCTCGAAAGGAAGATGGATAACCGCCATCCAGTAAGCACCTGTCAACAGCAGAAGTGTAGCAAATATCTTGAAGACTCCTCCAGCAGATCTTGAAACATCCTGAACTGTCTTAGATGTGAGAGCTCCTCTCTCACTGGTATAAGTTGTCTTGAAAAGCGATGGAATTTCTATACCTGTCCTCGCAAGAATCAGAGATACAAACGCTCCTGCAAGGAACGCTCCGAATACCTGGAGCAGGACCAGTGGCGCGAAAGTCATGTATGCTGCGCTGAAACCTGCGAAAAGCGGAATCACAAACATTATGCTATAGTATATTGCATCGTTTAGTACGAATAGTCCAAGCAGTTTCTTCTTGGAGACAGGTAGTGTTCTTGAGGTGTATATGAGGAGGCTTCTGTCTCCTATCAGGTTGCGGGCCTCTTCTCTTGAGCTGAAGCCTACTAATCCTGCGGCTATCCCGAGTACGGCTCCGAAACCAGCCAAGCCGATTGTGATATCGGCCTGTGGAATGTTGGAGTAGATTCTGAACGGGTAAAGCGTGGCAACCGTTACAAGGAATACTGTTAGTGGGAAGAGTTTGAAGTAGCTGCCTTTGTACATGTCCGCGTGCATGCGGTACTGCTCTTTCAGCATTCGTTTGAGTATCATTGCTCGTCGAATAGTCTGTTCTTCAAGTTTTCAACTTCGTGAACATTTTCCTGTATCGCACCTTCGTCCAGGAACAGTACATCGTCACATAGCTCTTCAGCTAGTCCAAGTAGATGTGTGCAAAGGAATATACTGCCAGTGTTCTCCGCGTACTCCTTGAAAAGATCCTTTGCTTCTTCCTGTACGAACGGATCGAGGTTGATCAGTGGTTCGTCGATGAATACTAGTTCTGGTTCGTGGAAGAATGCCTGTATGATCATAAGTTTCTGTCTCTCTCCCTTGGAGATTTCCTTGGTTGGTTTATCCATCTTTCCTTCCAGTTTGAATCTTTCAATCCATTTCTGTTTATCTATTTCTGCGTCTCTGATATCTGCTATGTACTGAAGGTACTCGTTGCCGGTTAGGAAGCTTGGCGGGTCTTCTCTTTCCGGAAGTACGCCCAGTTTTTTCCTGAGTTCGACCGGGTCCTTCCATGGATCCATTCCAAGTACTTTGACTTCTCCAGTATCTCTTTCAAGCTGGCCGGTAAGTATCTCGACAGTAGTGGATTTTCCTGCTCCGTTCGGCCCTATCAAACCGGTTATGGTGTTCTCATCGACTTCAAAGCTGAGATCTTTGAGAACCTGGTTGTCGCCGTAGGACTTATTCAGGGAGTCTATAGTTATTACAGACATCTTATACAGAATATTTGATAATCGCCGAATTAAATAGTACCGATAACCCTGAGGTAATGAGGTAAAATTAGTGGTTCAGAGGTGTTCAAAGAATTCATCATTCGGGATTATCTCCCGTCAGATAAAGGGTTTCCTCATCATCACCTAGTTTACAGAGAATTCAGCCTTCGTGGTATTTCCCTCTGTAGCCTTCCTCTGTTTCCTGCATCTCCTCGAACACTATCTGGTTAAGCCGTGCGTTCTCCTTGATCTCCACACCGTCTTCGTTATCTACGGAGAGTTTGAAGCTTCCGGTACCGGTGAAACCTGAGTCCCATACCGCGTTCTCGATAGTTATACCCATACGAAGCAGAGAAGAACGAGGGAAAGCGTAACCAACCAGGTCGTTCGGTATATCAACGGTCTCGTTCATCACGACCTTGTATGTACCTGGTTCAAGATTCCACCACGCATAATCGTCATCCTCGTTTTTCTTCTCAGGCTCGATCGGAGTTGAATCCGGTATCTCCCGTTCACTGTTCGAGAAATCAAGTTTACCGGAGCCCTCAAAACGGTGAATCTCCTGAACAGTCAGGTCGAATCCTTGTGGCGTTAGCTGTGTGTCCAGGTGGATGTAGTCCTGTATCAGATTTTCTTCCTCGATAAGCTGTTTCAGTTGCTCCCGGTTTAAAGTCATACAGGCAAGAGTTTCTGACTGAAATGTATTAAGCGTTTCCAAAAAGACGGGAAGCGCATAAAAAAATGCGTCGAACAGTCCTGTTTTGTAAACAAAGTGTAATCCAAAAATGATCGACAGAACATACACACACAAAGTAACGCCGGAAGACGACGGCGAAACAGTCAGCGTAGCTGGCTGGGCACATGAAATCAGAGATCTGGGAGGTCTAACATTCGTAATTGTACGAGACCGAGAAGGACAGATCCAGGCAACCTTCAAAGAAGATGATAACGAAGAACTGTTCGAAAAAGCACAGGAAATCGGAAAAGAAGACCTAGTACATATCACAGGAAAAGTAGAAGAGAGCGATCAGGCTCCAGGCGACAGAGAGATCAAACCTGAAAGCCTTGAAATCCTCGGCGAGGCTGAAAGCCCGCTTCCAATGGATGTATCCAAAGATATCGACTCAGATCTATCTACACGGCTTGACAACCGGTTCATCGATCTCAGAAAGCCGGAAGTACACGCAGTTTTCTCACTTAGAAGCCACCTAATCGAATCCATGGAAGAATGGTTCGATAAAGAAGGATACATCAATATCCAGACACCTACAATCGCAAAGATGGGTGCAGAAGGAGGAGCAGAACTCTTCCCAGTAATCTACTACGAAGAAGAAGCCTTCCTAAGCCAATCACCACAGCTCTACAAACAGATGCTGATGGCAGCAGGCTTCGACAAAGTATACGAAACAGGAACAGCATTCAGAGCCGAAGAGTTCGCAACAAGCCGCCACATCTCCGAAATCTCCATGTTCGATGTAGAACTAGCATTCATCGAAGACCAGCACGATGTAATGGATGTACTTGAAGACTCACTAAGGTACACACTTCAAGAAGTTGAGAAGAGAGCAGCAGACGACCTGGAAGTACTGGGTATCGATCTAGAAGTACCTGAAGAAGACTTCCCAAGAATCAAGTTCGAGAGAGCTCGCGAAATCCTGAAGGAAGAGTTCGACTACGAACCAGACGAGGAGGACGACCTTGACACCAAAGGCGAGAAGCTTCTCGGAGAGTACTTCGAGGAACAGGGACACCCTGCTTTCTTCGTAATAGGTTACCCTCAGGAGAAGTTCTACTACGGAGAAGCCCGTGAAGAAGACGAATACCAGAGTCGTCGTTTCGACATGATCTACAAGGGACTTGAACTTGCTTCCGGAGGACAGAGAGAACACGACTTCGACCGCCTGATGAGAAAGGTCGAAGAGGAAGGAATCGATCCAGAAGACATCAGCTTCTACCTGGAAAGCTTCAAGTTCGGAATGCCTCCACACGGAGGATACGGACTGGGACTTGACCGACTGGTCAAACAGGTAGCAGAACTTGACAATGTCAAGGAAGGAATCCTGTTCCCACGGACACCAGACCGACTGGAACCATAGATTTTCAGAAACATCTTCTTTCTTATCCTCTTTATTTCCCTACATCTATTTCTCTTACCGATACTCAACAGTCATTCCCCTGCCGTTTTTTAACCTACAGAACTATACCGTATTTGTATGGTTGAGCAGGAAATGGTAGAGAAGAGTGATGACGAATACAGTAGAGAAGCGAAGGGGAAGACCAAGATCAACAAGGTCTCCTGCAAAGGATTCAAGTCTTTCCAGAGGAAAACAGCCGTACCATTCTATGAAGGACTTACAGCGATCGTAGGAGAGAACGGATCAGGTAAATCAAATATTCTAGACGCCATGAGCTTCGTGTTCGGACGCAGAAGCTCCAAGCTCAGAGCCGAGAAAATGGAGCAACTGATCTTCAACGGAGGAGACTCACGCAGCGAAGCAGACTTCGCACATGTAACAGTACACCTAGACAATTCATCAGGCATATTCGACGAGTTCCTGGAAGACGATGTAGATGAAGCCGAGGAAGTCACTGTCGGTAGAAAGATCACCCGTGCAGGATCATCCATGTACAAGTTCCAGGGAACAAACTGCAAGAGAGAATTAATCGACCAGCTCGCTGAGAAAGCCGGTATCGACCCTGAAGGATATCACTTCGTACGGCAGGGAAAAGTCACAGAAATCGTTGAGCAGTCAGCTGTAGAAAGAAGACAGGTCATCGATGAACTATCAGGAGTACAGGAGTTCGACGAGAAAAGAGATGAAGCACTTGAAGAACTGGAAGAAGTAGAAGACAAACTCCAGCAGAAAGAAATGGTACTTGAAGAGAAAAAACAGCTCGTAGACAAACTAGAAGAGGAAAAAGAACTAGCCATACAGTACAGAGAACTCGAGCAACGGAAAGAAAAACTTGAAGCATCAGTACTCGAAGTCAGAAAAAGAGCACTCAGCAACAGACTCGCAAACATAAACACAGATGTATCCGAACAGAAAGAAGAAATCGAAGAACTGGAAGAAGAGATGGACGAGATCGATGAGAAAATCGATGAAAAAGAAGATCGGATCGATGAGATAGACGAAAAGCAGTCCGAAGGTGGAGATAACGACATACAGCACCTGGAAAACAGAATTGAAAAGAAGAAGGGACAGCTAGAGAACAAGAGAGAAAAGAAAGGCGACCTGGAAGACACACTTGAAAGCCTGAAGAAGATGCAGAACAAAGGCAGCAACGCATCCAAAGCCACGAAAGCAGCACTCAACATGGACAGTGATGATATCTACGGAACAGTAGAAGGACTTATATCAACAGAAGACCGGTTCTCAACAGCTATCCAGACAGCAGGAGGAAGCAGACTGAGCAGCGTAGTAGTCGGAAACAAAAACACAGCTGTAGACATCATCAACTACCTCAAAAGAAATAATATCGGAAGAGTCCGCACACTCCCACTCGACAAACTTGACAAGAAAAGCAAAAGCGCCAAATCAAAGATCGCAAAGAAAAAGAAAGGCGTAATCGACTACGCATCCAACCTCATCGAATACAACGACAAATACCAGAAAGCAATCGACAATGTATTCAGCGACACACTAATAGCAGAAGATCTTGACTCAGTGAAAAGTATCGACGGCGTACGGGTAGTGACCCTTGACGGAGATATCATGAGCCGTGGAGGAGCTATGACCGGAGGAGCCAAGAAAAAGAAGAGAAGCAGCAAATCCCTCTCCAAGAACCTGAACCCGGAAGAGAAGAAGAAAGAGATCGAGGAGATAGAAGACGACATAAAAGGTCTTCAGAAGGATATCGCCGAACTGAAGAAGATGAAGGAAAGAAAAGAGGAGGAAGACGGAGGATCAAGCGACGACTTCCTTGAAGAGAAAAGAGAACTGAGAGACGAACTCAGCGAGCTCCGTGACGAAAGACAGGATAAGTACAGCCGCATACAGAAACTGAAGACCAAGATAGACGATGTAGGAAGCAAGAAAGCCCGTTTCAAGGCAGAACTTGAAAATGTGAAGGAAGACCTAGAGGAATTCGACTACGATGAGGACGAACTGATCGGTCTGGATTCCAGTCCGGAAGACCTGAAAAAGAAGAAAAAGAAGGTTATGCGGAAGATGAACAACCTGCAACCCGTCAACATGCGGGCCATCGAAGAGTACAAGGAGAAGAAAGAGGAGTACGAAGAGTTCAAGGATACTGTTTCGGAGATAAGACAGGAGAAGCTGGAGATAGAGGACTTCATCGACGAAGTCGAGAAACAGAAAAGGGATCGTTTCATGGATACCCTGACAGAGATACAGGACAGCTTCAGCAGGATATTTGAGGAACTGTTCGAAGGTGGAGAAGGAAAACTCATACTTGAAGACGACAACATCGAAAAAGGACTGAAGATCCGCGCAGCTCCACCGAACAAGGAACCGCATATAATCACGGCGCTTTCAGGTGGAGAGAAAACCATGACAGCGATCGCGTTCGTGTTCGCTATCCTGGAGTACGAGGAAAGTCCTTTCTACATCATGGACGAGATAGATGCCGCACTAGATAAATCTAACTCCAAGAAGCTTTCAGAACTGCTTAAGAACTACGCAGATGAGAACCAGTTTATCGTCATAAGCCATAACGATATCACGGTAAGACATGCTGAGAGAGCCTACGGTGTTTCGATGCGTGACGGTGTTTCAAAGATGAGAAGCATCGAACTAGATGCATAGCACCGTGTAAATAAAAAACTGCAGAAACCATTCTAATGTAAAGTCAGGGCTTGGGGAACTCTGAATAACTCAGTTTGCGAGGGGAGCAGACTAAGAGAAAAAACAAAAAATGGAAGACTTCGAACCAAACGAGATAAGCCACCTGGACTGGGAGGAAACCCTGGAATTTCTTACACAGGACATGCCTGCCGAAGAGATAGATATAACCGTTCTCGCAGACAGATACAGAGAATACATCCAGGAAATGGAGAAATATGATTTAAGAGTTCCAGCAAAGGCAATCAGAATCTGCTCTGCACTTCTAAACATGAAAACATCAATACTTCTACTTGAAGAGGAACAGCAGGAGGAAGAACCTGTTGAAGAGCTTGAAGAGGAACTGGAAGAAGAGGTCGAGGAGGAAGAATCAACAGTACAGCTCGAAGACCCTCCAGAACTTCAGATCCCTGTAAAGCAGAAACCAAAACGCAGAGTACATTTAGAGGAACTAAAAGACTCACTCCGAGACGCCATGGAGGTAAAGGAGCAGCGTGAGCAGAGAGTTGAGAGAAGAGAACAGATAGATGAACAGTTTGAGATGGATGAAGACGACCTTGAATCCAAGCTGAACAATCTGCTAACAAGCATCAAAGGACTGGTCAGCAGCAAGACACGGCGTAAAATTGACTTCAACAACCTGATTGAGCAAAATGATAATGAAGAGAAGATCGAAAAGTTCAAACACATACTACACCTGGAAAACGATCAGAAAGTAGAGCTTATACAGGAGGAGTTCCTCGGAGACCTAGAGGTCAAACCTGACGAAGAGGTGGACGCATAGAGATGGAAGAAAAGAAAGCATTACTCGAATCAGCACTATACCTGGCAGAAGAACCTATAGACAAGGAAGAAATCGCAGATATCCTCAGCCTCGGAAGCATGGGATATGTAGACATGCTTATAGAGGAATTCAGAGAGGAACTGGATGAAGAGAACCGTGGCCTTGAGATGATTGAGACACCGCAGGGCTACGAGATGAAGGTCAAAAATGAGCACATCGACAAGGTAGAACACCTGGCACCACACCAGGATCTCACCAAGGCCGAGGTCCGTACACTCAGCCTGATCGCGTACAACGCGCCTGTAGAGCAGACAGATATCGTGGATATAAGAGGTAATCGGGCCTACCAGCATGTGAAAGAGCTTGTTGAGAGAGGTTTCATCAGCAAGGAGAAAGACGGCCGAACCGCCATACTTGACACGACAGAGCATTTCCTAGATTACTTTGGTCTTGAAAGTACTCAGCAGTTCAAGCAGCAGTATGAGAACGAGGAAGCTGGCAGAGAAGGAAACCAGCAGGGCGTAGACATGTTCTGAAACAGGGTTTTTTGTAACTCACCGACTGAAAACTTCTTATGGAACTTACAAGCCTGGACCTGTCCATACAGATGGAAGACCTGAAACAGCTTGAGGACGGACATGTCCAGAAAGCCTACCAAAGAGAAAAAGAACTGACACTAGAGATATACATACCAGGAGACGGAAAGAAACGATTGATAATCGGTCCAAACTACACATTTCTAACCAAATACAAACGAGACAACCCAACAAGGCCTCCAGGCTTCTGCATGGAACTCAGAAAACACCTAGGCAAGATAACCAACATCAGACAGGTAGGATTCGACCGGATACTCGAAATCGAAACAGGCGACACCAAACTCATATGCGAGATATACGGCCGCGGAAACTATGTACTAACCAAGGAAGACAAGATCATCGGCGCACTGCGAGAAGAGATCTGGCAGGACCGGGAGATCAAGATCGGAGAAAAGTACGAATACCCTGAACCCACACAGGACCCCAGAGAGATGGAAGACTATGTAGCAAACCTGGAAGACGGCGATGTAGTCAGAAAACTGGCATCCAACCTCAGCCTCGGAGGAACATACGCAGAGGAAATAATCAGCCGGACAGGCGTAGAAAAAGAAAAGAACACCCCAGAACTAACCGAAGAAGAAAAGGAAAGACTGAATACAGAGATAAAGACCTTGATTGAAGACGAGCGCAGCCCTGTACTTTACAAGGACGAACACGACTTCCCACAGAGAGCTGCACCCTTCCACCTGGAAACATACAGCGACAGAAAGTCAGAAGAGTTCGAACAGTTCTCGGAAGCACTGGACGAGTACTTTTACAGAAAAGAGAGAAAGAAAAAAGAGAAGAAGAAACGGGAAGCATTCCAGGAGAAAAAACAGGGACTGGAAGCACAGAAAAACCAGCAGGAACGGAAAATCGAAGGCCTGAAGAAATCAGCAGAGCAGAAACGAGAAGATGCAGAAGCAGTATACGAGAACTACCAGCTGCTTAACCGTATCAAGAATACTATCGAGGACGCAATCGAAGAACACGGCTGGGATAAGACAAGGGAAACTATTCAGGACGCGGATAACGAGGAAGCAGAGAAGATCAATTCTCTGAACGAACAGAACAACTTCATATCAGTCGATGTAGGCGATAAAAACCTGAAGATCTACCTGAACCAGGACCTGGAAGCAACAGCCTCAGAATTCTACGATAAAGCCAAGGAATCAGAGAGCAAAATCGAGTCAGCGGAGAAAGCACTCAAGAAGACCGAGGAGAAGCTTGAGGAGCTTGGTGAGGAAGATATACAGGTCGAAGAAGTGATGGAAGACAAGACCCAGAAACGGAGCAAGGAATGGTTCGAGAAATACCGCTGGTTCTACACAAGCGACGACTACCTCGTGATCGTCGGCCGTGACGCACAGACCAACGAGATGGCTGTAAAGAAGCATATGGATCCAAACGACCTGTATCTTCATGCAGATTTCGACGGCGCACCAAGCGTAGTTATCAAAGACGGACAGGATGCACCAGAGTCATCCATCGAACAGGCCGCAAAGGCTGCACTAACCTTCACCAAGAACTGGAAGGCCGGGATCACCGCCGGAGATGTATACTATGTGGAGCCTGAGCAGGTTACGAAGGAACCGGAAAGCGGAGAGTACCTTACGAAAGGCGCCTTCGTCATCCGAGGAGACCGCGACTATCTCCACAACACCAAAGTCGAATGCGCAGTAGGACCATACAAGATCGAAGATACATGGGTTCCAATGGCCGGACCGGAAGAAGCAGTAAAACAGCACTGCGACGAAGTCATCACCCTGCAGCCCGGACACACCAAGAAATCCGAGATAGCGAAGGAGATAAACCGGGAGTTCGAGGACTACGACCTCGACCTGGACTACATAATCAGAAGTCTGCCCCCCGGAAAATCAGAGATTAAAAACCGTTGAAACCCAAGTAAATACTATGGAATCCATCAACCACTTCAAGATCTCAGCAATCCTATCACCCGCAGCGGTAGCAGCATTATTCGGAACACAAAACCTGCTAAGCTTCGCTGTACTTGCGGTATACGGACTGTCGATAGGAGTGCTGATAGATCTAGATCACTTCCTGTGGGCAAGATACAACCACGGACACTGGGACCACCTCAAAGACGCACTCAGAGCTCCTAAAACAGCTATGGAAGAGAACGCAGAGATCATGGACGGAGCACTGGGAGAAGCACAGAGATACACATCACACTTCGTCATCCTCGTACTCGGAACAGGACTAGCATACTTCGCAGGACCAGAACTAGCCGCACTAACACTCATCATGCTAAGCAGCCACATCCTCAGCGATGTATACGCATCCTATAGAGAAGGAGCAACACCGTTCTAATGTACTCAGCAGGCGGGGTGGTTTAGCGGACTATAATCGTACAGTGGGGCTGTACGGACCCGGGTTCAAATCCCGGCCCTGCCAAATCAATTCAGAAATCCCTCCCTTCTATCTCGTCTTGGAACTGCCGGACTGCTTCCTGATACTTGATCAATCGTTTCTCGGCTACTTCTCTTGTTTTATCGAAGTTGAAGGTTTCCAGTTCTTCAGCTCTCTGAGGAACTAGTTCTTCCCAGAAGTATTCCGGTAAGCCATCAATCTCTCTTCCGGTCTGTGCTCCATACTGAACCATTCTCCACAGATCATGGACTCCGTAACTGTAAAGATGGTCAGCGTCCTGCAGAATCTTGCCCTCTACTGTCTCCGGCTCGGAGTGATGGTTGCCAATTATCTTCTCTACCTGTTCAACTTGTTCTTCATCTAGTATATCATTAATGTACTCTGCAACTATTTCGGCTCCTCTTTCGTCGTGGCCTTCATGTCCCTCGAATGGGTCCATGTAGCCGTCTTCTATATCTTCTTTCCTTCCGATATCATGGAAGAGTGCTGCGGTTTCAAGAACACGCATATCGATATCCTCGTCCACTGTTTCAGCTATGTTCTTAGCGTACTGATGTACCGAGGTGAGATGATGGTATCGGAAGTTTTTGCCACCTGCTTTCTCCTCGTAATCTGAGAATTCTTCTTTAAGCCGTTCTTTCAGCGTTTCAACCTCTTCTTCGGACAGCATAAGAACCATTTGCAGGGTTAATCCCAAATATTTGACTCATTTCTACACCAGGAAAGAAACCGCCATAGATATACCATATCCCAGTGCAATAGCAAGAATGAAGGCTCCCGTCCATGCTGCGACAGTTCTTGAAACCTTCTCGCTGTCATAATTTGAGCGTCCTTCCACCATCCCAGACCCTATAACAGATGCAATGATAGCCTCATTGAATGAGATAGGTACACCGTAGAAAATCCCGATCTGTGCGAGAAGTGCTGAGGAAAGAAGTGCTGCAATCGATCTCCGTGGACCCATGTTAGCGTAGTCGACTGATACTGCCTTGATTATCCGTGGAGAGTACATCCAGCTTCCGATAAGTATCGCAAATCCTCCAAGGAGAAGTAGTGCGGCTAGAGAAATATCAAGCGAGGTAAGAGGGCCGACAGCTAGTCCTACTGATCCTGCTCCCGCGGTATACGCCATGTAAGATCCTGATACCAGCATCAGGTACTTCAGCTTCTTTTCCGAGCCCTCCTTCGGAACATATTTCTGCAGAAGCCGGGCTATGATGTATCCCAGGCCTGCGGCTGCGAACGGTATGAGAAGCCAGTAAGCCATTATCTTACCCATCACTCCCGTGGATATACCGTAATTGAAACCAAGACCTACTCCGATTACTGCGCCGACCAGTGTAAAGGCGGTAGGCATAGGATAATCGGTTAATACGCTTGTAATTACGAGTGCACTCCCTATGAAAAGTACTATCACTGCCTGGTAGACTGCCAGTTCTGCTCCCAAGATACCTTTTCCTATGGTTCCTGTTACATTTGCTCCCTGTAGAACAGATCCGAGGAATGCGAAGAAACCGGCTAGAAGTGCTGAACGGAGTATTGTCGCTGTTCCTGACGAGTTAACTGGTCCGAATGCTGGTGCTACGCTGGAGGCTCCTATGGATATCCCCATGAACATGGAGCCGATAATAGCCAGTGCAAATATTATATCCAGCATTATTCGTCTTTAAACCTCTCTTTCAGGTTCTCTCTAGCTTCGTCTTCGGATACGCTGACATCCATCTGGTAGTCGCCTTTTCTGTCGCTGCGCATATCTACGGACAGGTTGGCAGTATCGTAGTAGTAAGGATTGAAACGGAGCATAAATCTTCGGTAGATAGCTTTCTCGAAATTCTGCATTAATTCGGCGGATTTGTAGATCATACCTGTCCAGAACTGTTTGAAGCCATCCGATATATCGTCTTTAGGCGATTCAAGTTTTTTGGCCTTCCCACCAGCCTCTGCGATCTTCTTGCCTGCTTCTTCGGCTTCATTTATTACAGAAACATTTTCCCGCGGAACCTTGATTGTTGCTTTCTCTGCTGTTCTATCACGGATATCTTTTTCATCTTCATCCTCTCTGGGACGCCAGTCGTTGTACTCCTCTACTTCGTCGTCCTCAAGGTCAGTGTCCTCTACTGCCTTCTCAACTTCACGGGCGAACTCTGAGATCTCTTCCCAGTCTCCTTTTTTCTTAACACCTGAGTTCGTTTCCTCGAGTTCTTTATCGGTCATAAGACACCTTTGTATTAAACCTGATACACCAAACTGGTTAAAAAAGATTTCTATCAGCTACAGCAGAACATATCTGATCAAAAACCTGGTCAATAGATTCAGAGCCATCTACGATCACGATATCTTCATCCAGCCGGCTTTCAAGATCCCTGTAACGCTTTATAACCTCTTGCTCAAAACTCAAGTTCTCAAAAATAACATCAGTACCTTCAGAAGCAGATCTGAGCGAAGTCTGAGAATCATCCTCCTCAATATCAGAGTTAATCTTACCGAACTCTCTACCCTCAATCCTTGAAAGCGCCTCCTCCGGCTCAACATCCACGATAATAGTCAAATCAGGTTTTAAAGCGTCCTTGTTCAGTTTCCGAACCCATTCAAAATCAGCTCCTAAAGCCGGTTGATAAGTCATAGAAGAATGGTAATAACGATCCGTGACCACCGTCTTACCCTGTTTCAGAAGCGGTATGACTTTCTGTTCAAGGTGAAGCATCCTATCCGCCGCAAAGTTCAAAGCAATAGCTTCGGCAGAATAATCATCGGAGCGGATCATCTCCTGTATCTTCTTACCTACAGGCCCTGAAGTAGGTTCAGCAGTCCATTCCGCATCAAGCTTCTCAGCTAGTTTTTCGGACTGTGTGGTAGTTCCTGCTCCATCAGCACCTTCAACCGCGATAAGAGTTCCAGGGTAACCGTGTTCCTTCACAGAATTGAATGAATCATTGAAAGGTTTTGAAACCTATCACCGACCTTTTAACCTTCCACTATAATTGAGTTGTTATGTTCCAGAAAGGAGAACTGAAGAGTCTTGGAGTAGGAACCGGACTCGTAGCACTGAACATAATAGTAATGATGATGTTCGCAACGACACCATTGAGAGCCGTAAATGAAATGCTGTTCGGAAGGTTCTTCTTCCTGGGAGTAATAGTATACGGAATCCTGCTATCCGGAGGAGTATACATAGCGAAAAGAGGAATCAGACAGGAAAACTTCGGAGTCGCAGCAGCCGGAACAGGACTTATACAGCTAGGCTACGGAGTATTCGGAGCCGGAATAATAAGCCTATTGGTATCACCGGTAGCACAGGTAACAGCAATAGCAATAACAGGAGCAATCTCAATCATAATCGCACTTCTAGCCGGACTATTAGTCTACGGAACAGGACACGACTTCTCATCCTGGGGACGATACGCAAACTACCTATTCCTAGGCGTACTCGGAATCTCACTTATAGGAAGCTTCAGCCCGATGCTTACAGTAGTAGCATTCTTCCTGGCTCTAATCGGCTTCGTAGTCTACCTTGTACATGAAATCTACATGGTAAGGACACGGCCCGGAAAGCCATTCCTCAACGGAATCGGCATCTACACAGCATTCATGGGAGTATTCGTCCAGATACTTCAGCTAGTAGTACAGATGCTAGCAGAAGAGTGATGCCCGTGGATCATTCAGCGAAAAAGTTCTATAACAAAAATGCTGAATCACAGGCTGACCACTACACCGATGAAAACCTGGCAGAAGGCTTCATAGAACTGAGAGAAGAATTCGCGGAGAAATCAGGCGAGAAACTTCTCGACGCCGGTTGCGGCCATGGTAGAGACACAGAGTACTTTTACAAAAAAGGTTTGACGCCTACAGGCATAGATATCTCTAAAGAACTAATCAAGATCGCGAGAAACCGTTTTGAACCAGACTTCCAAGTCATGGACTTCCGAAATCTCGGTTTCAGTGATGAAAAGTTCGACAGCGTCTGGGCATCAGCTTCAATCTTCTTCGTTCCACCCGCTGAAATGAAAAAGACGCTTAACGAGTTCTACAGAGTACTAAACCCGGGAGGAGATCTTTTCGTCAGTATGAAGATAGGAACTGAGGAAGCAAAACTGAACGAGAAATGGAGTTCGAGGGTCAAAGAATACCCTGTAGAGATGGATGAAGCCCGGAAAATGTTCGAATCCGCAGGCTTCTTTATCGAGAGAAAACAAGTTAACGAAAGCAGTCGGGGAAGTGATTTCGTCAGTTTCATCTGTACCAAACCGAAAGAATCATAGAAATTCGTCCACAATAATTAGTTGATGGAACACGAAGATCTTTCTGAAGCAGATCCCGAAGTTCACAAAGCCCTTAAGAACGAGATAAAACGGCAGGAAAGCGAGTCCTTGGAGATGATTGCCTCGGAAAACTTTGTACCTAAACAGATACTTCAGGCACAGGGAAGCGTCTTGACCAACAAGTACGCAGAAGGCTACCCCGGAAACAGATACTACGCAGGATGTGAATACCACGACAAAGTCGAAAACCTGGCCCGAAAAAGAGCATGTGAAATCTTCGGAGCAGACCACGCAAATGTACAGCCACACAGCGGTTCAACAGCAAACCTGGCAGTATACGGAAAACTGGTCGGAAAGGACGGAAAGATCCTGGGACCGGTACTTTCTCACGGAGGACATCTCTCACACGGTCACAGTGTAAATATGTCAGGGGACATGTTCGACTTCGGAACATATCCGATCAACGAAGAAACGGGAAGATTCGAGAAAGAAGATGTTCTAGAGGCTGCGAAAGAACATGACCCCGATCTTATCGTATGCGGGTACTCAGCCTATCCAAGAGAAGTCGACTTCGAGATGTTCAGAGAAGTCGCGGACGAGGTCGACGCACTGCTTATGGCAGATATAGCACATATTTCAGGGCTTGTAGCCGCTGATGAACACATGCAGCCGTTCCCACACTGTGACATCGTCACAACCACCACACACAAATCAATCCGAGGAGCACGCGGAGGCATGATCCTATGCAAGGAAGAATACGCAGATGAAATCGATTCAGCAGTCTTCCCATACAGCCAAGGAGGACCATTGATGCACCAGATAGCTGGAAAAGCTGTATGTTTCAAGGAAGCCATGAAACCAGAGTTCAAAGACTACGCCAAACAGATCAAGAAGAACACGAAGGCTCTGGCGGAAGGATTACGGGAGCACGACCTGAAGCTGGTTTCAGGCGGTACAGACAACCATCTGGTTCTGGTTGATCTCCGAGATGAAGAAGTGACAGGTAAGGAAGGTGAAAAGGCGTTAGAGGATGCAAATATAGTTGCAAACAAGAACGCTGTGCCTTATGATCCGGAACCTCCGATGGTTACTTCCGGAGTACGGATCGGAACACCTGCTCTGACAACTAGAGGTATGGAAGAGAAGGAGCTTCGTGAAATCGGGGAGATGATCGGAGAGGTTCTGAAGAATCCTGAAGACGAGTCTGTCCGAGGAGAAGTGAGAAAGCGTGTAAGTGAGTTGCTTGAGGAGTATCCTCTGTATGAGGGCTCAGAAGTAGAGTACTAGATTCCCAGTTTTTCTCTTATCGCCTTTACAGGGCTTCTTATTTTTTCTCCCGGCTGAACCACATGTTCTCTGAGGTACCAAGCCGCTGTGCTGACAGCGATTACTGCCAGCCCTGTAATAATCATCACAGTCATGTTTCCGACCGCCAGACTGTTACCGAACACTGTAAGTGATACAAGTCCTGGTATTCTTCCGAAGCTTGCCATCAGTATCAGTTTTTTGGCATCTATATCTGTCAGTCCTGCTATGAAGCAGATCGCGTCGTCCGGGAATCCTGGTAGCAGGAATAGAAGGAAGAATGGCAGGAATCCGTGCTCATCTGCAAGGTAATCGAATTTGTCCAGTGTTTCATCTGCTATTACATCTTCCACGAAAGGTCTTCCGTAGAGCTTCGCCAGGACGATAGCCAGGGTACTTCCAATAGTCAGTCCTATGAATCCCCAGACTGTTCCCCAGAAAACTCCGAATGCGTATCCTGCGGCAGCTCCTACGACCGGACCGGGTATAGGCGCGATTATTACCTGTGCTATCTGCAGTGCGATTAGTACGAGAGGTCCGAAGACTCCAAAGCCTTCGATGAAGTTTCTCAGTGCTTCAACATCGTACAGCAGCTGGTGGTACGGTTGAGTTAGGAAATAAGCTATTATCGAAAACGCCACGAACGCTAGCGTCCATTTGAAGAATTTCTTCTCTTTCTCGCGTGACTGGAAGATTTTTGGACGGTTCACATGTTGATATCCCGTTCAGTGTTTTTTACATCTGTTGAAAGCCGGAAAAGATACATCTGGCAGAGTACATTTTTTGGATCTGAGAACGGATTCAAAGGTTAGCGGTTTTCGGTTCTCAAAATATAAAATAACTGAGCTGGAACCAATTGGTTAAGGAGGGGAAGGAAAATAGCAGAGTTCTCGGAAAAAGAGGAAAAAGCGCTTTCAAACTTTGTAACCCATACAGAAGAAGACATCTACGCAGTCAAGAATGTAAGCCCGGAAATATTCGGCGCATTCGGCTCATTCTTTTCAAGAAGCCCAAAAGATGTCAGAGAACACCTACTTGACGCAATCAAAGGAGAAGTCCGCGGCCACAAGATGGAAGGCGGAGAAGAACGCCTCGAAAAACTAGCAGCCACCACAGAAGAAGATTCAGAGAAAGGTTTCGAACACCCGCAGAACGCTTTGGAGGCCGGGCTGGAGAAATCCAGAAGCTTCTTCGAGAAATACTACGGAACATACGGCCACAAATCAATCGCCAACACAGTCTGGATACCTTTCGTCGCCAACGATGTAAGCCAGCTATTCGCAAGGAAACTGGCAGAGGACCAGCTCGCCTTCTTCATCGAACAATCCACAAGGTATGTCGAGTTCGACAAGGAGAACTACTACAAGGATCCCGATGTAATGGAGAGCGAGCACTCAGACACATACACTGATACTATCGAGGAGATGACGGAGAACTATGAAAGGTTCACCGAAATCGCGAAAGAATACTACAGAGAAGAGATACCGTTCGATGAATGGCTTGAAGACCAGGATGAGGAAACACAGGAGAAATCAGACAGCTTCCTGGAAAGAAAGTACGACAGAGAGATAGATGGAAAAGCCCTGGATATCGCACGGTTCCTACTACCACAGGCCATCCAGACCAATATCGCGTGGGCGGTAGACGCCAGAAGCACCGAGTTCGATATCAGCTCATGGAAAGGACACCCACTAGCAGAGATACAGAACTCAGCGGATAAAATTGAAGATGCTGGAGGAGACATAGCACCCTCACTTCTGAAGTATACTGAAGAAAGCAGCTACCGCAGCGACAAACTCCATTTGTACCAGGGAGATATGGAAACCAGCAAAGAAACAAAGAAACTTGAAAAAGGCGTCGAAATCATTTCTAAACCCAAAAATACTCTAGACAAAGTCGTAGCACATATCATCAAGGAGAATAACCGTTTAGGTTTCTCACAGGCCTTTGAGGAAGCACAGGAAAAAAGCTATGAGGAAAAAATCGATATGCTTGAGAGAAAAGTTGAAAACCGTGGAGAATACGATGAATGGGTCGGCAGAAACGAGGAACTCGATATAGAGAAAATCACATTCGAGATCAAGACAGATATCGGCGCACTAAGAGATCTCAGAAGACATCAGAAAAACGATAGAGGGGAAAACATCTACAGCCTAGACATGGGATACTACCGTCCGGACCTGATCGATGATCTTCCGGAAGAGGCACAAGAACTATTCGATGAAACCATGGAAATCGCACACAAAGCTGAAAAAGAGATAAGAGAGGATTTTCCGCTTCAGGCGCAGTATATCCTTCCGATGGCGACCATGACCACGATTACGATGAGCATGGGATTCGATCAGCTGCAGTACTTTGTAAACCTGCGTTCCACTCCTGAAGGAAACTTCTCATACCGTGAAGACGCACTGAACCTGGGAGAAGAAGCCGCGAAACAGTTCCCGTGGCTTCTCGGACTGAAAGAGTATCCTGAAGGAGAAGATATCCGTGAGGTTTACGAAGAAGCACCTCTTCAGGATTTGATGCGGATCCAAACCAGCGAAACCGGATTCCACACCTAGATAAATCCATGAGTAAGACCTGGGAAGAAAGATACCTCAAGGATGTCCTACCCGAGATAGAAGAATATGCGTCTGAGGAAACCTCGAGCTTCACCAGCCAGGATATCGCCGACAGGTTGGACGATTACAGCCCTCAACTGGTTGGAAAGACTTTGAAGTACATGACGGAGAGTGATGAAACCCGGCATGTGATTTACACCGGTAATAATCCTAAGACCTGGGAAGCAGTTCTTCTGGACGGAGTTGCATGGGAAAGAGTAGAGAACGAACTTGATGTTCAGCCGCAGGAACCTGAAGATGAAGAAGTAGATATCAGAGAGGCCGCGGAACAGGTCCTGGAAAATCACCCTGACCACGATTACGAGAAGCTGCGGAAACTATTCATGTCCCATATGAAGAGCTCGGGCGCCAGTACCGCGAGGAAAATCAGTGAGATGAGCCGATCGATTGAGGAGAACAGACCTGAGGTAAGCCGTGATATAATGGATTTTGACCCGGCTATGTACGGGAAGATGCATCGTTACATCGATGAAGTATACGATGGTTTGAAGGAGATGAGTGAGAAGAGAAGCGGTTTCTTCAACTCTGATGAGATAGGTGAGAGGCTTGAAGATGTACCGAAGGAAACAGCCGGGGTCGTGTTGAAAGGTCTGAAGCAGGCAGGTTTACTGGACGGTTATGAGGATCAGAAAGGTTACTTCCCGGAATCTATAGATATTGAGGAGATACGGGAGTTCGGGAGAGCTGTCAAGAATTCAGAGTCGCTGGAGGAACTAAGAGAAAAACTGGATTGGAAAGAGGATTAAAGAGCTGATGCGAAGGATTCCGCCTTCAGTTCCTTAGGCCTGATTTTTTCCGGTATATCAAGATCGCTTACTGATTCATCCTGTTCATAGGCCTCCTTTACTGCTCTTCTACCTACTCCGACCGCTCCCTGGCCTATCACATCACTGAAGACATCTAACAGTTCCTCTACATCGCTTTCGTTCAGATTGGAGGTTACCTGATTGTCTTCATCCATTTCAAGGTTTTCCACTCTCTTTGCCTGGGTGTAAGCTACATCACCCACCATATCGTGGTACTGTTCGATCATCACCTGCACAAGTTCTTTGTAGTCCAATTTAATTACCTCTGAAAGATTGAATCCTGTTCTGAAGATTTTGCCAGTAAGCTACAGCCAGGAAAATCCCTATCCAAACCATGTTTGTTACCTCTCCTGCTACCGCATAACCGAAGTTATGTAGCATAGATGCAACAATCAAGCAGAGTACCGTTCCTACTCCGATTAAGCTGAGCTTCTTCCTCGTATCGCCTTTCGTCAGGTAAGCAGAGTAAAAGCTGCTTCCGGAAATCAACAGACCTGAAATCGTCATACCCGCCGGTATCAACTGGTTGAAAACTGTTGCACTGTACTGGAGATCACCATTCATCACCGTGACTTCAGGCGAGTTCATTATTCCGAACAAGCCTATACCTACGCCGTAGGCTACGAATCCCCAGAACAGCTTCTCGTACTTCGGGAAGTTTATACTGCTCTGAACTTTCCACAGATAGCCCACAGAGATAAATGCAAATATATGAGGTACAACATAACCCAGGCTTAGTAGTATTTCCATGTTGAAGTAGATTCCGGCAGCGAACATCGTTGCCATAAGCCCGAAGAACGGCAGAGACCAGATTAGGAAGAACATGGCGAAGTTTTTGAGCATTTCATTTTGATTCTGCCGGTATTTTCTGTAAACAGCCAGGAAAGCCATGAAAATAAGAGCTGACCATATCCAGTGGCTGTAAACTGTTACAGGAAACATACAGTAAAATTGGTTGTACAGGTTTAAATTAGATGTAGTAAGGAATTCGAACCGCGACAAATTCAACTGCTGGAACATTTAATATGGAAGAAAACAAATTCCACGGTATACCTGCGTGATGACAGTAACAGAAACAGAACAGCCAGAAGCAAAAGGAACAAAGATTGCCAAAATAGCCTTAATAATCTCAATAACAGTTCTAACAAGCTTTGCAGGAGCAGCATCCGATTACCAGTTAAGCACAGACACAGAATGGAACAAAGGAACCACAGAAAACACCACAGTACAGAACGGAAACCTATTCCTACAGAAAGAAAAGATAATCGACAACTTCAACGACAACTCCCTAAATCCCAAATGGCTGACCACAGACCAAGACCAAGATAGTGGAACTAGTTTTGACGAAACTAATGAACAGTTAGAGATATTCGCTGGCGGTGCAGACATATGGACAGATGATGATGAATATGGTGCAGTATATAGAGAAGATATATCAGGGGACTGGACGACCACACTCACCGTAACATATCAGCAAGACAATGTGAACGACTGGGCAAAATCCGGTATCGCTGTGAAAAACGACATGACAGCATCAGCCTCAGCCACCGGCTATGCAGTCATCACTGCAACACCAGGAAACGGCGTCAGCTTCCAGTACGACTCTAATGGAGATGGATACCTTGACTCTAACCAAGAAGCCTGTACAAGCTACACTGAACCTGTCAAGGTAAGAATGGTCAAAGATGGAAATCAGTTAACAGGATTATGTTCCACAGACGGAGGGGACACATGGACGACAGTAAACTCCGCATCACCTTCAGGGATACAAAGTATACAGGATGTAGGAATAATCTCAACCTCACATAGTTCAGGAGAACTTGTTGAGGCCCGCTTCGATGACTGGAACCTGACTAAAACCACTTATCACGATTCTGCACGCTACAGTTCTGAGATAATAAACAGCGGAAGCAGCCAGATACAGTCATGGAACAGCCTGGATGTAGATACCACAAGCATTCCAACAGATATGGATCTTGATGCCACTCTAAAAGCTCTAGACAGCTCAGACAACATAGTAGACAGACAGGTAATCGACCTGACAGAAGGAAACAATAATTACAATGTAAAGCTGGACGCTTCAGCCCGTGCAAAAATCGAATTCAATTCCTCGAGCACAGATCTACAGACACCATGGCGGATTAACTCTGCTAACCTAAACTACCAGCCGGGCATGGAGATAGATGGAGAACTAAGCGCAGAGAATAGTTCAACGGGACACTCCTTCGATATTTCTGCCTTTGCAACTCACAGCGGTGGCGACGACAAAGTCTCAAACTGTGAAGTATATTACAGGCCCAAGGGATTAGGCTGGAGTAAAGCAACTGATGTAACTCCTACGACCACTTTCGGAGACTCAGATCAAGCCTCATGTAACTCAACTATAGACACGGGCCTTGAAGGAGTAGGCTACGAAAAACAGGGAGTTCTTACACCTTCAGATGTAGTAGACTTCAGAATCAAGTTCGAAGGAGAGAACGGAATAACTGTAAACACAGACAACAAAACCAACACCCTCCCGAACAACGAACCGGTTATAGATAGTGTGGACGAAGAGATCTCATCGAACTCACACAGCGTCACCTTCACAAGCGAAGCCAGCGATCAAGATGGAGAAGGAGACTTCGAAACATGTAGTATCGTGGCCGAAGATACAGATGGAAATACTGAAACACTAAATCCTAGCATAAACTATGGAGCTACAGACAACCAAGTAAGTTGTTCAGATGAAATCGACGACAGTATCGGCGGCTTCGAGGTTGGAGAATCCATAACAGTTTTCTCCCGTTTCACAGATATAACAGGTACAGAAGTAGAAAGTACAAGTACAACATTCGAAATACCAAACAACCCTCCAACCTTCGCCCAAATAGACTCAAATCCCTCTAGCGACAGCCATGATTTCAGTGTTACAGCAGATTTCAACCCCGGAGACAGCATAGAAGACCTGACAAACGGACATTGTACAGCCTACATAAGCGATGGAGACGGCAACTCCATCACCAGAACCATAACACCCGTAGATACAGGAACCGCAGAATGTACATTCAACGATATAGGTTCCCAGATATCTGGCTTCAAGGTCAACGAAGAGATAAACACCAAAGTAGAGATCACAGACGAATACAGAGCAAAGGTTAACAGCACGATCCAATCAGAGACTATACCTAACCGCGTACCAAGCGCTCCTTCGGGAGTCACTCTAGATGTAGGCGATAGCAACAATGTGGTAGATCATCAGTTCTCGATAAACTGGAACAATCCCTCTGATGACGAGGGTGACGATATCGAGATACAGGCCTATGTAGGAACCTCATCAGATCCGTCTAACCTAGATAATACTCTCAACAAGTCTGAAGGAAGCAGCATGAACCTCGGACAGAATGTAGAACTACTTGACGGAGAAACATACAACCTAGAGCTCAAAGCATGTGATCCATACGGATGCAGCCCTAGAACCACGGCTAAAAGCTTCACGATGAACCAAGAACCATCCATAAACAATGCAGGATCATCAGAGCCACCTAATGAATTAACAGGTACAAGCAGTACAGATATTTTCGCAGATATAACAGACTCCACGAACACAGTCGAATGGGCAGAATTCACAGTTTGGGACGAAAGCAGCGGTACAAAGAAAATCAACGAAGAAAATATATCTTCTTCCACTTCCGGAGATTACTGGAACTCGAGCGATTTCGATGTTGTGGAAGACACTTCCTATAACTGGACTGTAATTGCAGGAGACGGTTTTGAAACGAATAGTCTAACAGGTTCTTTTACTACGAGTGAAGCAACTCCAGAGATAGTCAAAGGATTACAGTTCAGCGATTCAGAAACCAGCCATAGTTTTGATCTCTGGACAGTGGCTAGAGACGATGACGGTTGGGACGACATAACAACAGCCACTTTGCATATTTCTGACGGAGAAACAAGCAAAGAATACAGTGCAGATATCCAACAAATAGACTCGAAGAAAGTAAATATCACATATAACGGTATAGATAATAGTATAGAAGGATTTGAAGTCGGTGAAAGCCTTAATATCTACATGGAAATCAGTGATGGCAGCTCCACAATCTCAACACCCACTGAATCTCACAGCATACCAAACAAAGCGCCTTCAGTAAGCAATATCCAGATTACACCTACGAGTCCTGAAACCGATGAAAGACTGAATGTGACCTACGATCTCTCTGACCCAGAGGGAGACAACATCTCGGCAAACTATGAATGGAAAGTAGTAGGAGAGAGCAGCATAATAACCAGTAGAACCGTCGAACCCGATTCCACATCAGAAGGCGAGGAATGGGAAGTGAGCGTACAGGCAGAAGATATATACGGAAAAACCAGCAGCTACAAGCTTGTCGATACAACCGAGACTATTCAGAACTCTGCTCCGTACATCAGCGAACAGGCAACCGTTGAGAACAATTCAGACCATAAATTCACAGTCTCTGCAGTTGCCGCAGATATAAACAGCGACTCAGATATCATTTCCTGCACATTCACTGTCTCCGACAGCAACTCCAATTCAGCTCAAGAAACTCCAGCTCCGAATACAGGCTATGGTAACGCAAGCGAGGTTAAATGTACTCAGACCTTTGATCCTGATGATTACTGGATGGAGCCTCTTGAAGATATAAATATAGGTGTAGATTTCAGTGACGATAACAGTGAGACAGCTACAACTTCAGTCTCCAATACTGTTCCGAACGAAGTTCCTAATATTGATCTCTACAGACCTATAGACAAAAACCTGACTCAGGACGCTGTAAGCCTCTTCTGGAACGCAAGCGACGCCGACGGAGACACATTAGAGTACGATCTTGATATCTACGATCAAGATGGTAGAGTGGTGAACGATGATAGTATAGCTTCGAAAAGCATATCGAAAACACTTTCAGATGGAGAATACACATGGAATATAACTGCTAGAGATCTTTACACCTCTAATACAGTAAGCGATAATATCTCAGAGACTGAAAGCTTCCTAGTTGACATCACGAGTCCATCAAAAAGCAGTAATGGTTTGAACATAAGCAATAGCACAGAAACAACTCTTGAACAGAATGATAATGTGACTATCTACTCCAAGTGGAGCGACAACTTCTACATGGATAAAGTGGTTATATACGATAGTCAGACGGATACCAACAAGACAGTAAATCTGGAGAACGGGGACTGGGCTAACAAAACTATCAAAGCAGAGAATATCAGTGCCGGAACTCTTGATTACACAGTCTATGCTTTCGATCATCTTGGAAACCTCGAAAAGTACAGTGATTCAGTCAGTGTTGAGGATATCGAACCACCTGTTATTTCCGGTTTCAGTGTAGATCCGAACAGTCAGGCAAACTTCGATCCCGATAATCCTATAGATGTGAACGCTTCAGCAGTAGATAATGTCGGAGTCACGAATGTAGACCTCCAGTACCGTAAGAACACATCGAACACCTGGAACGCGAAAGACATGACTAAAGATCTAGGAAAATACCAGGGGAGCTTTACACCAACCGAAGAAGCAACATACGAGTTCAGAGTACTGGCTGAAGACTCGGCAGGAAATCAGAAGACCGTCAACCGCACACAGCTAGTAGCAGTAGACAGCAACTGGTTCGTAACTCCTCTGAGCATCGGAAGCAGTAAACGGAGTACATTAGAAAGCAACAGTATAGAGTTCAGAGATATAGTGATAGAAAACAACGGAGATACAGACATTGACTACAGTATCAGCGTAGCAGACAAAGGTTCAGACAATCTTAATATAGACTTCAACACTTCCAGCGTAACAGTTGCACCTGGCGAAAAGGAAGGTATTAAGGCTACAGCAAGTCTCAACGACAACGATCTTTCGAATGGTCTGACGAGTACATTTAATCTGAACTTGACTTCCTCAAAAACCAATTCGGGAGATCCTGTTCCAGAGCCAGGGTATGATGAGATCAGCGGCCTAGCCAGATTCATTCAGGACGGACCATTCCTGCAGATAAGTGAAGGAGTAAGCTTCCCAGGAGCGGTAACACAGGAAGATGAAGATGTAGTTTTCTCAACCAAGATAGAGAACATCGGAACCAAATACTCTAACCTTACAGAGGTAGAATACAGCTTCCCAGAGGAATGGACAGTCTCCAGAAACAGTTACAGTATCGGCAATATATCTGCAGGATCCTCAAAGACAAACCGCACAGTCGTAGACATACCTGCAAATGCTTCAACAGGTACAAAGACCGTCTTCGTTGAGGCTGTAGAGAAGGAAAGATCGTTCAACGAAACCTTCGAAGTCGAGGTAGTCGAGAAAGCAGAGAACAACACCAGAGTAATAGAGGAAGACGGAGGAGGCGGATTTGCAGGAGGAGGTGGTTCAGGTCCGACTTCAAGTGAGCAAGTTGAGCAGCGTTCAGACCAGATATTCAATACTTCAGAGAGTTTTGAGATTGTCAGAGGACAGGATCAGAACTTTACAGTCCGTTTCCAGAACCCAACCAGTTTCAACCTGACAAACATCACGGCAAATGTTGAAGGAATTCAAAGCCAGTACCTCAGGTTAGCTAACCCCGATCTTGGAAGAGTGAACATCAACGAGTCCAAGAACATCACAGTTCAGATAACGGCACCTGAGTACTTCCAAACCGGGGACTACGACCTTAATTTCAACATAACAGGGAAAGGAATCGACGGAGAAGGACCTTACGCAGACTACTTCGGATTCACACTCAACAAAGATATCTCTCTAGGAGTAAGAGCTATTCCAAAAGATAACGCCTCAGAACTTCTCAACCAGTCCGAACAGCTTATCCAAGATATGAGAAACGAAAATCTCTCAACAGCAGATCTTCAAAGCCTGGTCAGCGAAGCAGAAAATAACCTTGAGTCAGGAGACTATGCTTCCGTTAGAGAGAACTACGAGGAATTGCAGAGCAGCTACCAGACAGCGCAGGATACAAGAGATGGGCTCAGAGAACTTGAAAAACAGATAAAATCAGCAGAGGCATCAGGACTTTCAGTCGGTCGAACCCGGCAGATTGCAAGCTTGGCAGAAGCAGCACTTGACAGAGGAGCTTACACCACCGCAGCCGACCGACTTGAAGAAGCAGAGAGCACATACCAGCTTCAAACTGCAGGAGAAGTTAACTGGGTTTACGAGATAAGATCTAACTGGAAAAAGATACTTGCTGCGATAATAATATTCTCGATCGTCGCCTTCGCTGCGAAGCTGAGATACAGACTTTACAAGATCAGAAAGAGACTGAGAGATCTTGAATCTGAGGAGAAAAGTATAGAAGATCTTAAGATCCAGAAACAGAAGAAAGCATTCGAAGAGAAAGATATCTCGCTCTCCGAATATGAAGACAGCGTAGACGATTACAACGAGCAAATAGTGCAGATAATCGAGGAAAGAGTAGAGCTGGAAACAGAGAAGGCAAATATCACGAACTTCAAGCGGCGCGACAGCCTTGCCCAGGAAAGAGACCAGCTCAGAAACCTGATTGAAGAAACACAGAGAGACTACCTTGAAGGAAACATCAGCGACGACGAGATCTACCAGGAGAAAGTACAGGAACTTACTGAGAGACTCTCAGAGATCGAGGGAGAAATAGCAGAGATTGATGCTAAGGCACAGGTAAGATCACAGAGCCTTGCAGGAAGAATCATGGAGAAAATACCATTAGTTTCAAGCGGAGGTAAAACAGAATGAGAAAAATAACAGCTTTCATAGCACTGATAGTAGTATTCACAGGAGCTGCTTCAGCTCAATCCGCGAACGAAACCAGTTCTGCAATCCAGGACGCACAGCAAGAGGTTGACCTAATGCAGGAAGAAGGTATTCCTACTGAAAGAGTTGAAAACTTGCTGGAAACAGCGAACAACTCGTACCTAGCTCAGAAAAACTTTGCTGAAGAAGGAGGTACAGCAGATTACTCGAGAGCCATCGAGCTTACAGAACAGATATCGACGATACAGCAGAGAGCTATTAGGGCTTCAGACCGTATTGAGGCATTAAGCATGCGTATACAGGAACTAGAAGATACCAGTGTAAACCTTACTTCAGCCAAGCAGGAGCTTGAGGCCGCAGAGGTTGACTTTGAGAGCCAGAGATTTGAGGAAGCAGACGCACATGTAGAAGAAGGTTACAGCTCAATATCAGAAGCACAGTCTGCAAGAACACAGATACAGAGCTTTGCAGCAGCCCAGCAAGAGGCATTAACCGCTAGAATAGATGCTGCAGTTAATTATGTAAGATCAAATACCTTGAAAGTTATTTCAAGCACCCTCCTAGGTCTTCTAGTCGCTACATTAATTTTCAAAGAATTCAATACTTACAGGTTGCTGAAGAGGAAGAAGAGGAAACGGATTAAGGAGCATGTTCTAGAAGAACTGATCACAGATATACAGAAGGAGTATTACATGCGTAAAGAGGGTTCTTCAATCCAGTTCGAAACGAAACTTGACAGGTTTGAGGAGATGAGAAGAGATGTTGTCGAAGACATAGAGTTAATCAACAGGAAGATACAGCAACGCCGCTCACTGCTCTTTGACACAACGGTAGATGAGGAAGAAGAAATAGATACACAGATAGAAGAAGAACCCAAGGAAGAAGAAGAGCCAGAGAAGAAGCAGGAAGAAAAAAGGAGCGAAGAACCTGTAGAGGAGCAGAAAGATAAGGAAGTTCAGAAGGATCAGGAGAGTGAAGAGAAAGAAGACGAAACCAGTCAAGAAGATAATGAGGAAAGCAATGAATCGGAGACACATGAGGAAGTTGAGGTATTCGATCCTTCAGAACAAGAGGAGGATGAGAATGAAGACGAGTGGAGCTGTGACGAGTGCGGTGAAAGCTTCGGTACTGAGAGAGGACTTCACATCCATGAGACACAGCAGCACAAAGATGAGGATGAGTCGGAAGAAGAAAGTTCAGAAGATGAAGGTGTAGCGTGTCCTGTATGTGGAGATGTTTTCGATACGGAACGCGGTATGCATATTCACAAGGGAGAAGTTCACGATAATTAGAACATTCCGCCTGAATCGTCGTTTCCGCTTCCGAAGAACGAATCCTTATGTCTTACATTGAGTCCTACGCCACCTTCTATTGTCATAGGTGCGATCTTCTCCTCGAAGTTGGTTCCACGCATCTTGTAGATCTGCATTCCACGGCTGCTCTGCTGTTTGTACATTAAAAGTACTCCGTCAGCCAAGAACTCTGCATGACCTGATTCCGTGATCTGATCAGGGATAGTCTGGGACTCAGCGATCACAAACGCGGTAACACCGACTTCAGCGAATAAGTTGAACAGTTCTCTTACATAAAGACGGTAGTTCTTCGATTTTTCTGAGAAACCTGCTGAGATGGCGGATAAGGAGTCAACTACAACACGATCGAATGAATTTACATCTTCATCGAGATCTCCGAACATCAAAGGCTTAGTATCGATTTCAAGCTCTCCACTCTGTTTCTTGAATAATGCTTCGACGGTACGAGATACATCGAAGGGATCATATGTTTCGATTACGATATTTCCTTCATCAACATGTTTCTGTCCATCCCAACCGAAATCTTCCATATGGCTGATAAGAGCGTCAGGTGATTCCTCAAAGCTCATGAAAAGAACTTTTTCACCGTTTCTCGCGGCATGATTGGCCATTTGAAGATTGAATATTGACTTACCCGAACCAGGATTTCCTGCGACAAGTACTACATTCTCTTTCCTGATTCCGTCTCCGAAAAGATGGTCGAGACCGCTAACACCGGTTCTGATGTACTCGTCTTTCTGCCCTGCAGTAAACTCTTCCCCGTCTTCATCAGTGTCCGATTCAGAGTCATCATTGAACTCAGACCACGGATTTCCTTCCTCTTCAGCACCGCTCTCGCTTTCCTCCTGCTGTTCTCCGACCTTGTTCGGATTCATATCAGGGTGTTTTGCTGATACATGTGCTTTCAGTGCCTTCTTCGAGGGGAATTCATGCCCACATTCACTGCATTCCATCGCACTCATGTAAACTAACTGTCTCTGTTTCAAACTTAAAGTTTTCTTAAACCGGTTTCAAACAGCTTGATTCCGGAAAATTTAATAACAGGAAAAAAGCAGTTATTTCCAGAGTCGATTTATGGATTACCCTGAAGAAGTGGCAGATCTGGAGAATCAGGAACCGGTTTATGTATCAATAAACTCGCCGGACCTGAGAAACTTCGTAAACGAAACAATAGAGAAAGTAACAAATGACGGAAACCTGGTAGTATATATCGGAAGCATAAAGACAAGCAAGAAAGTCAAGAGCATGTTAGAGGAACGAGACATAGATACTGAAAAAGTACTGTTCTTCGATATGGCAACAAAGGTTTCGGGAGAGGCACCTGAAAATGTCAAAAACACCGTTTTCTTCGATCCTGAAGATATCAACCAGGTGAACATGCAGCTGGACGATGCAGTAGAAGCCAAGCCAGAAGACAGAGACGCGATGATAATCTTCGACACCATCTCCACACTTTCAATCTACAACGATGAAGACCTGATAATAGAATTCCTTCAGAAACTAAGCAACAAGATGAGCGGCTGGCCTCTAAAATCGGTGCTGATAGGTGTAGAAGAAGAGATGGACGAAAAACTCACAGAAGCCGTAAACAGTTCAGTGGAAAACACAGTCGACCTAACAGAATAAACAACCGGTTTTCTCATAAGAATTCACTGCGAACATTAGAATGTGAAAGTACAAAAACTGGAACTACCTTCTCATATCAAGGAAGACTACCTTGAAACAGGGATAACCGAGCTTAATCCACCACAGGAAAAAGCTGTAGAAGCAGGGCTTCTCGAAAACCAGGACATGATAGTAGCTGCGCCAACAGCCTCAGGTAAGACCTTTATCGCCGAGCTTGCGATGGTAGAGCAGGTTATCAAGCAAGATAAAACCGCAGTATACATCGTACCTCTGAAAGCCTTAGCTTCAGAGAAATATGAGGACTTCAAAGAGAGATACAGCGATCAAGAAGTCAAGATCTCAGTAGGCGACATGGATGATGAAGGAGAGTACCTTGATACAGCAGATATAGTCGTAACCACTTCTGAAAAACTGGACTCAATGCTGCGACACAACCCCTCCTGGATACATGATATCGGACTGGTAGTGATCGACGAGATACATCTACTGACCTCACAGAGCAGAGGACCAACACTTGAAGTCACCATAACAAGACTAAGAGAACTACTAGAATTCCAGATGCTGGGGCTCAGCGCCACAATAAGCAACTCCAACGAGATGGCAGAATGGCTGAACGCAGAACTAGTGGAAAGCGATTATCGGCCGGTAGAGCTGGAGGAAGCCGTCTACGAGGGAAGAGAACTAGAATTCTTCGAAGAAGACTCAGATAAAGAAGAAAAGGACGGAAAGATCTCTGTGGAGAAGGATGAAGCTGACGATATCAATTCAGCTTTCCAGCGAGGATCAGAGATAGGCGAGGAAGAGGAGAAATCCTATTCGCCTGTCAGAACCGAAGAGATAACAGATGAGTACTCCAGTAAAACCCAGAACATCCTGAAAGATACCCTGGACAAGGATAAGCAGGGGATCGTTTTCTGTTCCTCCAGAAAAGGTGCCGAGAAGAGCTCGGACCGCGTAGGCAAAGTCACTGAGGAGGAGCTTACCCGCGAGGAGAAAAGCAAGCTGGACGAGTACGCAGAGATAATTGAAAATGTACTCGGATCTCCAACCAATCAATGTAAGAGACTGGCGGAAAATGTACGGAAAGGCTCAGCCTTCCACCACGCCGGACTGGTCAACCGTCAGAGACAGGTAGTTGAAGAGGCATTCCGGGAAGGGTACATCAAGTCGGTCTGCGCAACGCCGACGCTAGCTGCCGGAGTCAACCTGCCGGCTTTCAGAGTGATTATCCGAGATCTGAAGAGGTACACTGGGAACGGTATGGAGTTCATCCCGGTTCTGGAGTATGAGCAGATGACCGGACGGGCCGGGAGACCAAAATACGATGATAAAGGAGAAGCAATATCAATAGCGAAAAACCCAGGTATGACTACAGAGATAGTCGACCGGTATATAGCAGGTGAACCGGAGCGAATCCAGTCGAAGCTAGCTGTCGAACCTGTTCTCCGCATGCATACACTGGCTTTGATCGCATCCAACTTCTGCAACACAGAAAAAGAACTGCATGACTTCTACAGCAAGACATTCTACGCACATCAGTACAGCGATATAGGCTCTGTAGAGGAGAAGATCAACAAGGTGGTCGGCCAGCTCCGAGAATACGAATTCCTGAAAGAGGAGAAGTTCGAGGCCACACCTCTAGGCAGGAGAGTCTCTGAACTGTATATAGATCCGGATTCCGCGAACCTTATACTGGAATCACTGGAGAAAGCTGAGGAGAAAGATACGAAGCCAATCTCATACCTTTTCATGCTGTGCCATACCAGCGAGCTGCAGCCAAGGCTGAATGTGAACCAGAAAGAGGAGCAGGATTACGCGAAAGCATTGGATGACGCGGAAGAGTACATTTTAGAGAAAGTTCCGAACGAATGGGATGTTGAGTACGAGATGTTCCTCGAAGTCATGAAGACCGCTATGATGTTGAATGCCTGGGTAGATGAGAGCGATGAGCAGGAGATCGTGGATCGATTTAACACGGCACCGGGAGGGATCAGATCGAAAGTCAGTAACGCCGACTGGCTGCTGTACGCCTCCAAAGAACTCGCAAGAATGCAAGACCTGGAAACGGAAGATATCGAGAAGTTAAGGGTACGGCTCAAGCATGGTATCCGTGAAGAACTTCTTTCACTCGTCCAATACGATCAGATCGGTAGGGTCAGAGCCCGAAAACTGTACGATTATGGAATCAGGGATGCCGATGATATCCGCGATACTGATTTCGAGAAACTGAAGAAACTGATTGGTGAGAAAACTGGTCGGAAATTGAAGAAACAGGTCGGTCAGGAAAACATCTTTGACCGCGAGAACATCATGGATTACTTCTAGTTCTCAAGCAGGTAAGCCTGAGCTGACCCACCGTCATATCTAAGGTCAAATACCTCTGGCCTTGTATGAACATCAACTGATCCGTAAAACGAGTTCCTGTCAAGAAGTACATCTGCTTCTAGCTCCTCAGGATTATCCCACCAGTTACCCTCTCCAGAGAGACCTTCTTCCTCCATTTCCTTGTGAGTCGGCACACCTAGTCCATAGGTATCTTCTACATCTAAATCAAAGGCTACAACCAGAGCCTCACCTTCAGCATACTCATTTATCGCCGAAACAGAGTCGTTATCAGAATCTTCGTAGGCCTCTCTAGACGGCAGAAGTTCGTCCGAAGATTCTACTTCTGCTTCAGGCACTCCAGCATGTTTTTCATCCGGATAGATAGCTATTATAGTATCATATGCATCTTGAACCTGCCAGAAACCTATTTTACCGTCTTGAGATTCATCAAGTGCGTTTCTAACTTTTTCAAATCCCTGATCTGGTTCTAGAGACTGTTCAGTGTTGTCATCCGAAGGCGGAGTTGTTGAAGCCACAGTCAATATTGCTGGAAACTTTTTTAAAAATTTTCTGGCTATTGACGGCTTTGGGCTTACAGAAGAAATTCCAAGATGTAAAGAAAAATCTCAAAATCTATTAAGAAACTGTTAAATAGAATTAAAGAACTACAAAGATATTTGAGTTTCTATATACTTCTCTCCACTTCTTCAACTAGTTCAGGATGACCAACGAAGAACGGTGTGCGCTGATGGATCTCATCAACTGCTACATCGAGGATTGATGATTCTCCATTGCTTGAAGCTCCTTCAGCCGTTTCGACAATGTAGGATATAGGGTTTCCCTCGAAGAGGATACGGTACTTTCCGTTTTTGTAGCCTTCTTTGGCTGGATATCCGAATACCCCGCCGTGGTGAAGTGTCTGGTTGAAGTCTCCGACTAGTGAGCCTCCGTAGCGGAGTTTATATTCCTTTGAGAGACTGTTCTCCAGTTCTCTGAAGTTGTCGAACCAGTCCTTGTTACCTCCAAAACCGTAGATCTTCTTCCTTGATATCTCTATATCCTCTGAGGCTTTGTAGAGCTCGACCTGGTCGCCTTTCTTCTCTTCTACCACATATTCATCTACCTGACCGTTTCTCGCTACAGTCAAAGTTGTGAGAGGTCCGTACAGAATATAGAATGCTGATATCAGGTTTTTGCCTTTGCATGGAAGTTCTTCATCGTAGATGCCGACTATAGTCCCTATCAAGTTGTTGGTTGGAATGTTTGATGAGCCATCAAGAGGATCTATAGCTACAGAAAGACCCTCACCACAGTCAGTTATCTCATGCTCCTCTTCTGAAGCGTATTCTCCTACTCCCTCGATCGAGGTCAGTTCCTCTTTCAAAAGTTCGTTGGCCCATACATCGGCTTCCATCATCCGTTCATCGGACGGGTTTTCTTCGCCTACATATTCTCTGCGGTGTGTGAGGCCGGATGAGATATGTGGTGCGGCCTCTGCTACTTGCTGTATTACTTGGTCTACTACCTGTTCTTTGTCCACTGCTGGATCACTGAAGTGCTTCTTCTACATCTTTTCCTTCGAATATTACTTGTTCAAGTTTGTTGAGCAGTTCTTCCGGGTTTTCTCTCTGGAAGATATTTCTTCCTACTGCTAGTCCGTTTCCTCCTGCCTGGATTATATCATGTACATCGTTGAGGAAGTCTCTGTCGCTTGTTTTGCTTCCTCCGCTCATCACGGTTTTCATTTCTCCTGAGACATAGGTTACTTCTTCCCAGCCGTTCTGTGTTCCGGGGTACTTGCATTTGACCATGTCTGCTCCGAGTTCTAGGCCGATTCGTGCTGCGTAGCTTATTACTTCTGGGTCGGTGTCGCCGCCGTAGTCTGCGTTTCCTTCGATTCCGTGTCCTCTTGGGTAGGCCCACATGACTACTGGTACGCCGTATCGGTGTGCTTCTTCCTGTAATCTTCTGAATTCTTCTGCCATGTCGGCTTCGTAGTCGCTTCCTGCGTACATGGTGTATCCTACTGCATCAGCTCCTAGTTCTTCGACTGCGTACTGTACTGAGCAGTTGAGTGGTGAGAAGTGGTCTTGTGGATCCCATAGGTTGGATGTTCCGTTTAGTTTGACTAGTAGGTTTACTTCTTCCTCGTATTCTGGGTAGTATGTTTCTGCTACTCCTTTCTGGACTGCTACGGCTGTTACTGCGTCGTGTCTTCCGACTTCGAATACATGTCTGGGGTCGGCGCTTTCTGGCTGTGGTTCGAAGTCTACAGGTCCGTGTTCTAGTCCGTGGTCGTATGCTACGATTAGTGAGTTTCCGTCTCGTGTAAGTGCGGAGTTCTTCAGGATATCCTTTTTCATATTACGAAGTATTACTTTTGACTGTTTTTAACTTTCCGGCCTGTATCCGTGAAGAAAATTATAAACATGGAATATCCGCGTAAAAGTATATGGAACCGGAGCAAAACCTTCAGGAAGACGAGGAACTTGTGAAGTCAGCGCATCCCAGCATGTGGAGCTACTTTCCAATCTACCTGATAGGCTTATTCATCACATTTGCCACACTCAACCTGTCCATAATCGCATCAGGACTAGCAATTCTAGCGGTATCAGAACTGCATAGAAGAGGAAACCGGTACTTTGTCACCACCGACCGGGTTATCAGAGAGTTCCGTTTCCTGAAAAGAGACAGCCAGGAAGCCACAACCGACCTGATATCAGATGTCTCAATAGATCAAAGCTTGAACCAGAGGCTTCTCAAGATCGGAGATGTCCATGTGAAAACCGCTTCGGGAGAGAATATCCGGTTCGGAGGAGTCAAGAAACCTGGTGAGATGAAATCCGAGATCTCAAAGGTTAAGAACCGGGAGAAGAACGAGCCTCAGGAAGTAGAGGTAGTAAATGATAAAGTCGAATGCCCGAACTGCGGAGATAAAGTTTCATCAGACAGCGACTACTGTTCAAGCTGCGGAGCCCGGCTTGACACAGGTGAAAAAGTTGATCTTGACACTCTTCTTGACCAGACAATCGCCGAGATCAAGGACGATGTTAAGGCGAGAGACCTGAAGGTTGAAGACATTATCGAAGCGGAGAAAGACGGCAAGAACCGTAAAACCTTGATAGAATGGCTTGAAAACAGGAAAGACGAGGAAGAATAGTCTATGCTTGACAGACTAACTGAAATCGACAGAAATATCTCTGAAAAAATGCATGACTTCGAATACAACCTTCTACACAGCTTTTTCCACGCCTACACCGCTCTGGGATCACTGCATTTCAGCTTTCTGCTGGCTTTCACCCTTTTCTACACAGGGCACACAGCGATCCTGAAACAGTTATTCATAGTCGTGGCAGTATCTCTTACGATAACTGAGATCATCAAGATTCTGGTTAGCCGTGAAAGACCTGACGACAGGGATGAAGATGTTTACATCATGCAGGACCTGTCCTTCCCTTCAGGACACGCTACGAACGCTTTCGCGACAGCAGGCGTTCTGACAGGATTCGGAAACCTAGGTCTTCTACCGATTCCCATAGCAGCATTGGTAGCTTTCTCACGCGTTTATCTTGGTCAGCATTATCTGTCGGATATCGTGGCTGGCGCGGTTATAGGCGGTTCAGTGGCCTTGATCCTGGTTTAAGGTAACCCTGGGGAAATGTGAAATATCAAAAGCATTCATCCCGCAACGCATTATTATATTATGAGTAGGACAGAATCAAGTAGCGAACTGGAGATCGGTGATGACGCACCGGAATTTGAACTGGAAAACTATAATGGAGAGAAAGTGGCTTTAAGCGACTTGGAGAACTTTGACGGCGTACTTGTAGTTTTCATGTGCAACCACTGCCCTTATGTCCAGGCACAGGCAGAGGAAATCAAGGAACTGGCGGAAGAGTTCCCATCACTGGCTATCGTAGGTGTAAACGCGAATGTAGAGACACATCCTATGGATACATTCGAGAAGATGAGTGACTTTATTGAGGGTAAAGAACTGGATAAATCCAACTTCTACTACCTGGCAGACCGGGAACAGGAAGTATCGAAGAGTTATGGCGCTAAATGTACTCCAGACCCGTTCCTGCTGGACTACAGACATAAACTATTCTACCATGGAAAACTGAACGACAAGGAAGGCGCAGAAGGAGAACCGGACGAACGGTACATGAAGGAAGCAGTTCAGAAAATGCTGAAAAGGAAAGAGCCACCGACAGAGCAGCCTTCGAGCGTCGGATGCAGCATCAAATGGAAGGAAAAGGTGGAAGAATAATCAAATCCGATATCAAGCCAGATCAGAAAGAACTGGAAGCCGCCAGAGAACTGGTATCGGAAGCACTTGAAAAAGCAGAAAAAGAACTGCCGAGAGAAGACGAATACACCGTCTCACTTAGCTGGACAGAGCAACAGTTCGTCATAGAGAGGATGGACGGGACATCCGGTAGAGCTCACTCAGCACATTTCTTCGAGATAATGTTCAACACTCAGGCTGAGAAATGGAAGGACGCGATCAAATCCACAGCAGTCCATGAGTATGCGCACACCTGGCATTATGAGAAAAGATACGATTCAGAGGGCCGGAATGATGTGGTATGGCAGTATGTGATAGATGAGGCACTGACACAGAACTTTGCAGAGAAAATATTCGACCACACACCCGATCACCGTGAGGAACACAGCAAGGAAGAGATCGCCGAGTACTGGCCGGAAATCCGTGATGAGGAGCTTGAGAGAAAGTTCGAAAATATTCCATGGCCTTACTCCCTCTATATTGACAGAAGTGATGAAGGTTATCCTAACTGGCTTGGATATTCGATGAGCTACCTGATTGGTAAGAAACTTCTGGAAGAGCATGGGCTCAAGGATTTCCCCGGACTGGAGAAGAGTGATGTCATAAAAGCTGGTAACCAGTTGTTCACATAGAGGATATATCCATGAATTATGATGTAAAACCAGAGGAGCATGAGTTCCGTGAAGCTCGTGAAACAGTAGAAAACACTCTGGATAACTGCAAATACATACTAGAAAGAGAGGAAGATTTCGAAGTAAACATAGGCTCATATCCCGGCGAAAGAGGTGCCAGAGGACTGGCAGAAGCATTCAACCTCCAGATATACTTCAACCCCAGCGTCGATGAATGGCAGGAAGAACTGCGTAAAGTAGTCCAGAACTACTACGCCAAATCATGGTTCTACGAGAAACACGAACCATCGTTCTTCTGGGAGGAAGTACTTGCCTCATCCCTCGGACTGATGTTCCTGGAGGAAGCCGGTTACAGCCGTGAACCCGAGGAAACCAAATCCGCAGAAGCCGAATGGGACGACAAGAAGGAAGTGCTTTCAGAAGAAGTCTTCGAGGTCAGAACCGAGTTCTCCTGGCAGCTCAACTACCTGATAGGAAAAGCTCTCGTCGAAAAGCACGAACTGGAAGAATTCGCCGAACTTACCAAGAAAGATGTCATCAAGGCCGGAGATAGTATAGGTGATCAGAACTGAAGACAGCAGCCTTCGTAGGCCGTTTCCAACCCTTTCACAGAGGTCACAAGAAAGTCGTAGAAGAGTACAGAGAACAGTACAATTTCAAGATAGCTATCGGAAGCTCTGAAAAAGAGGAAACCGAGGATAACCCGTTAAGCTTTCAGGAACGGAAAGAATTGATTGGTCAATGTTTTCCAGATATTGAGATTCTAGGGATAGCTGATGAAGGAGAGAGTGAGGAGGGTAATCAGCGATGGATACAGAAACTAAAGGAAAAGACCGACGCCGAAGTAATCATTTCAAGAAACGACTTAGTCAAAAAACTGGTCAGAGAGGACGAAGAACTAGAACTTGTCGAACAGGATCTGTATCAGAAGGATATCTACTCAGGCACTCAGGTAAGAAGAAGAGTACGTTCAGGACAGGAATGGAGTTATCTGGTTCCGGAATGCTGTGAAGAAGAGTTCGGCGAAATGGTCGATAAAGTCAAGGAGTCCGGTATACAGTACGAATTTGAACCAGGATGGAAAAAGGAAAACGCCTACCACGATACATGGAAAAAATAATACGCTAACCCCAAATAACTTCCGGAATCATTTCTACAACATCTGTTGCAGTTAAACCATTACCATATTCCTCATAAGCCTTCTCACCCGCCTTACCATTCACATATGCTGCCAGAACAGCTGCTTCATCATCTTCCAGCCCTTGAGATTTCAGAGCTGCTAATATTCCTGCAAGTACATCTCCGGTTCCGCCAACAGTCATACCTGGACAGCCGGTCTCATTTTCGGTAATCTCTTTTCCTGAGAAAACTCTGTCCTTCCGCCCTTTCATCAGAACAGTATTACCGGTTTCGAAAGAGTACATTTTGATAGAACCAGATTTTTCTCCCATGACCTCTGCCTCACCAGAATGAGGTGTAAACATATTATCAGAAGTACCTAGTAGAGGCTCTATAGCCTCAGCATCAACCACAAGTTTTCCAGAGTTCTCAGCGTACTGCTGAAGCGCTTCTTTATCTAAGTCAGATAACCCTGGACCTATTACTGTGATATCTGCCCATTCTTCAAGTTCTCTGGCTTTTTCCAGCGATTCTTCATCGAACTTCTGGCCGTAGCTTTCAGCGATCAGATTCTCTGAGAAGCCCTGTACAACAGATTTGGCTTCTTCAGATGTCAGTATTTTGACCAGGTCCGCTCCTGTTCTCAGTGCGGCTTCTGCTGCTAGAGCAGGTGCTCCAGTGTATTTGCTGCTTCCGCCGATGACCAGTACTTTGCCGTTTTCTCCTTTGTGACTTTCTGCTTTTCTGTCCAGTTTTTGGAAAAGTTCTTCCATACTGTAAAATTTGGTTTCCAGTTATTTTGGGTTTTGGGATTCTGTAATAGAAGTTTTTTATTCAGGTCAAGTCAATTTTTCTGTGTGATAACATGGTAAAAATTATTGTTGCCGGAGTCGGCACGATCGGAAAAAGAGTCGCAGAAGCAGTGAAAAAACAAGATGACATGGAACTGTACGGAGTCGCAGATGTAAGTCAGACAGGAGGACTGAGAACAGTACTGAGCGAGGAAGGACCTCTTCACGGCACAGATCTGTACGCATCAAACGCAGACGGAAAAGAAAACCTTGAGGAACAAGGATTCTATGTAGAAGGCTTGCTTGAAGAGCAGCTGGACACAGTAGACCTGGTAGTCGACTGTACGCCTCCAGGAATCGATGAGAAGAACAAGGAGAACCTATACCAACCGAACGATGTCAAGGCAGTTTTCCAGGGAGGAGCACCTGACGATATCGCAGAAGTGAAGTTCAACGCCGACGCAAACTACGAAACAGCAAGAGGAGAAGAGTTCGTCAAAGTAGTAAGCTGCAACACCACCTCACTGTCGAGAACTATGAGTATAGTTGACGAGAGATTCGGAGTAGAAGAGGCGACCGCCAACCTGGTAAGAAGGGGAGGCGACATCCCACAGGACAGTCGCGGACCGATCAACTCCACAATACCGGTTACAGAAGTACCAAGCCACCACGGACCGGATGTACAGGCAGTAATGCCAGACCTAGATATCACCACGCTAGCCGTCAAAGTACCGGTAACCTACGGACATGTACACATGGTAACAGTAGACTTGGAGCAGGATATCTCTGAACAGGAAGCTATCGAAGCCTTCGAGGACCAGCCAAGAGTCAACCTGATAGAAGCTGAGAAAGGCTATGACTCTACAGGCAAGGTTCACGAGATGATGAGAGATATGGAGAGGCCTAGAAGCGACATGCCAGAAGCAGGGGTCTGGAAAGAAACAGTCAACGCTGAAGACGGCAAACTAAGGTGGATCCACATGGTTCACCAGGAAAGCATCGTCGTACCCGACAATGTTGACGCCATCCGTGCCATGTTCGAGATGGAAGATAAGGAAACCAGTATTGAGAAGACCAACGACGCAATGAATATCGAGTAATTCAGTTCTTCCAATCTATTATCTTCTCTTTTCCTATCTTTTTTCTAACTGGATGGAAAGCTTTCTTACCATTCGGTTTTTCAAGTTGTTTTTTGATATCTTCAGGATTTATGAGGTCGCTTTTGGCGTTAAAGTATTTTTTAATACTGCTGTTTCCCCATTCCGGGTAAAGGCCTGTTCTTTCGATATTGTATCCCAGTGCTTTTGCGATTAACGGTACTCTTGCTTCATCGTTGGAATAAGCGGGTGTATCAAGTTGAGCGTATTCTTCTAGAAAGTTTCTTGGCAGACATGCGCCGGGGAAAATACATCCGTAGGACTTCCCTGAGTATCCTGTCTCGTCTTTAACCCATTCTTTGAGTTTCAGCCATTCATCTCTGTACTCTCCTGTGACCCATGGCCATCCATATTCTTCAGCTTCTGATATCGGCTTGAGTCCTGAAAGACCTAGCGCATCTTCAGGTATATCCTCATATATCTCGTTCAGAGGCGCTGTCAAAAGTAGATCCCATTCGACGATGTGAAGCATGTCAAAGTCTTCATGTTTTCCTTTTTCCCGGAACCAGTCTATCACAGCTAAATCTCCGTTCATCCATTTCCACTCAGAACCGTTTTCATCTATTACATGAAGATGGTTCATACCGGCATCCTCCAGCTTCTCTACACCTTCGACTTCCTCTCCCAAGCCGTATATCTCTGTATTGGGATTCAACTCCTTCAGTAGCTTGATCCTTTCCTCACATATCTCAGCCTCCTTGTGAAACCGGAACAGAATAGCTCTCTCCATACAGGTTAAACAGGTAACGGGAGATATAAGAAATCAGGCGAGATAGGCAATCTTCTCGACTTCTTCAACCAGTTTTTCTATATCTTCTTCAGTGTTGTACAGGTGCATGGATGCTCTGATACCTGTTCTCTCACCGGTTTTTTCGAACCAGGAGTGTACGCAGTGCATACCGGATCTAACCGCAATATCTTTTTCATCCAGCATAAGAGCTACCTGGTGTGACTCCATATCTTCGATCCAGAAAGATACTACTCCTGAACCCTTGGAACTGTATCTTACACCTTGTATATTTTCCAGTCCCTGCTCAAGTTTATCCGTTAGCTCTTTCTCGTGTTGATGGATTTTCTGCATACCTGTGTTTGAAAGGTACTCTGCGGCTTCTCCCATCCCGATTATACCTGCTACATTGGGTAATCCTGCCTCCATGCAGTGAGGGAAGTCTCTGAAATCCTGACTACTGTAACTGGTTGACTTGACCGCTCCTCCACCGGTTTTCAACGGCTGAATTATCTTTTTGCCTCTGTCGGAGACATACAGAGCGCCTGTTCCTGATGGACCAAGCATTTTGTGGCCAGAGAATGCCAGGAAATCTATCGGAAGTTTTGAGACATCTAAAGGTTGGTGCGGGACACTTTGAGCACCGTCTATCAAGACATAAGCACCTTTTTCTCTTGCTATCCGTGCTGCTTTCTCTATATCTAGTTTTTTGCCATCCAGATTTGATACATGGACTAGGGAAAGAAGGTCGCCCTCCGATATCTCCGAATTCAGCTTTTCAAAGTCAAGTCCGTTCTCCGTGTCGAGTACATTTATATCGTATCCGCGGCGCTGGTACGGAACCAGGCCCGAGTTATGCTCCCTATCAGATACAAAAACAGTGCCTCCTCTGAAAGATTCTGCAACAGTATTTATGCCCTCAGTCGTACCTGAATTCAACACTAGATTGGTTTTTTCTGCGCCAATCAGCTCTGCAACTTTCCTCCTGGCTTCTTCCAGTTTTTCAGTGGCTTTTTCGGACATGCTGTGGTGTGATCGGCCGGGGCATGCCGGATATTCTCTGTAATACTTTTCTACGGCCTCTATTACTTTTTCAGGTCTCAGGCTCATGCATGCGCTGTCAAGATAGACTAATTCGTCCTTAAGGGGTGGAAAGTCTTTCCTGTTCATCTTTATCACGCTGTTGCGTTTTTGATTAGGTTTGAGGCTGTTTCCAGGCTGCAGCCGGTGGTGGCGCCAGGGCCTGCGCAGTTACCGAACTTCAGGTAGCTGTATATACCGAATGCTGCGTACATGGTGGAGATGATGAAGACGACGAGCAGTGCCCATGAGATGTATTCGATGTAGTTGTTGAGGAATCGGGCGAGTCTTTTGTCTTTCTCCATAGCTTTTGATATTATAGTGGATTTCAGTCTGGTATCTAGATCTGCTTCACATTCACCGGTTTTTGCCTTCTGGAAAATGCATTTAAAGGATTCTTTGGCTAGTCGACGGTATTTGGCGAAGAATATTCCGAGGAAAGATGATATTATGAAAGTGGTGATGCAGATCATATTATTGAGTGAAGCAGAGAAGTAGAAAAGCTGTTTGGTAAATTTTTCAAACCGGTGCTATGTTTTTGATGGATTTTACCATCTTCTGGATTATTCCTGGTCCGCTTTCAGGCTTTTCAACATCCTCAGGCAGTTTCATGTCCTGTTTATGTAGATATCTTCTGGTGTAGCGTAGACCTGGTTCTCCCGTGCGCTCGTAGAATCTTTGAAGAAGTATCTCCACAGCGACTGTTTCCTCGCCATAGAAATCCTGTATCTCTCCTTCAGCACCGATCTGCAGTGTCGACTCTCTGGCGGCGGAAAGAGCTTGTTCCTCTCCGACAAACTCTTTCTGACTTTTAACTATGGCTTCAAGCAGATTCAGGGAATCGCTCATAAGTGTTGTAAATTGAAATAGAGATTAATATAGGCTGGGATACAGAAAACAAGAATTTTGAATTCTTTACCAAATGATTTAACCCTCATAAAGACTTTTGAACGAATATGGCAGACACATTGATCCTTGGTTTAAGATTTCTGATGCCGATCGCCGCCATCGCAGCGGGAGTTCTAAGCTATAAGGCCTCCGAAAGCATGGGAGGGAAAATCGGTTCCCGCTTCAAGATTCTGACCCTAGCAACAGTCTTCCTGGCGGTATACGGAGTACTGACCAGCGTACAGGATGCCGGATTCACCCTTTTCAGTTACCGTGACAGCGCGTGGAGCGTGGTACACCTATTCGTACATCTATGCTTCACAACCACCGCTCTGATAGGCATGCTGTCTATCCGACATGTAGCAGGAGGTGAAATTGAATGACCTTCCCAATAGGACTATCCGGAGTAACCGCAGGAATGATGGCGCTATCCCTAATCCTAGGAATCGCAACAGTCGCAGTAACCCTGCTGAACTGGAGAGACTTCCAGGGCTCCACCTACGGTAATGCATTCCTAGTATTCGCCGTTGGATGGGCGGTCGTAGAGGCGCATACAGCCAGAGAGCTTGTATTCTCCCTCTCCGGCGGAACCGAATTCCCGACATTCATGGCTGCATCACTGGCGACTACAGGAGTACTGATAGTCTCGGCATCATTCTACCTGATCTACAGAGAATCCAAGTAGAAAGAATTTATCACTCTCCCCCTCCCTTTTTCTTTTTACCGTGACCCAGAAAATCCTGTTAACCGGATGGAACTACCCTCCAGAGATAGAAGGCGGCTTGGACATACATGTCTACCACCTGTTCCAGGAACTAAAGAAAAAGGACGACCTCACGGTAAAGTTAGCGCTTCCCCAAGAGAACGCACCTGATAGAGAGAACATTCTTCCGGTAGAAACCGGGGACGGAGATATGATATGGAAAGCCCGGAAGATGAGCTCAGAAATAGCTAAGATAGCTGAGAACTACGATATAATACATACTCACGATTGGTTCGGCGCAGAGTCAGGTTTCAAAGCCTCCAAGTACTCGGACACCACATGGATCTCCACTATGCATTCTCTTCACTCATCTAGAACCCGTGGAAAATCTGAGGAAATCGAGAAACTGGAGAAGATAGCAATTGAAGAACCTGACAAACTGGTTTCCGTAAGCGAGAACCTGAGAGACGATATCGAACAGAGTTTCGGTAGAGAAGCAGAAGTTGTACATAATGGCTTCTCATCACCAAGCTCGAAAGGCAAGGATGTGAAAGAAGACCTCAGAATCTCTGGCGACATGATATTCTTTGTAGGCAGACACGCAGAGCAGAAAGGCATCGAACATCTTCTGTACGGATTCCAGAAATTCCTGGAGCAAGGTGGAGAAGCCACTCTAGTTATCGGGGGCGACGGCCACATGCGTGAATCTTTGGAAAAATTCTCGGAGATACTGGGTATAGAGAAACAGGTAATATTCCCTGGCTTCATCCCATCTGGGGAACTGGGAGATTATTACATGGCAGCAGAAGCATTTGTATCTCCTTCAATAAGCGAACCATTCGGTCTAACGATCACTGAAGCTCTTGAATCCGGTACAAAAGTTCTTGCTACGGAGAACGGAGTTAATGAACTGGTTTCAACCGATTCCATAATTAGGATAGAACCTGAATCAAGTTCCATCGCTGAGGGAATCAAAAAAGCTCTTGAACAGGAAGAAGTACCTGATTACGATACCAGAACCTGGGAAGAGATGGCTGAGGAAATATCAGAGATTTATAGAATTTTTAATTGATTACTTCTACGCTTTGCGGTCTTTCTGACTGAAGAACGGCGTAACCCTCATCTGTACTTGACAGAAAAGTCGGATCTTCAGCATAATATGTGGAGTCGCTTCCTCCTTCTCCTGGAAGATAAATTCTCTCTCCTTCATCCGAGTAAACGGCCAGTGCTACTTCCTGATCAGTATGGACTTCGATTAGGTAGCCGTTTTCTTTCTCGGTGATTTTGGTTTCCATAGTTTTAGTTGGTGACCGAGAGACTTTTAATCTTGTCAACAACCGTTCTTTTTCCCTTGTTCGTGGCAACATGCCGTGTTATAAATCAGGCTTTGAAAACAGTGTGTATGGCGCCTATAACCCTGAGCTTCGAGGTACACCAGCCTCACCGGCTGCGGATCGACGGAGTGAACAAGGATGCCGATGATCTGTACGACCGGTATTTTGACGATGAGATGAACGAGCACTTCTTCAAAGATGTGGCTGAGAACTGTTACTTCCCTGCAACCGAGCGATTGCTCAGGAACGCTAAGAAGTATCAGGATGAAGATCGGCCGTTCAAAGTTAACTTCTCGATTTCAACTAGCTGGCTGGAACAGGCGCAGAGATATCATCCAGAGCTCATTGATATGCTAAAGCAGTTCCCAGATAATACTATTGACTTTATAGGACAGGCACACTATCACAGCCTTGCAGGGCTTTTCCACGATAAGGAAGAGTTCAGGAATCAGCTGCAGAAGCACAGAGACATGATAAAAGATATCTTTGGCGTTGAGACGAAGGTTATGACCAATACCGAGCTTATCTACCACAACGGTATAGGTAAAGTCGCTGCTGAGGAAGGTTTTGACGGAATATTTACTGAAGGAGTGCCCCGCGTACTTGGATGGCGCTCACCCAACCATAACTATACACAGCCAGACTTCGTGACAGAAGACGGTAACAGCATTATGCTGCGTAACCGGAAGCTGACAGACGATGTAGGGTACCGTTTCTCAGCCGAATGGTGGGATGAATACCCGCTGACAGCTGAGAAATACGCAGCCTGGCTTTCCGAAGAAGACGGAGATGTAATCAATTTATTCATGGATTACGAGACCTTCGGCGAACACCACTGGGAAGGCACCGGAATCCTATGGTTCCTAGAAGACCTGCCAGCACAGATACTTGAACACGACAACATGGAGTTCCTGAAGGTGCGGGAAGCCGCACAGAAGGAGCCGGTCGGCGAATTTGATGCCTTCGAATACAACACAGTTTCCTGGGCGGATGAAGAAATGGACGCAAGTGCCTGGCTCGGAAATCCTGTTCAGAAGAAGATTTTCCAGAAACTGCAGGAACTGGAGCCGAAAGTCAAGGAGCTAGATGACGACGAGGTACTGGATATATGGAGGAAGTTCCTGACCTCGGATCACCTGCATCATATCGCGACGAAAACCATGGACGATGGAAGCGTACATAACTACTTCTCGTACTTCGATCACCCGCATCAAGGTTTTGCGGTTATCATGGATCACCTGATGGATTTCCAGGTCCAGGTGGAGAAACGGTTAAGAAGTTGAAGAACTGAATTTCTGATCTGTAATGGATAGCAAGAAAGTTGAGAACTGGCTGGAAGAAAATAAAGAAGTTATTGGTCTCGAAGAGTTCAGTATACAGGACATTAAGCAGGGAGAATCCAACCACAACTTCATAATCCAGACAGAAACTGAAAAACTTGTATTAAGAATTTCCAGAGAGGTTTCACGGAGGAATAGGCTGGAAAACGAGCATCATTCTCTTAACCTTCTTGAAAAACACGGTATGGATAGTGTTCCTCGTTCCAGGTTTTTCAGCGAGGATACAGAGTTCGGAGCCGTTATAATAGAGACATTCGTTGGAGAGAAGGACTTGGAGAGAGCTGGCGAGATGAACCAGGAACAGATCAGAAATCTTGCAGAGCTGATGGCCGAAACACACCGTATAGATATAGAAAGCTACAACGACCGGTTTGATGAAGACGAGAATAAGACTAGGAATCTAAAAGATATCTACAGGGATGAGCTTGAGATCTGGTCACGAAAACCGTATGAAGAGTACCTTGAGATCGCTGATGAACCTATTGAAGAGCTGGAAGACTATTTCGAGAAGCAGAAACAGCTTGTTGAGGAAGTACCTGAAGTAGAGGTGACGCAGGCCTTTATCCACTCCGATCTTGGTTTCAACCTGAGAACCTCTGAAGACAAGGTTTTCATAGTTGACTGGGAGTACGGAACAGCCGGCTACCCAGGCCACGATATCATGATACTGTTCGAACACGGAAACATGAGCGAAGAGCAGCGAGAAGTGTTCCTGGAAGAGTACCGCAAACATAGAGAGCTAGGTGATGAGTTCGAGAAGGTTAGAGACATACA
>JBEQBC010000003.1:0-108944 GCA_041640035.1 Candidatus Nanohaloarchaea archaeon | reverse complement strand
CGGGTAATCTAGCATGTTTTAATCTTGACCCTCAAAGATTACTCTATATGAGCAAGGTTCGTGACATAATAATCATCGGCGGAGCATCAGCAGCACAGTCAGCAGCAATCTATGCAAAGAGAGCAGGCATGGATGTACTGGTGATAGCCGACGAATACGGAGGACAGATCAACAACACCGATGTAGTTGAGAACTGGCTTGGAACCAAGTCCATCTCAGGGCCGGACCTGGCAGAAAAATTCACTGAACACATGAGAGAATACGAAGTAGACGAACAACACGGAGAAAAAGCAGTAGATGTCAGAAAAGACGATGATATATTCACAGTTGAGACAGAGTCAGGAGACGAATTCCAATCACATGGAGTAATTATAGCAACGGGCGGATCCCGAAGACGGCTGAATGTAGAAGGAGAGGAAGAATACCGGAACAAAGGAGTAGCATACTGCGCAGTATGTGACGGACCCCTGTACCAGGGAGACGAAGTAGCAGTTATCGGAGGAGGATACGCAGGAACAGAAGCAGCAGACTACCTATCAGATGTAGCCGAACATGTATACCTGCTCAGCCGCTCAGGCAACCTCACAGGAGAAGAAATCACCATCAACAAAGTAGAAAATGATGAAAATGTCGAAGTCCTGAAAGAGGCCGAAGTAGAAAGCTTCGAAGGAGACCAACTCCTCGAAACAGTACGGTACGCACACAAGGACGAAGTCGAAGAACTAGAAGTACCAGGCGCCTTCATCGAAATCGGAACAGTACCTAACTCCGATATAACAGACCTAGTAGAAAAGGATGACTCAGGAAAAATCAAGGTCGACCGCGAGATGAACACAGGAGTAGAAGGACTATACGCAGCCGGCGATGTAAACGACATGGGCGCACAGCAACTAGTTGTCTCCGCAGGACAGGGCTGCGACGCAGCACTTAACGCATCAGAATATGTGAAGCAAAAAAATCGGAAGAGAACTAGATAAACCTTAACTCATCCTTCAGTATCCTATAAATCTTTCTGTGGCCATCTGTATCGGGATGTACCCCATCCCACAGCATTTCATTCCAGCTATCATCTCTTAACTGGTCGAAAAGCGGTATGTACCGGGCAGATGATCTCTTGACGATAGAAGATATCACATTATCGTATTTCCTGATGTCCTCGTTTCTGTACGCATGTGTTTCCTTCCAGGGCATCGGATCGACCTCTCTTTCGTTCACCGGTGTGAGACCTATAAAGTATGTCTGTTTGGAGTAACGGCTTGATTTAGAGACCAGTTCACGGATATTCCCTCTGAATATTTCCTTCGAGGTTACATGTTCACCTGAGTCAATTTCTACCTGTGAGTCATTCATTCCTACCTGGAAAACTGTTATAACCGGATCTTCGGATACTCTTCTCTGCAGTTCGTCCTCAAAACGGTTGATTAGATCGAAGGAAGTTTCTCCGGAGACACCGAGGTTGTATACTTCTCTGTACTCCTCTCTGTCGACTGTTTTCCCATGTACTTTTTTCTTGAGGTGGTGTGGCCAGCCTCCTTCTTCATCCCACAGCCCTCTTGCTATGCTGTCCCCGAAGATCAGTATGTTCATAGAGTACATTATTGAAGTTCCAGAGGTTAAATCTTCCGACCGAACACCTCGAGGGAAGTAATGAGTAAAAAAGGTTCCTCACGGTTCACTTGTTTATGCCTAAAGAAACCAAGATGACAAAATGCGTTTTCTGTGGAGAGAGCGCTACCACCAAGAACCAGGAAGGACAGCCGGTATGCAGTAAGCATAGGAAGAAAGATCCGAAGGATGTTGCCTGTCCGGAATGCGGTATGCCTATGAAGATCAAGGAAGGACGGTACGGATTCTTCTGGGGATGTGAAGGATACCCTCAGTGCCAGAAAACATATCAGATTGAAGATGTCATCGATGACGAATTCAAAGACGATGAATGATTGCTTATCTTACCTCTGAGAGATCTTCTGCTCCGTAGTCGGAGACAATCCATTCGCCTTCGTCTTCTCCCTCAAGTACTGCTCCACGGTAAACCGCATCCGTATTCCGAAGTGTATCATATATTTCTCTGAAATCTTTCTTATCATCGGCCTTGATTGCTTCTACAACGGTTTGACCATCTCTGTAACTGGCTGTGAAACCGGTTTGTTCATCTCCTTCTAGTCTGAAAGCCATGGCTGGTGCAGCCTCACCGTATGCTTCTACTGCGGAATCACCGTATCCTACAAAGCTGAATGCTGCAGAGCCTATATCCAGTTCTTCCGTGGCTTGATCGTAGAGCTGGATGAATCTGTCGTTATCGAATTTTAAGTGTATTGGGATGTCTTCTCTGAGCTGTCTTGGTCTTTCAGTCCGTCCATCTTCTCCTCTGAGAACTAGTTCAGCTGTCCGGAGTTCTTTCGCTCCGTCAAGATACTTTTCGACATCTTCTTCATCTTCCATGTTGACTGGCTGATCCAGGAGCTCGAATCCACGGCTTCTCTCATCCAGTAGGTCGAGACCCCGTCTTTCAGCTCTTGTAAGAAGTCTTTCTTCCTGTTCTTCCAGTATTTCTTTTTCTCTTCTCTGGCCGAGTACATTTACACCTTCAAAACCATCTCTCATACAGAACCAGTATTTCTACCTCTAAGCTTATTATAATGTTGGCCGATAAGTGATTACCTAGTCTTTCGGGCCTGTAGCTCAGCTGGAAAGAGCACTCGGTTCCTAGAACCGGGAAAGGTAAACAATGGTGCGTCCAAGGTTGGAGATGCCGAGATGTCGAGGGTTCAAATCCCTTCAGGTCCGTAAAATAATTGTTATCTTAATTCAGGGGATGTAGGCATCTCCCTCTTGTGATGAGAGCCTTCATACATTGAATCCAGCCGCTTCACTGTTTCAAGATCTGCTTCAAGCTCTTCAACTGTCTTCTCTACAGTTCTTCCCTCATCGACCAGTTTTCTCAGTATCGGATCAATAGTGCTGTAGGATGCACCAAGTTCGTCTTCATCTGTCTGTCCGTCCCATAGTCCTGCTGTAGGTTTTTTCTCTATGAAATTCCTGTCGAGGCCGAGATGCTTGGCTAGTTCCCGTACCTGTGTTTTGTACAAGTCAGCTACCGGCAGAAGATCCGCTGCGCCATCACCATGCTTCGTGAAGTACCCGAGAAGGAGTTCTGAACGGTTACCTGTACCCAGTACTATCTTATCTTCTTCATTTGCTTCAAGGTACTCGTAGATCATCCTTGTACGGGCTCTGATATTTCCTCGGGAAACACTGTCGATTTCATGCGGAACCTGTTTCTCTATGGCTTCTACTGCCGGCTGTATATCGATTCTGTAGTATTCAACACCTAGGTTTTCGACCAGTTGTTCTGCGTCACTCATGTTCTCTTCTTTGCTGGATGCGCCAGGTGTGATGAGAGCTGTTACATTCTCTGCACCGACTGTCTCAACTGCAAGTTTCAGGGTTACTGCCGAGTCTATTCCACCGCTTACTCCCACAATAAACCCGTTCTGACCTGATTCACTGAGTTTTTCGTTTAGAAAATCTGTTATCTCGTCCTGTATTTTTTGATAATCTGTCATGACAGTTTCTGGTACACTTCCTATCCACCTTATTGAAAAAATATTGTTTTCAAAGTACCAGTTGAAGCCTGCGGAGGTTGCCGAGTGGTCAAAGGCGCAGCGTTCAGGGCGCTGTCTCTTAGGAGTTCGCAGGTTCGAATCCTGCCCTCCGCATACTCGGGCTCTTAGTTCAGCTTGGCGGAACGCCTGCTTCGCAACACTTACTCATAGTAGAGTGAGTCAGAGAAAAAACCAGTTTTTCGAATGCGGAATAGCAGGAGGCCCCGGGTTCAAATCCCGGAGAGTCCACTCTGAAATTTTGACAAATTTTTATTCCCGGTCTTTCAAGGATACTACATGGATGATTCGGAACTGGAATGTCTGAAAGATATAGTCAAGAACGAGTTTGATCAGGATCTTGAATGGATTCCAGTGGATGAGGGTTTGAATACTATTTACAGGCTTGAAGCAGATGATAAGAGCTTTATAATCAAGGTACATACTAATGAAGAGAACAAGATAGAGTGGTTTACAGCAGAACCCAAAATATATGATTTATTAGCTGAAAACACAGATTTACCTTCTCCAGAGGTAATTTACAGAGATTTCTCAGAAGATAAGATTGACGACTTCTTCTACATATTGGAGAAAATGCCGGGAGAAAATCCTGACAAAAAGAAGAAAGAGATTTCTGATGAAAAACTAAATAATATTCTCTACCAGTATGGAAAAATTCTAGGGAATATATACGATTTTTCTCCTGAATTTGACGATTATGGCTTTCTTTCAGGCAAGAAAGAGGGCTTGAATACCACTGAGAGCGCGGATAGATGGACTTGGTCAATCCAAGGCGCTATCGAATCATGGTCAGATATAGTTCAGGATAAATGGGAGGATCCTGTCGAACTAAAGATACCTGAGAGAAAAATAAGAGAGAATATACCTGCAGAACCCAGACCTGTTCTTATTCACTCAGATAAACGGCTTGATAACCTGTTGATTAAGGGAAATGAAATAACAGGATTTCTTGACTGGAGTCATCCAAGGACCGGTCATAGCGAATATGATCTGGTGAGAGCAGAGTACCTTTTGATAGACTGGGATTTAGATTTCAAGGATGTCGAAGCAAAAGAATCTTTTAGGAAAAGTCTGTATGAGGGATACAAACAGAACAATACTATTGCAGAAGATTTTGAGGAGAGAAAACAGATTTACAGGTACGCTACAACCGCATGGCTGGCCGCAGGGTTCGCCAACTGGGGCTCTAAGTTTAATCAGGAGGAACATTCTGAAATGAGAAACAACATCGTAGAGAGAATCAAGAAAGAAACTCCTTGAATTCAGAAGTAATCAAATAACTCGTTTTATCTTTTCGGTAGCGTTCTCCATTTCGACCTTGATCAGTCCCATGTTGACATCTGCGTCGGTCATAACGGCGAGTACACCTTCCTCTCCGGCTCCTGTTGAAATCAGTTTTCCATCCTGTGATTCGATGGTTACTTCGTTCACCTCTCCCATGTTGAGTGCGTTGCTGGCTGTCTCTCCGGAACCTACGGTGGACGCGGTCATCGCGCCGACCTGGTTCTCATCGAAGGTCTGACTGAAGTTGGAAGCAATAAGAAGTCCATCTCTACGGACGACTGCAGCACCTCTAACACTTTGCACCTCATGCAGGTCATCCAGTACCTCGTTCAGTTTCTGTTCTTTTCCTTTGCCTGCTGACGAACTTGAGCTATCCGAATCCTCATCCGCGTCTTCTTCTTTTTCTTCGGATTCATCCTCTTCATGTTGTTCGTCTGGTTCTGAATCTTCTTCAGATTCCTTCTCTGACTCGTCTTCATCTTCAGAAGTTGTTTCTTCTTCGTCTTTCTGTTCTTTTTTATCTGATTCTTCTTCGCTGTCGTCTTCCTCTTCTGTTTCAGAGTTTTCAGAATCTTCTTGGGAGTCGATATGTTTTTCTAAGAAGCGTTTCAGTGTTACTCGGTCCTTATTCTGTTTTTCTGCTTCCAGAATTTCTTGGTAGTCCGGATCCTCTGCGTCTTTCAGCTGAGATTTGACCTCTTTCACTGTTCCTTCTACTAGTTCCTCTGGATCCGGCAACTCTTGATCAGACATGATACAGTTCACCAAATACTTGGTTTCTCCTAGACTTAAAATCCACTGATTTACACAGAATCTGTACCGGTATGAGAGGCTTTTTTAGATAAAAGGTGTAATAGACTGAATATGAATATTTCACGGCACGAAGTAGATAAAGACCCTGTAAAGCAGAGAAAAACCGAACTCGTAGAGCGTAAAGGCATCGGACACCCTGACAGCATCTCAGACGGGATCGCTGAAAAGGTATCTAGAGAACTATCAAGAGAATACCGCGACAGGTTCGGCCACATTCTCCACCACAACACCGACGAGGTACAGCTCGTAGCAGGAGAATCCAATCCTGGCTTTGGATCAGGAGAAGTCATCGAACCAATATACATACTTCTAACCGGTAGAGCTACCAAAGAGTTCAACGGCGAGGAAATACCTGTAGACAAGATCGCCTTGAACGCAGCAAAAGAGTACATAAGCGAGAACTTCAAGGAGCTGGATACCTCACAGATAGAGTTCGAATCAAGGATCGGAGAGACATCCACTGACTTGGAAGCAGTCTATGATAGAGATAGAAGACTTTCCAACGATACAAGCTTCGGAGTAGGACACGCACCGCTCTCACCAGCAGAAAAAGCTGTAAAAAAGATCGAGGAGAAGGTCAGAGAACTGGAAAGCTGTGGAGAAGATGTCAAAGTCATGGGATCAAGAGAAGAAGACACCCTGACAGTAACCGTAGCCGCAGCAGGGATCGCATCAAGAATCGACTCGGTAGAAGAATACCGTGAACATGTGGATGAAGTTGAACAGACCGCTGAGGAAGTTGTAAGCAAGCATGGCCTTGAAGCTGATATATATGTGAATACAGCTGACGATATTGATGAAGAGGAAGTTTATCTCACTGTTACCGGTACTTCAGCCGAGATGGGTGACGATGGCTCAGTAGGTAGAGGAAACCGTGTAAACGGATTGATAACCCCTCACCGTTCCATGAGTATGGAGGCAGCATCCGGTAAGAATCCTGTAACTCATATCGGAAAGATCTATAACCTTCTGGCTCGTGAGATTGCGAAAAGCATCCATGAGGAGACCGGGGAGTACGCAGGCGTCAAGCTTCTCTCTCAGATCGGAGAACCAATCGATGATCCTAAGCTGGTTGAAGTTGAGACACCGGCAGAGAAAGAAGAGTTCGAGGAAATCGTTGAAAGACATCTTCAGAATATCGACTCAATCACCGAGAAATGCCTCAACGACGAAATCAACACCTTCTAAAAAAATTTTAAAGGGAGAAAAATCCCTTCTCTTATCTATATTTTTCTATGTATAGGCTTTGGCAAGGTACTCTTTCAGCATCCTGTCAGTGTTGAAATGTGACGCGTTCAGTGTTATAGAGTGCTTCATAACTTCAATCCACTGCTTCCTGTCGTTATGATACATCGCCAGGATATGAGCAAGTTCCTCGTACAGTGAAACACTGTCAAACCTATCCTCATCTTCTCCCTCAACATAGTCCTCGCCGATATTCCAGCCGGTGATATCGTTGATATGGCCTTCAAGCCACCAGCCATCCGGTGTGGATAGCTGAGGTGTGCCGTTGTGAGCTGCCTTCATACCGGAAGTACCTGAAGCTTCCTTTCCTCTGACCGGGTTGTTGAGCCATAGATCTGATCCTGCAAGCATCTCCAATGCTTCCTCCATACCGTAATCTTCTATGAAGTATACATCGACATTTTCAAGCATCTCAGAGTACTTCAGTACCTGGCTAATCAGCTCCTTACCCTGTTGATCGTTCGGATGGGCTTTACCTCCGAATACTATCTGAAGACCGTTGTATGTATCCGCCAGATTCTCCAGCCGCTGGACATCCTTGAAAATAAGAGTTGGTCGTTTGTAACCTGTGCTTCGGCGGGCGAAACCGATTGTAAATACTTCTGTATCAAACTCGGTGTCATGTTCGTTTTCGATCAACTGTTTCAGTTCTGTTTTGCACTTTTTCTTTGCCTGCCAGATTTCGCTGTCGGATATACCGGCGACTTTGGTCAGTCTTGCAGGATCGATACGCCATTTCGTAATATTTTCATCGTATAGTTTTTCGTATGGTTTTGCTGTCCATGTAGCGGAGTGAACACCGTTTGTAACTGCGTCAAACTCGTATTCCGGGAACATCTCTCTTGATACTTCAGCATGTTTATCCGATACACCGTTGGTATAGCTTGAATGCTTCAAGGCCAGTTCTGTCATGTTAAGCGTGTCTCCAAAGTCCATCTGCTCTATCTTGGAATGTGGGAGAACTTTCTCGACCAGTTCTCTGCTGAATGTATCGTGTCCTGCTGCTACAGGTGTATGAGTGGTGAATACTTTCTCTCCTTCTGCCTCTGTTGTGAGAAGTGATGAGTGTCCTTCGTTCATGTGGAAGTAGTCGATTTCGATACCTAGTTCATTTAGTGCTCTGGTTCCGCCGATACCTAGTACTGCTTCCTGTGCCAGCCTTGTTTCCTGGCCGCCCATGTAGAGCTGTGATGTAAGCTCTCTATCCTTTTCGTGGTTGGAGTCCAAGCCGGTATCTAGGAAGTAGATTTCGACTTGTCCGTCTGCTCCTTCGTAGGTGTATTCCCAGATCTTGACTTCGACATTTCTTCCTCTTATCTCGAGCTCGACCGTTTTTCCGGTATCTTCGAGTATTTCCTGGTAGTTCCAGTCTTCAGGTTTTTCTTCTTGCTGTTTATCTTTTATTACCTGTTTGAAGTATCCGTTTCTGTATAGGAGTGTGACTGCAGTGAAATCGAGGTCATGGTCTGCTGCAGCTTTCAAGGTGTCTCCTGCGAGAACTCCTAGTCCGCCGCTGAAGGTTTTTATCTCTGGTTTTATCCCTATCTCCATCGAAAAGTATGCTACTGAACGGCTCATAAGTACAGTTATTTTAGAAGCCTGAATAATAATCCTGCGGAAATCAGTTGAAGAAATATTTCAGGTATAAAAGAATTCCAGCACCAACCTGGTAATACATTCGTAGAGGGCTCGTAGCTCAGCTTGGACAGAGCGAGCGGCTTCGGACCGCTAGGTCTAGGGTTCAAATCCCTACGAGCTCGCTACACCTTAACTTTTTCTAATCAGCTTCCTGAAGGTACTCTTCCACATCAAAGTCATCCTGTTGATCATGGTAATGTAGTTCCTCCGCGACGGAAAAATCGCTGTAGTCTTCTATTTCGATACCTAAACTGTTCTCATACTTGTTTTCCAATCTGGATTTATGGTGTATGAGTGCGGTGTTGGAGCCTGCGAAGTTCGCTGCCATATCCATCGGATCATACCAATTATCAGTAAGTTCTTTCGCCGATCCACCTATCAGAGTCGCCATGTTCACCGTGAGAACTTTACTTGGATACAAAACTCTTCGATCTGTTTTCTCCATGGTTTCCAGCATCGCTGTAGCAGCTGAGTACGAGAAAGCAAAATGAACGCCCTTATCTATCTCCCAAGGATTGAATACCTCTTCAAAAAGAGAACTGGGTACATCTATACCGGTAAACTCCTCCACTTTTTCCGGTGAATGTTCAGCGAACTGGAAAACAGTACCTACACCGAGACCGCCGTACTTGAATACTTCATCGTCCCTGATTTTCTGCCAGTCCAGTTCTAGGTCTCTTTCCTCAGTATCAACCATTCACTTACCAGACATTTCCGACTTCAACTAATTTCAACCCTTCGAATAATTTCAGTCATGCTTCATGATGCTTTCCACAGTTCTTATCTGCATCATGTTGGTGGTACCTGTGACAGAGGTAGGGATACCAGCGGATAGAACCATCTCGGTGCTATCTTCAGCTAGATCCAGGTTCTTCATTCTCTGAGCGGTAGTCTCCATCATACCCTCTACATCATCAGGGAACTCCTCGTAGTAAGACTTTACACCCCAAGCCAGCTGTAACTGTCTTTCAACAATTTCTCTGTCCGTGAAAGCTATGATCGGTGTTTCAGGGCGATGCTTTGAGATGTTCCGAGCTGTGCTACCGGAAGTTGTATGTGCTACGATATATTCTGCTTCACTATCTCTTGATGCCTGCCAAACACTTTTTGTAATTACTTCACGAGTGTTCTGTGGTTCATCCTTGATAGTGTGGTGTGTTCTTTCTTTTATCTCTGATTCAGCTTCTTCTATGATGTTGGACATGAATTCTACTGTGTTTACTGGGTATTCTCCTATTGCTGTTTCTCCGGAGAGCATGACTGCGTCGCTTCCGTCCATTACTGCGTTTGCGACATCTGAGATCTCTGCACGGGTTGCTGTCGGGTTCTCTGTCATCGATTCAAGCATCTGGGTAGCTGTAATCACAGGCTTGCCTGCCTTATTGGATTCATTGATCATTTCTTTCTGAAGCATCGGTAGGCGTGAAGGTGATAGCTCGACTCCTAGATCTCCTCTTGCCACCATGATACCGTCCGAAGCTTCCAGTATTTCATCGAAGTTTTCTACTGCTTTTTTGTGTTCGATCTTGGAGATTATATGCATCTCGGAGTCTTTTTCTTCTAGTATTTCTCTGACCTGGTGTATATCTTCGGCTTTTTTGACGAATGAGAGGGATACGAAGTCGTAGCCTTTTTCTGCAGCAAATTCGATATCTTTACGGTCTTTGTCTGTTGGTGCGGATAGACCTACATCTTTCCCGGGTACATTTACTGCTTTTCGGCTTGAGACCGGTCCTCCGTGTATGATGTTGCATTCAGCTTCACCGTTCTGTATCTCTATTACTTCTAGTTCAAGTTTACCGTCGTCAATCCTGATTTCGTCTCCTACCGAGATGTTTTCGATGAAGTCAGGGAAGTTGACTGATAGTTTTTCTTCGTCTCCTCCGATTTCTTCGGTTGTCAGTTTTACTGTGCGGTCGTCTTTGAGTACGGTGTTTTCCTGGACTTGTCTGAGCCGGATTTCTGGTCCTTTGGTGTCTACCATGATAGCTGTTTTTTCTGTTACATCTCTGATGCGGTCGTATATTTCGCCGTGTGTTTCGTGGTCGACATGTGAGAAGTTCTGTCGGAATACATTTACTCCTGCGTCTACAAGTTGCTCTATCTTTTTCTTTGAGTTGCTTGCAGGGCCGATTGTCGATACAATTTTAGTATGCTTCATATTTTCAAAACCTACCTTTCCTCATTAATTTTTGTAGCCTTAAAAACGGTTTCCTTTAGAGCCCGGTTGAAATTGATTTATAAAGATAAGAAACATTATTCCCCGATACAGTGAATGCCCTAATAGCCAAACTTCGAAAACTGCTGGACAGGGCTGTTCGCTGGGTGGTTCAAATGACTGAAGAAGATTTCTCAGAAAAAAATAATGAAGAAGACGAGTCCCAGAAAGGTAAGGAGCAAAAAGAGAAGAAACAGGAAAAAGACGGGAAGAGCCAGAAAGTACAGTTCCCACAGTACTTCCAGCAGAAAAAACGCGCTGGAAACGACAATCCCAACGGCACCAACCTCAAGACACCTGTAATCAGAGGCGTAGTCGTATCAGAATTCGACGGCGACCGTGTATGGGTTGAAGCCAGCGGAAACATGAAAGGAAGATACGGAGTAGAAGTACCAGACGGATACAATCCAGAAGAGTTCCAGCCAGGAACAGAAGTAGCACTGGACCCTAACAGCTTCAAAGTAACAGATATCGTAAGCAAAGGAAAAGACGCAGAATTCGACTCCATAGACACCGATGTAACATTCTCAGATGTCGGAGGACTAGAACATGTAATCAAAAGCCTAAGATCAAATGTAGGCGCACAACTAGAGGCCGACAAAAGAGAGAAAATCCAGGAATGGGGTATGGACCTCGATAAAAGTATACTACTAGTAGGAAAGCCTGGAACCGGAAAAACACACATGGTCAAGGCAGTCAGCAACGAATACGACGCTGACATGTTCATGATCAACGGACCGCAGCTGGTCGAAAAATTCATCGGAGAAGGAGCCAAGAAAGTCAAGAGACTTTACGAACAGGCAAGAGAAAGCGATAAACCAGCAATAGTATTCATCGATGAGATCGACGCAATAGCCAAGAAGCGGCTTGATGACCGCAGACACGGCGGAGAAGAAGTCGAAAGAACGATGAGCCAGTTACTCAGCGAACTTGACGGACTGGACACCGGCAAAAACTCGAATGTAATCAGCATCTTCGCAACGAATAAACCGGATGTAATGGATCCAGCGATCCTGAACCGTTGTTCAGCACTTGAAGTACCGGTACCGGACCGAGAAGCCAAGAAACAGATTCTCAAGGTACACACACGGCAGCTTGACCTGGAAGATGGTATTGACTTCGATGCAGTAGTCGAAGAGTTCGAAGAAGGCTTCACAGGAAGAGACATCAAACAAATCGTCAAGCAGGCAGCAATCAACGCAATTGATAACGCCACAGAACCTGAGCAGGCAGTCGTAGGTCTGGAGGACTTCATCGAAGCAGTCAAGGACCTGAAAGAAGGAAATGTAGGAATGGAGAAGGACTTCCTATCGGACGAAGCCAAGCATCCGAACGAAATGTTCGCATAAAGTGATACTTGATGGTTGATAGACAGTTCAGGATGGATGAAGAGGCTACAGCAGAATTCCTGAGAGACCTAGCAGATTCTGTTGAGGACGGCGAAGTCGGACTTGATGGGGATGACTGGAAGGTTTACCAGGAACTATCCGACAAGATTTTCGCAAGGGTTTTCTCAGATGACTCAGGTCTTGAGATCGCTGTGAAGTTCCCTAAACAGGAAGAAGAATAACCCAATAATTATTTTTTCTCTTTATCTGTCTTCCATTCAGGATCTATCTCCGGCAGCTTCTTTGAAACATGTTCAACCATTTTCTCAAGCTTTCTCTCCTTTTCCAAAGTTGAAGAAGAATTCAGAAAATCCTGTGAAAGCTTGTACATGTACCCATCGAACTTTTTCAGCTTCTTGAGCCTGTAATTCTTCTTAACAGGAACCTCTCCTTTCAAGAGGTAATGTTTTTCGAGGAGGTATTGGAAGAGTTGGTTCATCATGAATCTTTTCTGCGCCACATCATCAGAGTCCAGATCCTGCTGGAAATCCCAGATGTAATAGCTTATCTCTTTCTTCTTTTGCTCGGAGAGCTCCAATCTTTCTTCCTTAACATCTTCAAGCTGCTCCAGAAAATCTTCAAACACCTTCTCCGGATCGTACCGGATATCACCGTTTTTGAACCAGTGATAGCATTTCCACCACTCACCTTCATCCGCAATATAATCTTCAACCCAGTTAACTGAATTATAGAATTTCTCCACCACTACTCCATCGATTTCCTCGGTGACGCGCTTACGGTAGTCATCTTCAACTATGATATAGATATCAAGATCGTTGTGGTCGGCCTCTGGTTCACGAGCGTAACTGCCGAAAACCGCGACCCCTTTAACATCTTCCCTCTCTTTGATCTCCTGAACCTGTTCCTGTACGAACTCCTCGGAGATACTGGTCATTCGGAGAGATCCTCCTTCATAATTTTCCGGGCTTCTCTGGCCTCAGCCTTGCCACTTGTCCTCTGCATAAGCTGACCGATCAAATAGTTCAGAGCGGAGTCTCTGCCAGACCGGAAATCCTCTACGGCATCCGGATTTTCATCCAACACAGTTTTTACCTCCTGCTCGAGGTCAAACTCCTGTTCCTCCGGAAGCTCACCGTTTCCGGCGTAGTGTTCAACCAGTCTCTGTGTATGGGTCAGGCTTTCAGATCTTTCAAGTATCTCTCTGGAGACCTCTCTGTCAACAGTCAGGTCTTCACGGTTGAACTCCTTGAGAAGATTCAGAACGGAAGAACCTGTGAAATCATCTTTCAACGCCAGGAAGTCTCTGCGGAAACCGTTGTCAACTATGAACTTTGCATCTTCCTCATCTATCCCGTCGCTCTGAACCTGTTCATAATCTTCATCCTCGGAAACAGCTATATCACGGACTTCAAAATCGAAATCCGAACTCCCTAATGCTTCACGGAGATTATCAGCAGATGTTATTATACCTCGTTTCTTCTCACCTACTGTGTGCGATACCCTGTCGTTTTCAAATATTCTCTCGTCAACTACATGTTTGAGCTGGGTTGAGAACGGGTGCACCGTACCTGATTCGAAACCTGTGAGTTCTTTAGATTCTGCGGGCGGTACCATTCGGTATTCGGCTCCGAACTTGCTTTCAGAAAGCGTTCGGTCGCCCGGCAAAAGGATGTGGTACTTCTGGCCTTCTGACTCGATTATAAGAGATTTAACGATCTGCCGTGTTTCCAGTCCTCTTTCCCTGGCTGCATCATCACAACTTTTGGTCGGCTGATCTTGAACAACTTCTTCATACTCTATTCCGAGGTTGTCGAGCACTTTGTCTGCTTTCATCTTTGTTTAAATGTACTCAGTCCAGTTCTTCAAGGATTTTCTCTCTAGCGGTCCTGGGATCTGCCTTACCCTGGCTTTGCTGCATGACCTGTCCAACGAGGAAGTTGACTGCTTCTTCCTCACCGGAGTTATAGTCTTCTACAGCGTCAGGATTCTCATCTATAACCCGTTCAACGAATTGATCAATTTCATCGTCCTCAGCCTTCAGTAAATCCTCTTCTTCGACTATATCTCTTGGGTCTCGGTCTTCTCCGACCATTTCACGGAGGACCATCTCCATGTTTCTATCTGAAATCTTGTCCTCTTCTACCAGTTCGACTACATATTCGATCCATTTGATCGGTGCGTCAAATGCTGTGTAGGTTAGGTTGTTGTAGTTGAGTACTTTTCTCATCTCGCCGGTCAGGATTGAGGATACTAGCTGTGTTTCATGGTTTTCTGCCAGTTCCTCGAAGTCATCTGCGAGCTGTGGTTCAACGATCAGTGCTTCGACAGCTTTCTCGGAAAGCCCGTATTCCTCTTGGAACCGTTCAAACTTCTCGTGCGGAAGCTCTGGTACTTCTTTCTTCAACCGTTTCCGGTACTCCTGATCGATCTCCTGCCGTGTCAGGTCAGGGTCAAAGATGTACCCGTAGTCTTCTTCAGTTTCCTTCTCTCGAAGTTTAGTAGTAATCTCCTGATTGGCATCGTAGTTCCGGGTCTGTTGTTCGACTTCACGGCCTCTCTTCTTCAACTGTTTCTGCCTTGTGATCTCGTAGCTGAGTGCTTTCTCAATCCCTGCTGTACCTGTGATATTCTTTACCTCTACCTTTTCTCCGCCTTCAATCGAGATGTTTGCATCGGACTTAATCGCGTACTCTGATTCCGAGCTGTAGACACCCAGGTATTCCAGTGTCTGAACCAGTTGCTTAAGGTATTCTCTAGCTTCCTTCGGTGATTCAAAGTCTGGATCGGTTACGATCTCGAGAAGTGGTGTTCCTGCACGGTTGTAGTCTACCTTGGTGTATGCGGAGTCCTGTATTGAGCCACCGGAGTGCTCTGTCTTCGCTGGATCCTCTTCGATATGCAGCCTGGTGATTCCGATGTCTTTCTTCCTGTCTCCGATCTTGACTTCCATATCGCCGTGTTCTCCTACCGGTATCTCGTACTGTGTGATCTGGTAGTTCTTGCTCATGTCCGGGTAGAAGTAGGTCTTCCGTGAGAAGAATATATCTCTGTTTACATCGCACTGCAGGGCTTCTGAAACCTTGACAGCTTGTTTAACTACTTTTTCGTTCATCTGTGGTTTGCTGCCAGGATGGCCGAGGCAGGTTTCACATACATTTGTGTTGGATTCTGCATCCGGCTGGTTTGGGCAGCCGCAGAAAAGCTTTGTATTTGTATCGAGTTGTACATGTGTTTCCAGTCCGATCATGACTTCTGTTTCTTCACTCATTCTTCCTCACCTCTTTCATAGCTGTATGCGATATCAAGTATTTTCTGCTCCTCGAAATGGTTTCCTACAATATGCAGTCCGGTCGGCATCTCCTGACTGGTTCCATTCGGCACTGAGATCATTGGCATTCCTGCCAGGTTTGGACCGACGGTCAGTGTGTCCATGGCGTAGATTTCTGAAGGTTTCATCTCTTCGGCTTCTTCGATTTTTGGAGCTATGTTCGGCATGGATGGCGAAATCACTGCATCATACTCCTCGAACACTTCTTTATACTGATTGATTATTTTGGTTCTTACTTTGGCTGCTTTGATGTAGTACTGGTCTCGGTATCCTGCCTGTCTTGTGTATGTTCCTAGTAGTATTCTTCTTTTGGCTTCTTCTCCGAATCCTTCGCTTCTAACTGCTGAGAAGTAATCGTTGAAGTCTTCATAGTTTTCCGGGTCGAACTCCAGTCCGTAACGCATCCCGCTCATCTTGGCTAGGTTGGTCGATGCTTCGCTTACCGCCAGTACATAGTATGCTGGTACTGCTACATCAGCCGATAGCAGAGGCATATCAACTTCCTCAACCTCGTATCCCATCTCTTTCAGTTCTTCAATCGATTCAAGAAAGTTCTCCATCACTCCTTCCTCTACACCGTCTAGCTCAAGGTACTGTTCAGGTACAGCCAGTTTACCTTGGGTTCCTTCCAGGTTCTCTGCGTATTCAGGTACTTCACGGTCTGCTGTTGTTTGATCGTTTTCATCGTGTCCTGCGATGATTTCTAGTCCTTTGGCTGCTCCGTAGACATTCTGTGTTAGTACTCCTATCTTGTCCAGGCTGTTTGCGTAGTCTACAAGTCCGTACCGTGATACTCGTCCGTATGTAGGTGTTATTCCTACGACTCCGTTATATGCTGCCGGGTTTGTAATTGATCCTCCTGTGCTTTCTCCCAGAGAAATTATTGGTTGGTCTACTGCTGCTACTATTGCTCCTGCTCCACCGCTGCTTCCTCCGACTACTCTTTCAGGGTCGTGAGGGTTTTTCGGTGTTGTAAATGCGTTGTTGGTGGAGAAGGTTCCGAATCCGAATTCGTCCTGTTCTGTTTTTCCGTAGAACTGTGCGCCTGCGTTTTTCAGTTTTTGTATGACTGTGGCGTCGAATACTGGTTTGTAGTCTTCTAGTATTTTGCTTCCTGCGCTTGTGGTTACATTTTTTGTGCAGATGGCGTCTTTGGCTACGAAAGGTATGTTGTTGAGTTCGCCGTTCTGTGGTTCTCCTTTTTTGTATTCTCTGAGAAGGTTGAATTCCTGTTCTGCCTGTTTCAGTTGTTCCTGAATTTTTTCCTTATCTATGTCTTTTTCGCTCTTAACGACTTTTTCCACAGTCATAGAACTGTTTTCGTTTGAGGAATCTTAAAAATCAGTCGGAGTTTTTCTGGATGCAGTCATCGACATGAAAGGTTTCACTGCATTCCGTGCATGTAGGGAATAATGGTCGGTATCCGTCGAAGGACATTTCGCCGCCGCATTCCGGGCATTCCAGTTTCATAGTTCTCTCAGTTTCTCCTCCTCGTAGAAATGTACTTCACCCGTTTCAGTTTCCAGCACTGCTACTGAGAACTCTTCCCCATCTTCACCAATTTTGATACCGCCGGGATTGATCTCTCTGGTCTTTCCGTAGTCTCTTTTCTTTCTTTTGTGGGTGTGGCCCCTGATCACATAGTCGTAGTTCTCTGATTCGACAAGTGATTCGACTATCTCTTCCTCGGTACCGTGGTATACTGCGAATGTTTCAGTGTCGAATTCTAGTTCTGCGATGTTATTATGAAAGTGTCCGAATTCGTTTATTTTCTGTTTGAGGTTCCATTCGCCGTCGTTGTTCCCTCTTACATAGTAGAAGTTGAAGCTGCGGTCGAATATCTCGGCGGTGAAAGGTGCAACCAGGTCACCACAGTGGATTACCTCTTCCACGGATCTTTGTTCGAAGAAGTCTGCTGCGAGTTTGGCTCTTTCGAGGTTATCGTGCGTATCGGAAACTAGACCTATCTTCATGATAAGTATTTAGTGAATAGTTAATTAGAAAGTTTAAGCTGACGGTCCTTTGAAGAAACCATCTTCCTCGTTATCGGTGTTCTTGAAAACTTGGTTCTCGTCGAGTGTTTCCTCTACTTCGTCTTCCCTGGTTGTTGGTGATACTTCTACAGGGTGGAAGGAGGGTTCTACATCTTCGGTGCCTACATCGTCGAGGGTCTCGAACATCTCTAGTATATCTTCGAATTCTTCTGCGAACTCTTCTGCTTCTCCTTCTTCAAGTTCTATTCTGGCGTTCTCTGCTACTTCCTCGACTTCTTCAGTGTCTACCATGGCAGATAAGTTTGAGGAGGGTTTTCTTTAAACAACTTACTGAATACCAGGGGTTGAATCCGTGAGAATGTTGTTTTCGAGTGCAGTGAACAGTCGTGAACAGTAACTACTTCAAGGAAACATTTATAAACAGGCTTCAAGTATAAGTTAGTATAGAAGATAGCTCGATTGAACTTCGATCATGCGGGCACATGATCTGAGGTTCGTTGACCTTTCGACTCGCGGGCACGAGTTGAAACAGGTCGAATCAAAGTCGGGCAAGTTCGAGTTTGGGCAAACTCGAAGTGAATCATGTAAGTTTTCGTCTTGGGCAAGACGAGTTCGATTTGTTCTAGGTTAGAATTACCTATGCCGACTTAAAAAGGTTAGGTGCAACTACACCGCAGGCTGATACTTACAATGGAATCCATAATCGATAACGCTGGTCAAGAAGAAGAGGCTGACAAACAAAGTCTCGAAGATGTAAAAGATGCTAAAATCCTAGTAGTAGGAGCTGGGGGAGCTGGTAACAATCAGATCACCCGGATCCAGAATAAGGAAGTAGAGGGAGCTGAAACTGTCGCTATCAACACTGACAAGCAGCACCTGAAAATGTCTTCCGCAGACCGTAAAATACTGGTCGGCCGAGACCTGACAAAGGGACTCGGAGCAGGAGGACACCCAGAAAAAGGAGCACGGGCAGCAGAAGAAAACCGTGCAGAGCTAAGAAACCTGTTTAAAGACGCAGACATGGTATTCCTCACAGCAGGACTTGGAGGAGGAACCGGAACAGGAGTATCACCAGTCCTAGCAGAGATCGCAAAGAAAGAAGGATGTATAGTAATCGGAACAGTAACGATGCCTTTCGAGATTGAAGGCGCACGAATGAGCAAAGCAGAAGAAGGACTTTACAAACTAAGACAGCATGTCGACACCGCAATCGTAATCGAAAACGACAAACTACTCGATATTGCAGGAGACATGCCACTGGATCAGGCATTCGGAGTAGCAGACGAACTGATCACAACAATGATCCAGGGAATTACAGAAACAATCAGCAAACCTTCACTAGTCAACCTTGATTACGCAGATGTCCAGGCAATCATGAACGAAGGAGGAGTCGCAGTAGTAGGATACGGAGAAAGCGACACCAACAACAAAGGAGAAGAAGCAATCCACGAAGCACTAAGCAACCCACTCCTCGATGTAGAATTCGACGGAGCGAATGGAGCACTCCTTCATGTAGCCGGAGGACAAGACCTTACACTCAACGAGATCAACGATGTAGGACAGAGAGTCAAGCAGAAACTTGACACCTCAGCACAGGTAATCTGGGGTGCAAGAATCAAGGACGAACTAGAAGGAAAGCTACAAGTTATATCCATCGTCACTGGTGTAGAAAGCCCATATGTACTCGGTGATATCGAGGAAGATGAAGAAACAGAAGTCACCGGCGATGTAAACGACCTAGGCTTAGAGGTGCTTGAGTAAAGCGCCTAGTAATTAATGCTACCAGGTGGAAGAGAGTGGGACTCTCAAACTCTTGCTAAATCGAAAACTCCCCTCCCCCCCCTTTCGACTAGAGCAAGAGTCCTGTTCTCCTCCACCTGGAGGTTTTTCACATTTCTTTTTTACTACAACTACCAAGTTCTCAGCACAACTGTTATTAGGTTTAACTCACAAGTAATAACTAGATGAGAGAACCAGGTTTCAAAACACTCTATCTATCAACATTTGCACTACTTCTAGTAACAGCAATAACATCAGTAAGAGGCCTTCTAATAGCATCCGGCCTACTCGGTCTACTGTCAGTGTTCAGCTACCTGAGAACCTCAAGAAAAGCAAATCGGGAAGGAATGAACCGCAAGAGAAAAGTCACGGTACCTTTGCTGAAAAACACGGTTTTCCTAACACTGGCCGCCCTCGCAGTCAATATTCAATCAGTGCCTAAATATCTCAGTATCTCAGCTCTATCGATTTTTGCCTTACTGCTTCTAACCGAGTTAAGTTTGAAAGAAAAACTGAACCACACATACGAACTGACATTTGGACCGGTAGAGTTCGGTCTAGCCGCATCTCTGACTGTTCTACTATCCGGAATCAATAGTTACTTCGGTTTCTACGGCTCAGCTCTTCTACTGATGCTTGCAGTGTACCAGGAAATTGCTTTAATTGCTGAACCACTGGAGTTAAGGTCGAGAATCTGAAACGGAGATTAAAACATGTAGATGGCTCAGGTATTTAATTTTTCACTAACTTCTTTCTATACATGAAGGCACCAATATGTAATGTATGTCTAAAGAGCGATGTCCTGTGCAGCGGATGCCAGGAAAAGCTCGACGAGGGCGAGATAACAGAACTCGACATAAAAATCTCAAGGATACTCCACGACCTCAGCAACGAATACGGATCACTCCGCGACAGCGAAATAATCAAAGCAATCGACACAGAAAATGTCATCGTAATAGTAACAGCAGAAGGAGACGGAGCCAAGGTCGTAGGAAAAGGCGGAGAAATCGTAAAAGAAATCGCAAGCCAGGTAGACAAATCAATCCGGATAGTCGAGAAATCAGAAGACAACAGAGAAGTAATCCAAGGACTTCTAAGCCCGGCAGAGATCCAGTCAATCAATACAGTCTTCAAGCCTGACGGACAGAGCAAAAAGATCGTTGTAAGCGAGGAATACGAAGGAAAGATCAACATGAGCAACGAAGAGTTCGAACATGTCGTCGAAGAAGTAACAGGCGAAGAATACGAACTATCCTTCGAATAAATTTCTCTATCCCTCTTTCTTATTCTACTTTTCTACCAACTCCAAACTAGGAATTAAGTAGATAACCCACTCAGTAACGATATTATGGCAACAGGTAAAAACTCCGACAAGTACATCGTGGTGATCGACCAGGACAAGATCGAACCAGACCTGGCAAGGGAAACAGTGATCAACTACGACCCCCTGAACCGGGCAGGAAAAGAAGGAGGCTTCTACATCAACGAAGAGGAAGAACTCCACATCAATGACGAAGATGTAATGGAAGCGCACAAGATGGCAATCAACAAATACCCGTACGAAGATGCCATCAAGATGATCCAGCTACCTGCAGAAGAAGGAGAAAAAGTACACCAGTTCAGTGAGAACAGCTTCCGACTTTACGATCTACCAGCACCGGAAGAAGGTCGCGTAGTTGGACTGATTGGAGAGAATGGAATCGGAAAATCAGTATCACTCAAAATACTGGCAGGAGACATCAAACCCAACCTAGGAGACTGGCAGAACCCGCCGGAATGGGACGAAATACTGAAGAAGTACCGAGGAACCGGGCTCCAGAACCATTTCCAGAAACTTGAAAGCGAAGGAATCGATCAAGCATACAAACCGCAGCAGGTCGAAAGAATACCAGAAAAATACGAAGGAAAAGTACAAGAACTACTGGAACAGGCCGACCAGAAAGACAATCTGGAGGAAACCGCAGAAAAACTCGACATCAAACACTTGTTGGATAGAGAAATAGAACATCTCTCCGGAGGAGAACTCCAGCGCGTATCTATCGCAGCAACACTACTCAAGGACGCGGACTTCTATGTATTCGACGAATCAAGCTCCTTTCTAGATGTAAAACAGCGTTTGAAAGCTGGAGGAGAGATCAGAAGCCTGGGTGAAGAAGAGAAAGCTATGGCTGTAGAGCACGATCTGGCAACACTTGATCTGATAGCGGATGGAATCCATATCTTCTACGGAGAACCAGGAAGTTACGGAATGGTATCCGACGCACAGTCCACCAAAGAAGGAATCAACAACTACCTGGACGGCTACCTGCCATCAGACAATGTAAGATTCAGAAGCAACAAGATCAAGTTCGACCGCACCAAGAGAAGCCAGGTAGAGAACAAACCGGTAGTACTTAGCTTCCCAGGGTTCAAGAAAGACTTTGGAGAAGACGAATTCAGCCTAGAAACCAAGCCCGGAAAACTTCACGAGGAAGAGATACTTGCAATCTTCGGAGAGAACGGGCTTGGAAAAACCGTGTTCGCCAAGATGCTAGCCGGCGGAATAGAACCGGATGAAGGAGAATCCAGCGACCTCTCAATCTCATACAAACCACAGTACCTAGAAGCCAGCAAAGCAACGGTAAAAGAAGCTATCTCAGAACACGCGAACCCGGAAAGCAAGAGATTCGAGAACCGGATCGGGAACCCGTTAAACCTGGAAGAACTATATGAACAGGATCTGAAAGAGCTTTCAGGAGGAGAACTTCAGCGAGTCGGAATCGCTATATGTCTCTCACGCGACGCAGATGTCTACCTCCTGGACGAACCATCCGCATACCTGGATGTAGAGGCCCGAGTAGAGCTTGGAAGAATGCTGAAACGGTTCGCCCGTAAATCCGAAAAACCATTGATGGTAATCGACCACGACCTGCTGCTTCTTGACTACATAGCAGACCGGGGAATGGTTTTCAAAGGAGAACCAGGAGAAGAAGGCGTAGCAGCAGAACCGGTAAAGATCGGCGACGCCATGAACAGCTTCCTGGAAGAAGTGGATATCACATTCAGGAAAGACCCGGATACAGGCCGTCCAAGAGCCAACAAACCTGACAGCCAGAAAGACCGGGAACAACGCCAGAAAGGCGAATACTACGAGAAATGATAGATCTATGGAAAGAGAACAGATAGATTTCAGCCGTGGGGACGACGACATAGTTTTCATAAAGCCAGACTTGGATATGGAAGAAGTATCCGAGGCAGAAGATCCGGAAGAGAGGCTGGAGAAAGAGATGAAAAGAGAAGACTTGGAGTGGAAGAACTGCCAGCTACTAGGCCTTTTCCAGAACGAGTTCTCACTTATGATGCAAGAAGATGCAGAAATCATCCTTAATGGCGAGGCACTGGAACCGAAACATCTACAAGAATAAAACCTACATTTTCTATCTATGAGTTCTAAATGGACAGCTGAAGATATACCAGATCTAGAAGGAAAAACCACTATAGTCACCGGAGCCAACTCCGGGATAGGATTCGAAGGCACCAAACTACTTGCTGAGAAAAATGCAGAGGTTGTGATGGCTTGCAGAAGCATTGAACGCGGAAAAGAGGCCAAAGAAGATATAGAGAAAGAGTTAGAAGACCCAGATCTGGAGGTCAAGAAGCTGGATCTTGCCAGTCTTGAATCAGTCAGAGATTTCGCCGAGGAATTCAAAGCCAATAATCAGAAGCTAGATATCCTGTGCAACAACGCAGGAGTTATGGCTATTCCACGGGAGGAGACAGAAGATGGATTCGAGAAACAGTTAGGCGTAAACCATCTCGGCCACTTCGCACTCACATCTCTATTGATACCTGTACTGAAAGACTCTGATGAACCGCGGATTGTGAATCAGAGCTCAGGAGTTCATACCAGGGGAGAAATAGACTTCGATGACCTGATGCATGAGGAAAGCTACGAACCTATGCAGGTCTACGCTGACTCCAAACTGGCAAACATACTTTTCACCTACGAACTGGACAGAAAGATCAAGGAAGAAGGTCTGGAGATGAAATCAATTTCTGTTCACCCCGGATATGCCGCAACCAACCTCCAGACACGCGGACCGGAGAAAGAAGGTTCCACCGTTAAGAAATACTTCATGAAAGCGATGAACAAGGCACTGGCCCAAAGCGCGGAAAAAGGAGCACTACCTATGATCTACGCAGCTACAAGTCAGAAAGCTAAAAGCGGAGATTATATAGGTCCCGGCGGTTTCAAGAACATGCGTGGCTACCCTGTAAAGCAGGAAAGCTCCGAAAGATCCTACGATGAGGAAACTGCTGAGAAGCTCTGGGCTGTAAGCGAAGAGTTAACTGGTATCGAATTTGAGCTAAATTAAAAAATCAGAGAGCGGTATCCAAATCCGTATCAGGCCCCTCCAAGTTCATATAATGAGGTTCAAGAGCCTTAACCGTGAAAATCGGTTCATCATCGTACTCCACGGCAACAGCTACTCCTTTTCCTCCTATCTCAAGGTACTGTGAGACCTGTTCCTCTCCCCCAAAGCCTTTCACCAGCTGTTGATATTTTTCAGCGATATCTTCATTCCATTCAGAGGTTTTACCATCCGAATAGGTAAGTTCAGCTTTGCCCATTACATCGAGCTGATCCATCACATAATCTGTATCAACTTCATTGAGTGAATCACGGACACTCTCCCAGTCATCAAGATCCTCGTCTCTTTCGATAGCTTCAGACATAATAATGACCAGCGAAGTCAAAATCTAAAAGTGTAGTTACCCCAACCACAGCTTACAGATGACCGAGGACATCTCCGGACAAAAAATAGTAGTAAGCAAAGCACTGGTACAGAACCAGAAAGGAGAGTTCCTAGTAGTCAGAGAAGCAGAAGACAGAGAAAAGGAAACAGCCGGAAAATGGGAACTACCCGGAGGAAGAGTAAAAGTAGACGAAGACCGGTTCGAAGCAGCCAGAAGAGAGGTTAAAGAAGAAATAAAAATCGAACCCTCCAATTCCGAGGATGTAGTCCGGATAGAGGTCGAATCCGACCACCTGGTATCGTGCTATATAGTACATTTCAAGGACTTTGAAGGAGAACCGGAGATAGGCGAGAAAGGTCATCACAGCGAGTTCAAATGGGTTAGTCCGGAAGAATTCTTAGAGATGGACTGGCACAGCGATGCAGGCTACGATATCGTACCTATGATGTATCTAGAGGAATACCTTGACAAAGACAAAATATACTGAGATGATACAGATATGAAACTGGATTACAGCGATGACAGAACACCGGTAGTCCGTGTAGTAGCAAGAAGAAACGGTGGAAAAGTACTGCTATGCAGGAAAGAAGAGATGCAGAAATGGGAGCTTCCAGGAGGAAAAATAGAAGAAGACGAAGACCGCTTTGAAGCTGCCTCAAGAGAACTGAGAGAAGAAACAAGTCTTGATGCAGACAAATTTGTGGATCTGGCAAGAGTAGAGATTGAAGATGAGAACGGATGTGCCAACGCGTACATAGTTTACACCGAGACAGAAGATTCGGATGCCAAACCAGCATCACATGAACACGACAGGATCAAATGGGTGAAGCCAAAGGAATATGGCGAACAGGAATTCCATTACCACTCAGCTTACAGTATACCCTCAGTTCAACGGCTTGAAAAGTACCTGGAAAATAGAGACCTAAGCGAAATTCGCTGAGTCGAACCAAATTTAACTTTACATTCTACTACACCTGTATGGGGGAATGGGGAGACGCAGTAACTAAATTCTTGAACGGCGACAAAGTTGAGGAACCATCCGACTTCGCAGAACTAGCCGGAAGCGACATACTACACTGGCATCCCGTCCAAGCTGCACAGGTATCCGGAGAGGAATCAACGGACCGAGCGCACATCAACCGAGACGGCGTGAAAAAGATCGGAAACATATTTGAAAGATACGCAGCAAACGACTACGGAGCTCAACTGGAAGACAACGGCGCTGTAGATATCAGGATAGGGTTCAGCGACCGTGCGGAAGGCTGGCCTGTACAGGTCAAATCTGCAGCACTTTATACTAAGAGAGGAACAGACAAGGATGGAAACCCGGACTACAGGAAAGGCGCATTCAAATTAAGACATGACAACTACGATGACTTACCGGAAAGATCATTAATCGACTTCAACATATACAATCCCGCTCACCAGCCTCAGGAGAATGGTTTCGATACTCTGCATCTGGAGGAAGATGAAGATGGACGGGTCAACGAGATGTTCTTGGAGCTTCATGGCAAGATGTTGGTACCTAAACAGGTTCTGGAGGAAAGTATAGACGCAGATCTTTCTTCACCTCCGGAAGATCCGGACTCAGCATGGTACAAAAACGATTTATACGAACTTGGCTGGGACGAAGTATTTGGCGACCAGCCATGGGAAAGCCCTGTATACCAGCTGCTGAGAAGACGGAGCATGGAAGAACAAGGATACGATCCAAGCCATGACCTAACGAGGTACTAGACATATGGAGCAATTAGAAGAAACTTCTTCGGATATAGAAACTATTTGGTCCGTTTATGAAGCGCTTGGAGGCGAGAAAAGACCTTACCACCCACATTTCTCCATGAACAGTCGTGCTGAAGAAGCGGTAGATCCTCTGGATCAGAGACCTGAGGACAAGAGAGAAAGCTGGGGAAGACCACATCTCGGAAGATATACCGACGATATAGGAAACATGGTGGAAGACTACCTTGAAGACACCTACCACATGGAAAGAGTGAACGACGGAGAAGTAGACCTTGTAGTAACAGACGGAGTATTCGAGGATGTACCCGTCCAGGCCAAAGGAGCAGCAATTCTCGCCAGTCAAGGCGAAGATGGAAAAGGAAGATGGTATTCAAGGCCGGGAGGAATCTACATGAGAGAGGAATCGATGAAAAAACTGGCAGAACAGGACGCACTGCTTCACACAGTTGTACATTACCCGAGAAGCTCGTTCACGGACGATGAAAGACAGAAACTGCCCGTACCAGTAGAAAATGTGAACGAAGGAACAGAAATGGAGCCTGTTGAATCAGCTTTGGTAGGAGAACTGGTACTACCTGTAGATCAGGTCTTTGAACAGGTAGAATTCAATAGTAACGGTTTTCGTTACTGGGACTGGCCTGAAGCATACGGAGAAAAGCCCAATACTTCAGCTCTTGTCGAAGAATGGTATAGAAACAGTTTTATAGAAGAAAAAATAGATTAAAAAAATCTTTAATCTTCAAGTTCGAACTCTAATCTTTCTACATCTGAGCCTTTACTCTTTCTGTTCTTGATCCTGATCTTTCCTATCTCCTTCAAGTTATCAACATGTGTACCGCCGCAAGGACACAGGTCTTCTGAGCCGATGATGACCACTCTCAGAGGGTCTATGTTGTCAGGGATGATATCCAGATTGGTTCTTCCTTCCTGAACTCTTTCCTCTACAAGTTCCCGATCCATCTCCTTCTTCTCAACTTCTAGCTCTTTCTCGATAAGTGCGTTAGCTGCTTTCTCAATCTTCTCGACCTCTTCATCTGTGAAGTCAGCTGGTTCGAAATCGATACGACTGTAATCTTCGTGTATTTGGTTTCCTGCTGTGGATGCATCGTACATGTTGAGTACGACCCATGACAGGATGTGCTGGGCGGTATGCATTCTCATGTGTTTGTATCTGCGATCCCAATCGATTCTGCCGTGTACTTCAGTATCAGGTTCTGGGATATCTCCTTCGATATAATGTCTTATTTCGCCGTGTTCTTTCTGTACATCTGTTACCTGTGCTTTTCCGCCATCCCAGGAAATTCTTCCGTGATCCGCGGGCTGTCCACCACCTTCCTTGTAGAACAAGGTTTGATCCAGGCATACATATCCGTCAGCCTCTTTCGTCTTCGTTACTTCAGCTTTGAACTCTTTCTCGTACTCGTTTCCCGGATAGTAAAGTAGGTCAGTCATAATAACTGACTGGTGTACGAAGGTTATATGAGTCATGATGGCTCTACAGCAAACCGTTAAATTATTTTACAGGGGTAACAACACTGTGAGTTATACTGGAAAAGTTCTAGAGGCAGGTATAGAAAGCCTTCAGGAAGACGGACTGAGAGATACAGCAATCCGCGCATCCTACTTCGGCTACTCTTCCGCACTGAAGGGGCTCCACCAGTTGACAGGTAAAACCCATCAGGGAGAACCTGTATACGATCAGGACTGGGATGCGATGATTGTTCTTGATGCATGTCGACCTGACCTCATGCAAGAGGTTGTAGAGGAATATGATTTTGTGGATGAGGACTTCGATACCTTCTATTCCTGGGCTGGTGCTTCAGATGAATGGATGAGAAGAAATTTCTCCGACGAATTCAGCGATGAAAAACAAGACACTTTGATGGTTACCGGAAACGGGTTTTCGGAGGACTACCTTGAAGGCGAAGATTTTCTTCACATGGAGGAAGCCTGGAGATACGCTCACGACAGCGAGAAAGGAGCTATCATGCCACGGCCGATCACCGATGCGGCCATAGACCTCTCACGGCAGATGAATGAGGACAGACTGGTAGTGCATTATATGCAGCCACATTATCCTTTTCTGGATAAACCTGAGCTAGGTACAGATGTCAATCCTGAAACATGGGGTGAGAACCCGGGAAGAGACCCATGGGATGAGATACTGCTGGGCGAAACTACGAGAGATGAGGTCTGGCCGCTCTACAGAGATAACTTGAGAACCGTGATGGATGAGGTCGAAATTCTACTGGACAATATAGACGCGGAGAAAACCGTTATCACAGCCGACCACGGAAACGCGCTCGGAAGACTCAACAGGGAAGAGATGGGTGTTCACGGCCATGAAAGAAAGATAGCGGTCGATGCACTCCGAGAAGTACCCTGGATTGAAACCAGTGCAGAAGACCTTGAAACCTATGACCCTGATAGAAGTGTTGAGGAGACTAATTCTGATCAAGAGCAGATACTCAGAGATCTGGGCTATCTTCAGTGAACTGAGAGATGTAAACTGGGCGGTTTCAGCGTTGTGAAGCGGCAGGGTTTAATAAACTTTATACCGATTTTAACAGATACCATGGGAAGAGTAAGACAGACCTATGTCAAAAGACTTGCACGCGACCTTGTAAACGCAGATGAAGAAAAGTTCTCCGAGGACTTCGACGAGAACAAAGAGGAACTCAAGGAGACAGAAGAGTTCAATTCCAAGAGACTGCGTAACCGAGTCGCTGGATATATTGTCAGAGTAAAGCAGAATAAAGAACTGTAGCTCCGGCTACAAGGAACAGTACCTGGACCCACATCAATCCAGGAACCCTTTCTACACCGGACGCAGGATACTCTCTAACAAGCACAGGAATAGTATCAGTGTTCTCAACACCTAATTCTAAATCCTCAGTAGTAACACTAAGTTCATGCTCACCGATCTGATCTTCTTCAATACCGATTCTAAATGTCTCGGTGGTACCACCGTTCAACGTGTAAGTATGTGTATCACCGGAATACTGGGAAAATGTTGCGTCGACACCGGAAAGCCGGGTCTCCAACTGTTTATCCCCAACATTATTGTTTGAAACCTCGTACTCAATGAACCGTGTCTGGCCACCTGACTTCACCACAGAACTGTACTCGTAATCAATTCCAGATGTAGTTCTGAAACTTGCTCCTCCTATCACGCTGAAACTGAAGGTACGAGAATTAGTACCGTATGCATCCTCGGCCTCAACCGTCCAATCATAGGTATTACCGTAACTTAGTCCTGTATAATCTGCATCCACTGTAACTTCTGATCCGTCAGATGTTGATCCGCTTCCGATCTGAGCACCTGATTCATCGTAAATACGGACATTGGTCATATCGCCGTCAAAGTCCGAGACATCAATATTCAGTTCAGTCTCATCCGAACTCAAGTACGCACCATCCTGAGGTTCCGGATTATCGATCGTAGGAAGATAATTAGTAGTGAAAATCCATGTGTCACTGGTCGTAGTCGCACCGTACACATCCTCCGCTTCAGCAGTCCAGTCATAGGATTCTCCTTCAGCTAGATTGTTTACAGTTACCTGTGCTTCACCGCTTCCGGACACAGTTGTCGTCTCACTGAAAGAATCGGATGGCGAACTACCACTGAATGTAACATCCATATCATCCCCGTCAGCATCATTTACATCAGCTGTCAGAGTTACACTGTTGTAATCAACAGAGGAAGCCCCATCCGTAGGTGATGGATTATTAGGCTGATCTGGAGGGGTATTTGTTCTAAAGTACCAGTCGGAGCTAGTTGCTGTCTGACCATTATACTCCGCTACCACATACCAGTCATACCTCTGGCCATTATTCACATTCTTATTAACGGAACATCTTTCGTTGTGATCTGCCTGGCAGCTACCGATCTGAGAACCATCTTGATTGTAGAAAGTTAATGTTCCAGGCTCTCCTGAAGTACCGCCTGTATGTCTGTACCTGGCTGAAAGACTCACATCACCGGAAGGAGCATACACAGTATCTCCATCCGCAGGATCAGGATTATCAGGTTGACGAGGACCCTCACTCACATCAAAACTGTAGGAAGGAGATGTAGTGCACAGCCCACTTGGGTCACAAGCTCTAGCTGACCACTCATATGTCTGACCTTCAGTCAAACCACTCCATTCGAACTGTGCTGTGTTACCGTTTCCAACATTGTTATCCTCTCCTAGCTGCCGGCCTTCTGCCTCAATAGTTACATATCCCTGTCCAGTATTCATACCGCCGAGATCATCTACTGTTCCAGAGTAACCGTTATCATTAGTAGAGCTATCGCCAAAGCTGCCGGTATGAGTGGCTGCTGAATTAGCTGAGGAGTCTATAAAGCTTCCTCCTCCAGCAGCTATCTCATTTTCTCCATTATTTGATCCATCGTCTGCTCCGGCTCCACCAGAGTATCCACCTGCTCCACCGGCTTCGTCACCGCCGTCTTCGGTAGCTCCTCCACCACCGAAACCACCAGCGGTATTTCCATTAGTGGCTCCCGAGCCACCGTTTCTGAAGGCGAATCCTCCTGGACCGGCTGTACCGTCAGCACCGTCACCGTAGAAGCCTCCTCCACCTCCTCCGTCACCAGCACCTCCACCATATCCATTGTTTCCTCCGCCTGAGTTCTGGGAGTCCTCGCCAGGTGTACTGTCTGAACCATCTGTGTAGCTTTGGTAGCTCTGATCTCCTCCAGCTCCTCCACCAGCGACAACCAGTGGATTAGCTGATGTATGGGAGCCTCCGGTTGCTACGAAAGAGCCTCCAGATCCTCCGTCATTTGATCCCTGCTGACCTACTAGTATCTGTATTGTCTGTCCTTGATTCAGGTTGAATTTTCCTTGCATAACTGCGCCATCTCCCAGGCCTCCTTCTGCACCCGCTGCTCTTATCCTGTAAACTCCATCACGAGGAACTGTCCATTCCTGAATACCCGGATTCACTATATTTACCTGTCCATCCAAAGTAGTTCCCGAATAAGATGAGTCACACTGGCTCTGGGAAGGACCGCTGCTTCCTGTTGAGCCGCATGTACCGAAGTTCCATGTCTCTGAAATCCCGCTGAAGAAATCAACATTCAGATCATCCGAGCTGTCAGGATCGGATACATCTATATTGAGCATTGGAGAAGTACTGTAGACAGGAGAGGTACCTGTGGTCTCCGCAGGATCAGGATTACTAGGCTGATTAGGTGCCCTATTAGTGACAGGCCAGTCATTCGTAACAGTTGAGGATTCAACATCCCACACTTCGAAATAGACAGATATTGGCTCTCCTTCATCTATCCAGTTGTAATCATTTCCGTTTATAGTGTACGAATCACCAGGACTATCCACGGTTGCACGGTTCCCGTCGTTGTCTGATATGCTGATGAAGTCTGGTGGTTGATCTCCATAGCTACTGCTCTGGAAATCAACTTCCCAGGTCTGGTAACCTTCTCCTCCTGAAACCCCTTCGTTGGTCATGTCAGTATCGTCATTGACATATGTTGTGGTCTGATGTGTTCCGTAGTACATCTCGATAGGACCTTCAGGATGCACATAGGTCGCTTGGTTATCATTTGAGGGAGATACGGATTCATGTCTTCTGCCGGGATCGGAGTTACCGTAGTATAATTTAATCGATTCTACTTCTTTCTGTGGGTCGAAAAGCATTTCTCTGTCTTCTCTGGCGTTTGAAAAGTATACCCATGTATCCTCTGAACCGCAGTCACCTGCCTGGACTCTGGAAGGCACTATTTTCTCGTTCCAGGACATTCTGAGGTCCGCGCAGTCCTCCCTCATCTTACCTTCCTCAATAAGTTTCTTCGTGTTGACCTGCACTGAGAAGACCTTGTGTGTTCCCTCCCACGCCAGGTTGCCGTCCCAGTTCTGCTGCATGTTGATTTCCTGAGTGTACTTCCATTCCTGTTCAAGATCAGTAAAATCTACAGAGCTTTCAATAGCATCGTCTGAAACAGTGTAACCGTTTGAACCAGTGTCACCGCTGGGATGAGATACTGCGGCAGATAAAAGTGCTAGAAAAATCAAGGTGTAAACGGATAGTTTCAACCGCATTGGTAAATACTTCTTAAATCTAGCTTTTATTGGTGACCCTGTCCTATACAGTAGATAGATGGAAAGACGCAGTAAGATTCTGATCTCATCCTTAACAGCTCTGACTGTGGTACTGGGTTTACTTTCAGTTGCTCCAAGTAGTGAAGAAGATATACTGGCTGGGACAGATGATGGAAGGATAGTATCTTTTGAAGGAGGTGAGACCAGTCAGATAGCAGATCTTGAAGGCGTTGTTCATGAAATAAAGAGATCAGAGGAAACAGTATTTGCTTCTACCCAGTCAGGTAATAATTCATCGATTTACAGGGTAGAAGAGAATACGGATAGGATTTATTCCTCAAATCAGAGTTTTCATGGCTTCGCTGTCTCAGAAGAAGCGATTTTCCTTGCTTATGAGAACTCAGGTAAAATAGTCAAGATAACGAGAGACGGAGAGACGCTAGATGAGATAAAGACCGGAAGAAGCCCTCATCAACTAATCTATAAAGAGAACAGTCTTTACGCCGGTAACATAAACGGCAGCATTCAAGTATTTAACGAAAATCTAAAGGCTGAAAGAGATATCAAAACCGGAAGCTGGATGGGCTCTTTCTCTGTAAACAACAAAAATATCTATGTAGCGGGAAGAAAAAGATTACAGGTCAATACTTCAGGACATATACATACTGTGACGAAAGGATTTGTGTCAGAAATCAAAGATAAAGAGAACAGTACAGTTCTGCTCCCAACCACATTTGTACCACATGGTATACAGAGAACAAGTGAAGATAAAGTCGCAGTAACTAACATGGTAGATGGGAAAGTAGCCCTAGTCGATCTTGAACGAGGAGAAAGGGTCGAAGAAATTGCTCTAGAGCCAAGAAGCGAACCTTACTTCACCAGTCTATTGGATAAGAACAGCGAATATCTGGTAGCTGGAGATATCGAGAAATCTCGCTTGTACCTGATTAAGAATTCTGAATTCGCTCTCGATAAAACAGCGGTTATAGAAGGAATTCATTCAGTTGAAGTCTCTTGAAGGACTTTGATAATCAAGTTCAGGGGAGTAGACAAGCTGATCACCGGTTTCAGCTCCTTTCACATCAACTGTGATGTTGAAACTGTCACGAGAACCAAAGTCAATCGAATTCCTGTACCTCATCTGATTCAGTTCGTTGTAAAGCAGTGATCTGTTCTGAGGATCATTTACATCAAAGCTGACCAGTATATCGTACTCTTCAAAAGCTGGAAAGCTGAAAACAGGTGTTCTATCCAGTTCACTGAGAGAAAATGTCTCGTTTACACCATCATAAGTTCTCTGCACATCTCCCGTAGTCGAGTTAGCTAGTTTAAGGTACTCTGGAGTCACCTGAATATCTCCGTACTCTTCAGAACCAGTATAAGAAACATACATCTTGTTCTCTGGTTCCTGGTCTCCTACGATTGGCACCATCTCCGTTACCCCTTCATAGGTTTCGCTGTCTCCGAAGAATTCGTAGTAACCTGCTGTCCCCCCGATAACCAGAATCAAGGTTAATATCGGTATCTTCCAGTTCATCAGTGATACCTCCCTTCTTCAAAGCTTCCGCTTAATCTCCGTGGGAACTGCAGGAACGCAACTGAACCATCTTTCTTGGTATATACACTTGTTATCTGGCTGCCGGCAGGATTGGTTACATTCATCCTGACACGGTAGAAGTTATCTAAACCGTACTGATCATCTTCAGTCACATTCACAAGAGTCGCAGTAACATTGTTCGGTGAAGGATACAGTATATTATCATTTACAGCATTCACAGTTAGATTACCTGCTTCTTCCGGTTCTACATATTTATCCGAATCACCATGCATCTGAAAAACATTCAGGCCAAGACTGGCGATAAGTAAAGCAGTTAGAAAACCTATCGCATAGTCTCGTTTGTCAAAGCGAGTCAAGAAATTAAATTTTTCTGCGAAAGATTTCTCCACTTCCTCATTCTCCGTCATTCTATTAATGAATTTAGAGGTCTCTAACTTAAATCGTTTACACAGATCCGAAAACAGTTATCACTAAGCCGCTGGCAATCAGTATCACGACATGAAGCATCCCTATACCCGGGACCCGTTCAACACCGGAAGCCGGGTATTCTCGAACCAGTACCGGTATAGTATCTGCATTTTGAATACCGAGCTCCTGGTTCTCGGTTACAACCTGTAAATCATAGTCGCCTGGCTGGCTTTCCGTAATCTGGATTCTGAAAGTCTTCGTCTCGCCACCTCCCAAAGTATAGGCATGTGTATCGCCAGAGTACTGAGAGAAAGAGGCTTCAGGACCTGAAATACCTGTCTCCAGTTCCTTATCATTCACATTCCTGTTCGTGACCTCGTATTCGATGAATCGTGTCTGACTGCCTGACTTCACCACAGAACTGTACTCGTAGTCTATACCCGATTCAGTCCGGAAGCTTCCACCGCCTATCACATTGAAACTGAATGTCTTCGAGTTGGTACCGTAAGCATCCTCTGCTTCAACAGTCCAATCATAGGTCTCTCCATATGTCAACCCTGTATAATCCGCATCAACAGTGACCTCAGATCCGTCAGAAGTTGAACCACTTCCGATCTGAGCGCCGGAATCATCATAGATCCGGACATTAGTCATATCTCCATCATCGTCCGAAACATCAACACTGAGGTCAACAGAATCAGAACTGATGAATCCTCCGTTCTGCGGTTGAGGATTTCTTATAGCGGGCAAATAGTTAGTGGTGAAGCTCCAAGTTTCACCTGTTGTGGAGGCTCCATGTTCGTCCTCCACGGTTACATCCCAGTCATACTGCGTACCTGGCTGAAGCCCGGTGACAGAAACCGAAGCAGTTCCAGAGCCTGAAACATCAGTAGACTTCGAGAAAGAATCTGTTCCAGAATCTCCTGAGAAGGTAACTTGCATGTTGTCGCCGTCCCGATCTTCAACATATGAGGAGAGGGTGACTGAGTTGTGATCGATTCCCTCAACACCGTCACTCGGATTTGGTGACTCAGGTTCCTCTGGAGGGGTGTTTACTGTGAAAGTTGCTGTGGAGGATGTATCACATTCGCCTCCGTCATCACAGACTTCAGCAGACCACGAGTATTGATTTCCCTTCGTGAGACCAGTCCATTCTGCATTGACATCAGAGTATACATCATTTTTCGTTTCAATCACATTTCCGTCGTTATCATAGAATGTTACATCGAGACTTGAGTCGTCTGGATCAGAGACTGATAACCTTAATTGAGGGGATGTAGAAGTTACTAGGCCTGTATCTGTGGATTCGGCAGGCTCTACAATTGAGATTTGAGGAGGCTCGTTACAGTCTACATCGAAGCTCCAGACATTACTGGTGGTGGAGGCTTCACCATCTTCTTCTATAGCTTTAACGAACCAGTCATATGATGCACCACATGTTAAACCGTTCCATTCTTGAGTTGCTACATCTCCTGCTCCATCAACAGATCCATCAGTACCTATAAGCGTCTGAGTTCTTCTGACTTCGATATCCACATTATTTATTGCGACAGATTCATCATCGTCATCCTGATTCAAGCCTGTCAACACTCTAACTCCCGATATATCGTCTGTAGATATCTCACCAGTGAAACTGTATCTTCCAGGACTGTCAAAATCATTATAACACTGCATATCGGGGAAGGCTTCGCTTCCACCGTAGTGAGGCGTTCTTGACTCTACCGTGGTCCACGAGCCATCAGTCTTCAACTGCAATCTTAGATACTCATTATCCCAACTGTCAAGAGCCCCTACCTCAACATCATATCTCACACGGTCATAAGTCATTCCACCATCATTTATTGTTTCGGATATTCTGTTAGTCTGTACAGCGGTGGTGCATTGCGGTGCTAGCCACTGATCACCATTTGAAGAGGTTCTTGTTTCTAGATTACCTGTCTCTGAGGACCATCCGGAAGTTCCACCAGAGAAAGATTCAGACAGAACAGTGTTCCAGCTTGATGAGTCACGGTAAAACTCTACATTTAAGGGTTCATCGTTAGGATCAGAAACATCAACTGAAAGAGTAGGATTAGGACCATTACTGGGACTGGTTCCCGTGACCTCTGCCGGATTTGGATCATTATCTGTGTTACCATCCGGATTGATGACAGGAGGTTCGTTAGTTTCTACCCAGGTCCAGCCTCCGGCCGGTTCTGAAGAACCTGGTGGCTGATAATAGCCCAGCCAACCGTTACCGAAATTATTGTATATGTAGTCGTTTTCGCTCGCACTATTCATGACTACGAGATGTCCTCCTCGAGACTGGCACTCATTACGTGCCGCAGAGAAGTCCATCGAAGAAGTAGTATCATATGTACCATCTTGATACTCACATATGCCTGGATGATCATCATTACAGCCGATATCATTCCATCTGTCACCGTTCCAGTTCGCCTCAGCGCAGTCCTCTCCATCTCCTGCATCATTTGGCTCTCCGCCGTCCCAGTTAGTGTAACCCATAACTTGAGAGGACATCAGGATTAGTAAGATGAGAACAAAGATTTTTTTGCAGTTCATCTCAGGTTTAGTATTCTTCTTCTTCAAATAAAAGAGAGGCTGAAGGTTTTAGACTGCTGTACCATGTATTCGGACTAACTCAACCATTATTAGATTTCACCTCCAATTTGTATGCATGGATTTCAACGAACTGAGAACAGTTTTTCTGGATCTGGACAGGACAGTCTGGAACTGGGACGACTTTGTGTTCCCAGCAGATGAAGTGATTCAAAGCCTAAAAAGCAGCGATATCGATGTAAAATACTTTACAGATAATACAAGACTTTCCAGACAAGGATACGCAGAGAAACTGACCTCTATGGGACTAGATACCGATAAAGAAGATGTCATTACCTCTGGTTATGTTGCAGCTCAGAAACTAGCAGAAGAAGATGTTAACGAAGCTTATGTGATCGGCGAATCCGGTTTGATCGATGAACTGGAGGACGAGGATATCCGTGTAAGTGATGAGGCTGATACAGTTGTAGTAGGTTTTGACCGTCAGTTCAACTATGATAAACTGCGTAGAGCTTTCAATATACTTGATGAAGGCGGCGACCTGTATGTCTGCAGTACAGAAAGAACTTTCCATACTTCGAAAAAAGCTATGCCTCACCAGAAAGCAGTGAACAACGCTTTATCGGAGTACGCAGAGCCTCAGAATATCGGTAAGCCTTCACCTGTTTTCAGACGGTACTTCAAAAGGTACTTCAGCTACTTCAACGAGAAAACACTACTTGTAGGAGACAGAAAGGTTGATGTCGAACTAGGTAACCGGCTTGGTCTGAAGACCGCTGCCATCATGACAGGAGAGTTAAGTCGCGATGAGCTTTCCGACCTTGAGGGCATGGAGGAGCCTGATTTCGGGTTGTCAAACCTGAACCGTTTGAAGCGCAGGATCGTCTAAAGGTCGGCGGATTAGACTTTAAAGCTTCAGAACTTGAAATCTGTGGTAGAGGTGTACCAATAATTACTGACGACCAAAAAGTTACGATTACTTCTGCACTACCGTATATCCACGGAGTACCACATCTAGGAAATATTGTAGGAAGCCTGCTTCCAGCTGATATATTCAACAGATACAACGATCTGAAAGGCACAGACCACCGGTTCGTATGTGGAAGCGATGTCCACGGTACACCTCTAGAGCTAGAAGCACTTGAACAGGGAATGGATGTCGAAGAACTGAAAGAGAAGAACCATGAGAAAGTCAAAAAAGTACTCAACGACTTCAACATGGATTTCGACATCTACTCCGAGACACACAGCGAATACAACAAGAAACAGACACACGACATGTTCACAGAACTGTACCTGAACGGGTACATCAAAGAAAAAGAACAAACACTAGCATACTGCAACAACGACGAAAGATTCCTACCAGACCGGTACATAGAAGGAACCTGCCCGCACTGCGGCGGACTAGCCCGAGGAGACCAGTGCGACGACTGCGGAAAACTGGTTGAACCGGAAGAACTGGACGAAATCGAATGCCAGATATGTGGCGGAAACGATGTAGAGTTCAAGGAAACCACACATCTCTTCCTGGATTTACCTCAGTTCGAGGATGAACTACGTGACTGGCTGGAAGACGCCGATCCACAACCGATCCCTGACTCAAGCAAGAAAGAGGTTATGAATACTATAGATGAGCTTGAGGACCGCTGTATCACCCGTGATATAGACTGGGGATTCGATATACCAGTAGAAAGAGTAAACGAACGGATCGAAGAAGAAGGCGTAGAGGTCCAGAAATTGGACCAGGAGCGTTATAGCGATAAAGTCTTGTATGTCTGGTTTGATGCTCCGATTGGTTACATCGGCTTTACCCGTGAACTTTTCGAGGATGACGATGAGTGGACGGATTACTGGACCGGTGACGCGGATGTGTACTACTCCATCGGGAAGGACAACACAGTGTTCCATACAGTTATCTGGCCTTCTATGCTGATTGGGAGCTCCACAGAGGAGAAGGACTACGCACTGCCGCATTACGAGTTCATTCAGCAGTACCTCTTGGCCGAGGATACCAAGTTCTCTAAATCCCGTGGAAAAGGACTGCGTACAGAGGATGCACTGGACATGCATCCACCGGATTACTGGCGTTTCTATCTGGCGAAGAACATTCCGGAGGATCACGATACCAAGTTCTCATGGGACGACTTTGAATCCACAATCAATAATGTACTCAACGACACAGTCGGAAACTTCGTCAACCGGACTCTCAGCCTGTCAGAGAAATGGTTCGACAATAAGGTACCGGCCGCAGAACTCGAATATGAGGACAGAGAGATAATCAGCGAAGCAGAAGACATAATCGACGATTATCAGGACGCTTTCGAGAGACATGAACTGCGTGAAGCACTGGACAAAGCACTTGAACTCGCACGGCTCGGAGACCGTTACTTGAGCGAGGAAGAACCATGGAACAATGAGGAGAGAAGAGAACCGGTAATACAGGTCTCGATCCAGATAATCAGAGGACTGGCCGTCACGATGTATCCTTTCACGCCGGATACATCCGAGAAGATCCAGGAGATGCTTCAAACCGAAATCCATACAGAGGAAGGTGACAGCGAGTTCACGGATGCGCTCATCGGCGGAATCGCAGGTGGCTCAGAACTAGGTGAAAGAGAGATCCTGTTCGAGAAGATCGATGTAGAACAGGAGGAAGAAGAGATTGAGGAAGAAACAGAGCTGAACACAGATACCGTCAGCTTTGAGGAGTTCGGAGACATGGATATCCGTGTAGGTCAGGTTCTTGAAGTAGAAGAGCATCCGAACGCAGATAAACTGTATAAAGTACAGGTAGATGTGGGCGGAACCACCTTGCAGACCTGTGCAGGACTGAAGAACCACTACAATAAAGAGGAACTCGAGGGACGGAAAGTAGTTGTACTGGCTAACCTTGAGCCTGCAGAGCTGCGTGGAGAAGTCAGTGAATGTATGATGCTGGCAGCTGAAGACGAAGAAGGAAATGTATCACTTCTGGATACAGATCAGGAGATGGATGTAGGAAGTTTGATTAAGTAAAAAATTTTTTAGGCGACGATGATATCGTCGTCACCGCTTCCTTCTTGTTCCTGACCTGCTTGTTCTGCTACATGTCTAGTGGTTCCTAGGAATTCTCCTTCGTTATGTTTCTCTACATCATCTGGTTTTTCTTTCTCTTGGTGGAAGTCCACTGCTTTGTAAGGTTCTAGTTCCTCTGCGATCGAGTAGTCTGAGAATCCTTCGGTCTCCTGAGAGACTTCTGTCATCTCTTCTCCGGTCATTACATAGCTTGTGCCTTTGAATACCCGATCTTCTCCTTCCGGATCGACTTCTACGGCTGCATAACCATCGTCATCTACAACTCTGTTTATTTCATTCATTGCGTCTGTTTGATCTTCAGGTCCGATCCTTGAGAGAAGTGTCTTAGAGGTTACGATATCAAATCTATCTGTCTCAAAGTCTAGGTTCTGTGCCTTACCCTGATATGCTTCATCCAGCACCTGGCCTGCTTCATCTACTACTTCATCACCTATATCTACTCCTACAACATTTACTGTTACTCCGTATCGGTCTTCAAGCTCCTCTGCGAAGTAATTTGCTGCTTCTCCTGTAGAACAGCCTACATCTAGTATATCTAACTCTAAATCTCCATCGTAGTTTGATCTTTCGCCTATTGCCTCCAGAAGATCATCATACCGATTCACCTGTGTGGTATGGTCGGTCCAAACGCCATCCTGTCTCCTGGATTCTACATTTTCGTAAGAGTTGTTTTGTGAAGCTTCAAATCTCATAATTGTTACTTACTCATAACAACATAAAAAGGTTGGGTTTCTTCCTGCCCAAAGAGAAGAAATATTAAGAAGAAAAATATTTTTATTCTCGGTATTCGTCACCACTAGCTGCGTATTCTTCATCAAATGCAGATAAGCTTGCGATTTCTGAATCGTTACCCCTGAGTTCCTGCCATTTGTCTTCAAAGTCGCCTTGGCTATTGACGCCGAACATAGGTTCTCCTTCTACTTCAAGTTCGATGTATGTGTCGCCATCTACTTTTTCTTGAACTAGGTGGTATTCTGCGTTCTCTGAGACGATTTTTCTGCTTCGGTATGCCTTGTCTTCTCCTTCCATTCCGTGGGTGTCTTCAAGTACAAATGTTTCTGCTTCTTCTCCTTCTCCCCACTGGTATACTTCGATACTGTCGTCTGCTGCATCAGGATAAAGTTCTTCAACGTGGCTTTCTTCCGGTTCTCCTATCTGTAGTCCTTTAATCTGATCCGAGCTATTATTCCAGTTGGGATTCATCTTTTCGTGTGCTCTCTGACCTGCTGCCAGGAACTCTTCTCTGGTATCCCCGAAATCTAGTTCATTATCTCTGAGACTTTCTACTACTTCTGACAGGTTCTCTTCTTCTCTTTCTTCCACTGGTATCTTTGGCATAATACTTCACTTAGTGTTTATCTTTATCTGTTCAAATTCAGGTTTTGGTTGAGTCAGATCATCTGCAAGCTCTGAACCCGACTTTGAAACTAGTTGTTCGTATTCGTTTTCAACAGCCATCATTATGTTTACTAATTAGTAACAACACTTTAAATTTGTTTTGGTTTTTTGGATTACTGTACCAAGAGAGTTATACAATAAAAACCTACAATATAGTCCATGGAAACGAATGTAGGCGTGATGGATCGGAAGGTCCGTATCGGCCTGGGCGCAGTACTGGGGCTTCTCTCCCTTGTAGTACTTGCTCAGTCATTGAACCTTGTTTCAGCTGTAGTTCCCGTACCTGAAATTGTTTCACCCGTTCTAGGAGTAGTCGCTCTGATTCTACTGGCGACTGGGTACTTCAGGAAATGTGCAATTTACTCTGCATTGGGAATGAACACAGCTGAAGAGTAAAAAAGTACTTTAATTCTCTTTATTCTTTATTTCCGAGGACTTGGCCATGTACACGGTCTTGTAACCCAGTTTACCGTTGTAGCCGTCCGTAGACATCAAAGCCGGATAGAAATCTTCATCAGCCACAAGCTTTTCTCCATCCCTTTCAGCGTACATTTCTCCTTTCTCGACTTTTTCAAAATTCTTGGCTTTGAATTCCCAGTCTCCTTCGACTGTTTCCGTATACTTATAGATATCAGGGTCAGTGAGATTGCATTCTCCTCTTATGACGCCTTCACATGCCAGAAAGTTTTTGAGTATATTAAAAGAGTCTTCTGCGGCTTTTTGTGTTCCCTGGATGCCAGTTTCTATTAGGATTCCGTGTTCTGCTGATTCGATCAGCACTCCTGAGGTTCCGGGAAAGTATACTGCGTTTTCGACCGCTGTAGATTCAAGCATCTCAAGTTCTTCTTTTGTTATGTCTTTGAGTGTTGCGAATGGTTCTCTGGATGAGTGAGTGGTGTGAAGATCAAGCACTCTCTTCCCGTTTACTTGTTCTGCTATTTCAGCTGCCAGTTTTTCCTCATGTTTTTCGCTTCCGCTGTCTCCCGGGAAGCTTGAGTTAAGGTCCGCTTCCAGATATCTCTCGTTTTCGTCCAGTGCTTCTTCATTTGCGATTATGAATTTGACTGGTTTCCTGAACTCTAGGTCTTGGTCTAGCAGTTTTTTGATTGCTTTTCTGCCTGCGGGTTCATCGCCGTGAACAGAGCCTACTACGACCAGTTCAGGCGTACCTTCTCCTCTAGTAAATACCTTCATGGCTAAATTCTCACTGTAAAAGAACAATTAAAGAGAAATTTAAAAACTGAACTTTAGGGGAAATTTGTTCAGCCTTCTATCCCTTCTGAGATCGCTTCCTCTATTTTCTGAGGCTGGAAGCCAACTATTGCTTCATCTCCTACAAATGTCTGTGGAACTCCTCTCTGACCGGTCTTCTCGATCATTTTCTTGGCCTTTTGCTGGTCCGAGGCTACATTATGCTCTGTGTAGTCGTAGTCATTTTCGTCCAGCCACTGCTTGATTTTTGTGCAGTACGGACAGGTAGGTGTCGTGAATACTTCTATCTCACTCATAAGTGTGTAATAATGTTGAACACTTTTAAACATTTAGATTTGTTGGATCGAATCCTTCTTCTCCTCATACCACGAATCAAGACTCTCATCCAACTGATCTCTGAGCTCACCACGATTCACAGAATAAACATGTTTCCGGCCATCCCGACTTGTTTTAACTAAACCCGTCTTCTTGAGAGAAGAAAGATACCGCTGAACAGTACTTCGTTCCAATTCAATATGGTCACAGATATCACTTACTGTCTTCTCACCATCACACAGAACCATCAAAACATCTATCTCCCTACCATTCAAATCGAAGACAACCCTCAGAAGTTCCTCAAGCTCCGGACTACACTCCATAAACCAAAAATTCAAACTCAAAGAGTAAAAAGCCTACTAAAAACAGAGAAACCAAAAAATGCTATAGGAGGAAACCCACCAACCATGAAGAACCAAGAAGAAGCCAGGAACTACCTGAAAAACAACGGCTTCAACAACGCCAGAATTCTTGACCACTTCACCGGCGAAAGCAACCACAACTTCATCTTCAAATCAAGTGGAGAGAAATATGTCCTGCGATCAAACCTTGAAGAGAAAAGAAGCACCTACCGACTGGACCAAGAAAGAAAAATACTTAAATTCCTAGAAAACCAGGGAATCAGCTTCGTTCCTCGCTCAATCAGATACGATGAAAACGAAAAAACACACATAACCAGCTATGTAGGCGAGCAGGACATCGGACTGGAAGAAATGGATCAAAACCTGCTCGAAGAATGGGTCGAAAAACTCGTACAGATACACAGACTAGACTTCCAGAAATTCAGACAATTCTGCGAAGAAAACGGCTACTCGTACAGCGAACCGGAAACACTAAAACAGACAATCCAGAAATACGGCTTCGACAGACTGGAGTTCGCGGAAGAAAACATAGAGCACGAACTGCTTGACTGGTGCCGAGACAAACTAGAGGAAATAAACGACAATATTAAAGAGGACGAAGACCCTCATATAGGTCTTACACACGGAGATATAGCCAACAACACGAGAGCAGGTGGAGAGATCTACTTCATCGACTGGGAGCTAGGAAGATTCTCAAGAAACCCGGAAAACATGCTCTCCTACCTATTCATACACGAAAAACTGAGTCAGAAACGATACAAACTGATCAAAGACATCTACAGAGAGAAGACAGGTATCGAAGATCTCGAGGAAGGTTTGAGACAGTCAGAAAGACTTACCCGAGTAAACGATGTTATCTGGGCCTTGAGGAAAGCTGCCAAACTGAAGGATCGGGAAGAGGAGGAAGAGTACATTCAACTGGCGGAAGAGCGGAAGGAAAAGTTCGAGGAGAGATTCTGATTCTACAGTTTTTTGAAATTATCTTCAGAACTAGGTAAGTATGAAGCTGAAATTCCTGGGAACCGGCGGAGGAAGATATGTAACCGGCGAACAAAGACGGAGAACAGCCGGCATAGTAGTCAAAACAGAAGAAACACAGCTACATGTAGACCCAGGACCCGGAGCACTGGTCTACAGCAACCAGGAACTGGAAAAGCCGGAAGATACAGAAGCGGTACTGGTCTCACACAAGCACATCGACCACAGCAACGATGTAAACGCAGTAATCGAACAGATGACCGAGATAAACGACTTCCCAGGAACACTTATCGGCAACAAAACCGCTTTGGAAGGCTACAGCGATATGGATAAAGCCGTCTCCAAGTACCACACCGATCTCTGCAGAGATGTGAAAGTGATGGAAGAAGGAGACAGCTACGAGTTTAAAGACCTGGAGATAGAGACACAGGAGATGTTCCACACCGATCCCAAGACCATCGGCTTCACACTTGAGGATGACGAACAGAAAATCGGTTTCTGGACAGACACAGAGTACTCGGACGAACTCACAGATTTCTACAATGATTGTGATACACTGGTCATCTACTGCTCCCGTCCGAAAGGCGAAGGATGGAAAGGACACACCCATCTAGGGGATGTACCCGATATAGTAGAGGATACCGAGGTATCAACTGTCGTGATTACGCATTTCGGCTACAAGTTCCTTGACTCCGATCTAGATGAACAGAAGGAGTGGCTGGAAGAGGAGATCAACCAGAAAGTAGTGTTCGCAACTGACGGCATGAAGTACCCTGGGGACCGAAGCCTGACCGATTTCTGATAGCCACAATATTTTAAACAGTTCAACCCTCTAACTCACCTATGGGAAAGATTGCTGGCATTGAGGCGAAAGGTGGATGTTTTGTACTGCCAGCAGCTGCTATCTAGAATTTCTATGTTTTCTTCTCTAATCTATACTATGAACTGTCTAACTACAGTCAGCAACTGTTTTTCTAAAGCGTTAAAACCGTTTAACCCGCAACTCAATTCATTCAAACGAGGCCGTTAAACCACTATGGAAGGAGACTACACACCGGACAAGATCGAAGACAAATGGCGCCACAAATGGCAGGAAAATCAGACACACGCATACCAGGAGGACGAAGATAAAGAAGTATTCAGCATAGATACACCTCCACCAACAGTATCAGGTAGTCTGCATTTCGGACACACCTACGGAAACACATTGACCGATTTCCAGGCACGGTTCCAGAGAATGCAGGGCAAAGATGTCTTCTTCCCGTTCGGATACGACAACAACGGCATCGCAAGCGAAAGACTAACAGAAAAAGAACTTGACATCAGACACCAAGACTTCAGCCGCAGAGAATTCCAAGAAAAAGTCAGAGAAGTCTGCCAAGAGTACGAAGATGACTTCCAAGAAATTATGCGGAAGTTCGCGTTCTCCATGGACTGGAACAACACATACAAAACCATAGAACCACGAGTCCAAAAAGTCTCACAGCTCTCATTCATCGACCTGTACGAGAAAGACCTGGAGTACCGGGAGAAAGCACCGGCAATCTGGTGCCCAGAATGTGAAACAGCTATCAGCCAAGTAGAAATGGAAGGAATGGACGAAGACTCACACTTCAACGACATCGAGTTCGACCTCGCCACCGGACACGGCTCAATAATAATCTCAACAACACGACCAGAACTACTTCCAGCATGCGTCGCAATCTTCGTACACCCAGACGATGAAGCAAACAACCACCTAGCTGGAGAGAAAGCAGAAGTACCATTATTCAACTACGAGGTCCCGATAATCGAAGACGACCGAGTAGACCTAGAAACAGGTACAGGAGTCGTCATGTGCTGCACATTCGGAGACGAAACCGATATCGAATGGTACAAAGCACACGACCTAGACCTGAGGATCGCAATCGACGAATCCGGACAGATGACAGACAAAGCAGACAAATACTCAGGACTATCAACCGAAGAAGCACGGGAAGAAATAGTCGACGACCTCGACGAAGAAGGCAAGCTCATCGACCGCAGAGCAATCAACCACACAGTCAAAGTCCACGAAAGATGCGACACAGGCATCGAGTTCCTAGTCAAAGAACAATGGTATGTCGAACTGCTCGACAAGAAGGATAAATATCTTGAAGCAGGAGAAGACCTGGACTGGTATCCGGAGAAAATGTTTACACGGTACGAGCACTGGATCGAAGGCCTTGAATGGGACTGGTGCATCAGCCGGCAGAGAGACAGCGGAATACCGTTCCCAGTCTGGTACTGCGAGGACTGCGGGGAAGAAATCATCGCAGACAAGACAGAACTACCTGTCGACCCAATCGAAGACGAACCACCGGTCAACGAATGCCCAGAATGTGGATCAACCGGTTTCGAGGCAGAAGAGGATGTATTCGATACATGGGCAACTTCCTCACTGACACCTTTGATCAACGCTGGATGGCACTGGGACGAGGAAGAAGAGGAGTACCAGATGGAGAAAGATGAGCTCTACCCTATGAACCTCAGACCTCAGGGCCACGACATCATCAGCTTCTGGCTTTTCCACACAGTCGTCAAATGCCTTGAACACACCGGAGAAGTACCTTTCGACGAAGTCGCCATCAACGGAATGGTTCTAGACGAGAACCGAGAGAAAATGAGCAAAAGCCGAGGAAATGTCGTCCTACCACAGAATGTCATCAAAGACTACCCTGTCGACGCCGCAAGATACTGGAGCGCAGGAACCAGCGTAGGAGACGACCTCGCCTTCAGCGAGAAAGACCTCATCTCCGGAGAAAAACTCTTGAGAAAGATGTGGAACGCCTCCAAGCTGGTTGATGAACTGACAGCTATGGACCATGCCGACCTCGAAACAGAGGATCTAGATGCAGTCGACAAGTGGATACTGGCAGAACTCGATGAAACAGTCGAAGAAGTCACAGAACACTTCCAGGAATACGAGTTCTCAAAGGCCAGAGACAAACTAAGAGACATGTTCTGGAACACCTTCTGCGACGACTACCTCGAAATCGCAAAACAGAAACTCAGCGATGAAGAGAACCGTTCGACAGAACATACACTGAGAGCAGCTCACAAAAGTTTCCTGAAGATGTTCGCACCAATCATGCCACACATAACAGAGGAGATCTGGCAGGAAATGTACGAGAACCAGACCATTCACAGAGAAGAATGGCCAGAAACACTTGAAGTCGAGATGGATCCGGTCAAAGGAGAGAACGCTATGGAAGCAATTTCAGCACTCCGTAAATACAAGACTGGTAACCAGATGAGTCTGAACGAGACACTGGAAGAAGTTCACATCTATGGAGATATTGCAGGTTTCGAGGACGCAATCAAGGAAGTCATGCATATCAAAAACCTTGAGACACATGAAGGAGAACCTGAAACAGAGAAGAAGATTATCGAGATCAGCCTCGACTACTCCAAAGCCGGTCCAAAGTACGGAGACAAAGTCGGAGAAATCGAAGACGCACTTGAGAACAATGAGTACAGCATCGACGCCGGTAAACTCGTCGTAGCAGACGAACACCTGGCGCCGGAGATGTACGAAGTTGAAGAGGAAAGAACTTACACCGGACATGGAGAGATGATCGAAGCAGAGAATATACTGGTGGTAATCAAGTGATCGGTCTCTCCATAGGACCAAACACCGACAGAATCCCGGAAATAGACGAGAAATACGACTTCGTGGAGCTGTCGCTAGGAGAAGGCGAAGTACCTTTAGAGGAACTGGATGCACAGCAGATCAGGCAGGACCTGGAGGATAAAGGTCTTGACCTGATTGTACATCTTCCTTTCCGACAGCCACTTTACAGCGGCGTAGAAGAACTGGACGAAGCACTTGTTGACTACTTCGACAGACTGCTGGAGTTCTCTTCACAGCTTGAAGCTGATAAAGCAGTTGTCCATGTCGACTGCCGATACACTGTAGATATACAGGAATCGATCGACGGACTGGTCAACCAGATGACGGTGATAAACAGCCTGGGCGAGAAACACGGAGTTGAGATATGCTTCGAGAATGTTAATGTAGGCTCAATACACGGAATCACACTGCAGGAACTGGGAGAGATCTGCCGAGAAGAAGAGTTCTCAATGTGTCTGGACACCGGACACGGATTCGCTGAAGTCGGACAGGAAGAACTAGAGATGTTCATCGCAGAATACGGAGAACAGGTCTCACATCTTCATTTACAGGATACTCGTGAAGGAGAGGATCTTCACCTTCCGATAGGAGTTGGAGAAATAGACTTTGACCAGCTCGAGGAATTCCTGTCGGATTTCGAGGGTACGAAGTGTATGGAGATATTCTGCAGCGACGAAGAGTACCTTGAGGTATCCCGTCAACGGATTGATTTGAGTTAAAAGAATTCACTTCGCCATCTAAAGATATGAGCAAAGACGAAAACCACGGAATGAACAAGTACCAATTGAAGAAACTGATCAGCGACCTCGAGGATATCAGAGGCCGTAACACCGAACTGGTCTCACTCTACATCCCGGCCGGTTACGATATGTCCAAGATCTCGGACTTCATCACAAGCGAACAGTCCGAGGCAGAGAACATCAAGTCCAAACATACACGGACCAATGTTCAGGACGCACTGGGCAAAATCGGCCGTAAAGTGAAGGAAGAGCAGACCACACCTGAGAACGGAGTAGCTTTCTTCGCAGGAAATGTTTCAGATACTGAAGGACGACCAGATATCCAGATATGGGAGGTACAGCCACCTCAGCCAATCGAATCCCGGCACTACAGGTGCGACAAAGAGTTCGTACTCGAACCCTTGAAAGAGATGGTCGTTGATGACCGTGTGTACGGCCTGATTGTTGCTGATAAGAACGAGGCTGCGATTGGTTATCTTCAGGGTTCAAGTATCAAGACAGTCTACACACTTGAATCTAATGTCCCTGGTAAGACCAAGGCCGGAGGGCAGTCAGCACAGCGTTTCTCCCGTCTCAGAGAGGAGATGCTGAAGACATTCCTTGACGAAATAGCAGAGAAAGCAAAGAACGCATTCATGAAGAAAGCACGAGAAGGCAACCTTCTAGGCCTGATAATAGGAGGACCAGGATTCGTGAAGGACAAACTTGTTGACGACGACCACCTTCACCAGGCACTGCAGGACGAAATTATCGATGTGAAATCCCTGGATGTATCCGGAGAAGCAGGACTTTCAAGACTAGTCGACAAAGCAGAAGAATCTATCGAAGACAGCCAAGTTGTCAAGGAGCGCAACCTCGTTAACAAGTTCTATGAGAACCTGAAAACAGATAATGGCAAATCAGAGTACGGTATAGACCAGGTCCATGAAGCAATGAAGATCGGAGCTGTAGACACAGTACTGATATCCGAAGATGTCAACATGTACGAAGCAATCTACGAATGTGAAAACGGCCACGAGGAACGAATTTACGAGGAAGAAGCTGACATAGCTGACGAGATAGAATGCCCAGAATGCGGAGAATCCATGTCTCTAGAAGAACTGGGAGATATCGTCGATGTACTGGGTAAGAAAGCTGAGGAAATGAGCTCAGAGCTAGAGATAATTTCTACAGATCATGAGGAAGGACAGAGATTGATGAACATGGGAGGAATCGCGGCCATCCTAAGATATAGGATCCGCTGAAGTAAAGAAACTTACCGCTCCGACAAGTAAGCCGCCGAAAATCGCTGAGCCCACGAAGGACGGAAGTACCGTTATCCATGTAGTTGATTGTTCTGCAAGGAAGATATTTACTTCTGCGACCGGTGCACGAAGCGCTCCAACAATCATACTTACAAGGAACGCCATCGTAGCCTGCCTATAATTATCAAGCGCTTTCTGAACCAGATTAGCAACTGAAAACACACCTACAACTGCTCCAAAAACAAAAACTACTATAGGAGGAGCTGATTCAGCAACTCCATCAAGACCTGTGTCTCCGATACTTATCACAGCATCAGTGAAGTCTGAGAGAGCAGAAGTCATGAAATCATACTGCCCCATAATAACCAGGATAAGAGATCCGGAGATACCGGGAAGCAGCATCGCGCTGACAGCAACCGCGCCCGAAATAAACAAGACTGGTAAGCTGTTTCCAAGCGTGGCAGCTCCATAACCTGAGAGCAGGAAAGCTGTCAAAAAACCGGTTAAAGCTGCTATACGGCTTCTATGTGTTTGAAGCTGTGCTTGGCTGAATAATAATATGGCTGAGGCTGCTATCAGTCCGAAGAAGAATCCATAGGTGATAACTGTGTGGTTTGCCAGTAGGTAATGCATCAGGTTCAGTACGAAGAAGAGCGCCGTCATGATACCGGCGGCGAGTGATACGAGGAAGTAGCCGTCTATATCGTCTATTTCCTGTTTGAGATTATCTTTATCTCCGCTTCCTAGAGCTTTCAGCATGTCCAGGCCTGTGTAAACATCAATCGCTGATATCGCATGTATCAGTCGCTGATAGATGCCTGTGATGAGTGCAATCGTTCCTCCAGAAACACCGGGTATTGCGTCGGCTGTACCCATTCCTAGACCTTTCAGATATACTGAAAGATATTCACGGTACTTACTATCCATCATTCAAATCTTGGATACTCCAGGTATTTAACAGGATTCCAAAACATAGCCTTTCACTTACCGATATTGAGAAGCAGCGAATTTATCAGATCTGTAGTGAAGTCCAGAATGCTTTTAACGAAAGAGCCGAAGGATTCTCTGCCGGATACACCATCGGTAACCGTCCTGTTGTCTGAGCCATAATTTAACTTGTTCTCGTCGTACTCTGGCGTCTCAGTTTCATTGATTATCAGGTTACCACGGTCTCTGTTAGGTTCGGCTCTGAATGATTCAAAGTTAGAATGGTCGTTCGCTTCCTCAAGACACTGATCGAACTCTTCACGGCTCTCAGAATTGCACGGCGTCAAATCCAGATTTTCTGAGAGAGCCTGCCATTTTTTCTCGGAGCTTTCGATCTCCCTATCCACTTCAAGATAATCATACAGTTGCTGCAAAGTAATATTCTTTTCAATCAAGTTATGCCTGACTATAAGCTGTGAGTAGGCGTAGCCAAAACTTCTGTGTTCTTGATCAGTCGGAGACCAAGTTTTCATATAATCTAAATCATTCTGATAGTAGTTCCATAATTCCTCTATATTGCCTCTAGAAGAAATCTTGGTATAATGCCTATCAGTAGGATCCTCATCAAAAGTCACTGGTTCGCCAAAAAGCTGCCTCACGCTCCCATCTCTCTCATCAACCGGAACCTGCCTTCTCTCAAAAAGGTAACCCACAAATTCGGAAGTTCCTTCGTCCATGTAGGAGGAGGAAGTTGCATCCCAGTCAAGTAAGTCATCATTCAAGGCATGAACGGTTTCACGGCCAAGTGTTGCCTTCAGAGAACTTTCATCAGTGTCACGGAGCCTGATTGAGCCAGAACTGTATTCCCCCGCACTCCACTTGGTTTGTGTCCGGTTATACCTTTCTGAAGGCATGATAGCTACAGGTATCTTCTCATATCTCTGCACAAGCCCTGTAGTTCCGACCGAGATTTCGTATACCTCTTCAGTATCAAATCCGGGATCTTCACCGAAGAAAATATAGTGATCGGTTTCCTGGCCCGAACCGAAGTTTAGATAGATATTAACTTGTCCCTTGCCAGTGAAATTAAAATTGCTGTCCTCATAGGATGATTCAAAACCATAGCCTATATCTCCAGATACCAGATTTTCGCTGTATACTTTACCTTGCATAGACTCATTCGAAAAACCTGAGAGAGATATTATTCTTCTATGTAGACCATTATATATTTCTTCAGCATCTTTATCCGTCCGAAAGTTCAATTTGAGTACCTTTTCTTGGCCTCTTATCGGAGAACCAGCATCAACTACTACATATTCATCAGTTACTTCATAATCTTCAATAATACCTTCTGCGTCAGTTACATTAACTAGTTGGTGGTGAGAGGATTTTGCCCATTGAAGTTCCGGACATCTAAATCTAGCACAGTCCAACACCACCTCTACCGATATATTTGCGTTATCAGGCTCTGTTTCTATATCATAGCTTACCTGTGCTGCCACAGCAGGCAACATCAGTATACTGAGTAGAAGTAAGATTTTGGTTTTCATGAAACTTTACTGAATAAATGGGTTGTGAAGATTAAAAACTTCGACGAACAGGTATTCTGTATATGGCTATACTTTCAGACAAGGATCTGAAAAAAGTGATAGAGGAGGAAAACGCGGTATATGTAGACGAGGGACCAGAAATAGATCAGGACCTACAGATTGGTCCTTCTTCCATAGATCTCAGACTAGGATACGAGTTCGGGCTTCTGAGAACCCGAAAAGTGCAGGCACTCGATACTAAAGACATGGACCAGTACAGCAACCTGCAGGAAAATATGAAGGCAACACCAGAAGAAGGGATCGTGGTACATCCAGGAGAATTTGTTCTGGGAACAACCCTGGAAACTGTGAACATACCGAACGACCTTGTAGCAAGGATTGAAGGACGAAGCAGCTACGCAAGAATGGGATTAATCCCTCACGCAGCCGGAGGATTCGTCGACGCCGGTTTCAGAGGCCAGATAACACTGGAGATCCAGAACCTTGGAAATGTACCTATCACGATATACCCTGAAGACCGTATCTGCCAAATGGCAATCGAAACCATGACAAGTGAAGCGGAGAACCCTTACGGAGAGAAAAAAGATTCCAAATACATGGGTCAGAAAGGAGCTACCGAGGCAAGACTGGACAGGGAGAAAAGATGAACGAAAAGGCTGCGGACGCCCACTGCCACCTAGACTACGACAGTTTCGACGAAGACAGAGAAGAAGTCATCGAAAAATGCAGTGAAGAACTTGAACTCGTTGTTAACTCCGGAAGAGATCCAGAAACAAACCAGGAATCGCTTTCACTACAGGGAAATCATTCTGATTTTATCTATGCTACTGCAGGAATACATCCAACTCATACCGATGCTTTTGACCAGGTCGAAGAAGTCAAGAAACAGTTAGAGAAGCACAATTTCTGGGCCGTCGGTGAAATAGGAATGGACTACCACCATGTAGAGGAAGAAGAGATGCGTGAGAAGCAAGAAAAGGTTTTCATCGAAATGGTGGAAACTGCTGAGGAGCTTAATCTTCCGGTCGTTGTTCACAGCAGAAACGCCGAAAAGCAAGTTCTGGAAGTGCTGAAAGGTAGAGATATTGACTGCTACCTGCACTGTTTCAACGGAAGTGTTTCTCAGGTTGAAGAAGCTGTTGAGGATGACATGGTTGTCGGAGTGACCTATCAAGTGGTTTACTCCAGCAGAGTTCAAAGTATTGTTGAGACTGTTCCTCTGGAAAATCTTGTTCTTGAGACCGATTCACCGTTTCTGAAGCAGGGAGAACGAAACACTCCTATAACCGTGGATGAAGTCGCGGAAGAAGTAGCAGAGATCAAGAATGTGCCGGTTTCAAAGGTTAAGGAGGTTACGACGAGGAACTGCCGTGAACTTTTTGACCTTGAGCGGTGACCGGGACCTACATTATTTCAAGGCATCGTCCAAATTATTTAGATAGGAGTAAGTGGAAGAGATCTATGGTTTTCAACAGGATAAAAGAAGGAATCTCAAATGAGCCGAATGTAGCAGCATTCGTAGACGGTCCTAATGTCGTTAGAAGAGAGTTCGACCTAGATCTAGATAACCTGAGAGAAGAGATATCAGAATTTGGAGAGATAAAGATAGGAAAAGTATTTCTCAACCAGTACGCATCCGATAAGCTAATTGAAGCCATCATTTCACAGGGATTCGAAGCAGATCTCGGTCTGGGCGGAGAGAAAGACAAGGAAAGCGATGTAGATGTATACATGGCAGTAAACGCCATGGAAGCAGTTTTCAACGACGATATCGATATAATTGTACTTGTAACCAGAGACACAGACTTTCTTCCAGTTATACAGAAGGCGAAGGAGCATGGGAAGGAAACTGTGATTATCGGTATGGAGCCAGGATTCTCAACAGCCCTGAGAAATGCAGCTGACAAAGTAGTGGAACTGGAATAAATAACTCAGGTTCAAATCAAATCTTGGAATGATTCCCGGACCAGTAAATCCTCTAGACCCACTAGGCCTCGCAGACCTTATATCCGGAATACTTCTATTATTCACGGCCTCGGCAGTACCCGATGTAATATCAGAAGTTCATGCTGCATTCCTTATATTCAAGGGAATCGGAACCATGGTGAAACCGTTTCCTCTGCCAGCCCCTGTCTACTATCTAGGTGGCGGAGCAGACATAATGTCAGCAGGAATACTTTACATAGGAACACCGCCGATACTGGCCGACTTCAAGATATACCTGGCCTACATACTTGTCATAAAAGGCATCTGGAGTGTATCAACAATAATGAATTAATGAGGGAAAAAAGAAGTTTATTGAAGCTGGTTGGAAATCTGCTGAAGCAACTGGATAATCTGCTGATTCTGCTGCTTCAACTCCTCCATATCACCGGAATCACCGCCTGAACCGCCGCCTAACGCATTCTGCATCTTCTGCTCGGTCTGCTGACTGACCTGCGGTGAATCTCCTCCCTGCTGAGGTCTGCCTGCCTGAGGATTAGGTGCATCAATCGAACTTCCGGACTGGTTGTTCTGGCCCAGAGAGTTCTGCTGATCATTGCCAGCATTTAATCCCTGACCTTGGTTACCTGATTTCATTCCAGAAGGCGTATTCTGATTACCTTGTTGCTGTCCTCCTCTACCGCCCATATTATTGTTATTTCCAGGCTGTGAAGGACCCTGCTGTGGACTTTGTCCACCCATGGCGTCGTTTTGACCGCCCTGTGGGGCTTGCTGACCTGGCCCGTTACCTGAAGGCTGCTGTCCCTGTCCTCCCATAGGATCAGGTCCTTGACCTCCTGAGTTTCCTCCTAGGTCAGAATCAAACGAGTTTCCTGCGTCGCCACCTGAGTCTCCGCCGTCGAATGATGAATCGAAGTCTGAACCTTCGAAGCCTCCAGAACCGCTTCCCCCACTACTACCGCTGCTGGAGTCGGAGCCTGGCTTTATTTTTTCCACTGATCCTCTTATATTGTCAAAGAAACTCATTGAGTATTTGTTACACCTTTTTGGGTTATAGTTCGTATTGGGCTTTACCGGCTTTTATAGCTTAACCACGGTATTACTGACCGGTTTCTACCCTGAATATGCACTTTTCAGCTCCATCAGCAAGACATTTCACTTCTTGAACTGATGCATCTTCGTTATGCGCCTGTATCAGAGACTGAAAAACACCTGAGAGAAAGAAACAAGTCTTGACCTCTTCATCATACTTTCTTTTGTATGATTCAGCTGTTGGCGAGGATGCAACAATTATTTTATCGTCTTCTATAGAGATGTTCGAGTAACCAAGGTATTTTAGAAGCCCAAGATCGTACCCTAGTGCTTCTGATGCATCATCTGCGCCATCAAGTACGCCGTGAATGTTTTTGCCGTAGCTCTGTCCTGTACTCTTCATAATGGCTCCAGCTCCATCTCCATAGATTTCTTTCAGGTCATGAAGCATATCTGCCATGAAGTAGTCAGCTCCCATTATATTGAACCTGTGGGCACCTATCATAGCATCGCCGTTTTCATCGGCTGCCACATCGTGGTTCTTATTCAGCATGTTGAATCTTTCTGATATTCTGTTGTTTATCTCATCTGTGTCAAACTTCATTCCGCCGTCACCTTCATCTGACAGGTCTGGTTGTCCTCTGATTCGCATTTACACTGTATTTCCCCTGATTCAAGGTTTTCTGCTTCCCAGTAATATTTGACGAGACCTTCAAACACTCCTGTTATGAATTTGCACTGTTTTTCTTCTGTTATATCGTAGCTGTAGGATTCGAAAGTATTCTTAACTTCGACAACAATCTTTTGTTCTTCCTCGTACTCTAGTATCTCTACAGGTCCAATCCAGCCGACATAACGGCCATATCCAAAGATCTTGTGGAGCTGTGAGAGATCATCTGTAGGCTTGATGTTCAAGATGTTTTTGTAGTCAAAACCGGTTGCTAGCATCAACTGCGCTATTTCAATTGGACCTGTGTCCTTGAAAGCCTCATCCATACCTGTTGCGATATCTTCACCGGCGTTTACTCCAAACTCCTTTATCTTTCTGTTAGCGACAGGTCCTATTACATCCTTCATACTTTTGAAAAGTTCAGAAAAGAGCCCTGTACGGAAATAAACGAATCTTCTCCCTTCATACATCCTTTTCCCGTCACTATCTACCGTGATATCTAGTAGATAGGGAGCTAGTTCGTAGAAGCTTTCCTGAACTTTGGACATATATCTGAGTTAGTCAGGGCGTCGTATAAAACTAGTAGTACATATGTCAAAATCTGTTTACATCATCCGTTTTCTCTTCCTAAATCCAATCTCTATCAAGAGGAGGACGAGAAGTATCGCAAGCAGATGATTCTCCAGTGATAACGCGTCTTTAGATGTACCCTGGTTTGCTATCTGATCAATTTGTCCATTTCTTACCTCTTCCAGTACCTCGCCACCTGTATCTGAGACTACTTCGTTCATGTCGTCACTGTAACCTATCTTCTGTTTTTCAAGAGGATAGTTGTATGGTGTTACCGACCCAGCTACATTCTTGAATCCTGTCTGGTTGAAATCAAATGTTTTCACATAACGGTTGCGGGAAAGCCTATTAGCTCCTTCAAAGGAACCGCTGCTACTGACATATGTAGACTCAGGCATCCTTGTGCCCTCGAAAACAGTCTTATTGTCTTCCCCTCCTGAAGAAAGCCACTGGAGAGTGTTCAAAACAATCTGTGGGTCCTGTGAGGTGAGAGAGGACAGAGATATTTGCTGGTCGTTAATCGCTGCGACTTTTCCGATGCCGTATCGCCAGACGGACAGGTAAGGCGTTCCCTGCTCAGATCTCATAAGTGTTTGAGCACCCTCCTTTTCCTCAGCCCCCGGAATATCTCTGAAAACAGTTGAACTATACTGCCGGGTTACAGGATGAGTTCTATCAACTGTTGTAATCATGTTTCTACCGGATGCTTCCTGAGAATCAAATACGAATGAGAGAGGTCCTTCAGTACCGGTAGAGGAGTAGATACCGTCTGTCAGCTGTGCTACCTCTTGGAGGAACTCAGGGTTGACGGAAGGCTTGGAATCCACAACATTAATCCTGAGAGACGAGTTAGCTGCTTTTCTCAGCGTTCTTTCTTTCACATTCTCAACTCCGGGAGCGTCGGTTTTCAGACCTCCATCAGTAATCATTATCATGTTTCCTTGACCGTTTAAGGCGTCATCTCCTGCTTTCAGTCCTACAGCATGATCGGTCGGTCCTTTTGTCTCTATAGATTTGATAGTGTTCTTCAGTTCTTCTCTATTGTTCTGAAGAGATCTCAGTTCAGACAGAAGATAAGGATTATCGTTATAAGCTACTACAGCCACCTGTGAACTTGCTGATAGGCCGTCAACTGCGTTGAGGGCGATTGCTTTGTTATTTCTTATATCCTCTGTGTTGCTTACCGAGATATCTATCACTATCACTACTCTGGCCATATCAAAGGTAGATTCATCGCTCTGTCCTTGTTCAGCCGGTTTGAGTGGGAGGTATTCTCTTTCTTTCAGCGGTCCAGTGTGAAGAACTGACTGCCCTGAGATTATCTCCGATTTTAGCCGGGATGGAACTTCAGAGTTGGTGACTACCGTGTCATAGTTCTCCAGAGAATCTGGCGCCTCTTGAGAAAAGCTTTGATCCAGTAAGCTATTGTGAGATCCCTGAACTCTTTCCCCTACATAGAGGATGTCCGGCTTATCCCTCACATCAACTACATGGTAAAACCTGTTGTTCTTGTTGTACTGATCATCATTGCTTATTTCTGCTTTAATCTTCTTGGTACCTTCTGAGTCAAATGTGTAGTTGAAGCTGTATCCTTCCTCATTTTCCGTTAGAGATACTCGATTCCCTTCCACTGTTACATCTGGTAAAGGCTTATCCGCTGTAGAAGTATCAATTTCTACCTGATATCTGTTCTCAGCTTCCAAGTATGTTTCATCTGGTCCTTCAATGCTGACCGCATACTCTTTTTTCGTATCCTGTTTAAGTGCGTAGAGAGTTACATTTTTCTCCTCTAGCTCATCGCTCAGCTTCTGTTTAGCAAGCTGGAAATCCGATGATATCAGATAATTTGTATCCTCTTCCATGGTAGAAATCAGTGCTTTAGTGGTTTGTTGAGGCGTACTACCTGAGAACTCTCTTTCTCTGATTTCGACTCCAGGTACATCTAATGGCTGTCTCTGAATTATCTGGGAGGAGTCCGACTGATCTTGTAGTAATGTAACTGTTTTTTGACCTGAGACCTCAGGAATTATAACTGAGGGATTTGCTATCGCCATTACAGCTACTGCCATCACCATCAGACGGGTTATCTGCAGGAAGTTGCTTCCAGCTTCCTCTCTGAACCTGTACACCATCATGGATACGAGCGGAATTAGGACCAGTAATGCAAGCGGTCTCTGGAAGCTCAGTGCGTCAATCATCAGATCAACCTCTCTCTGTAAAGCAGTACGGTTTCCAGGATTAGAAGCACAAATATGAGCGATGCTACCATCTGTGAAACCGACTGTTTCTTCTGACCGATTTTATCTCCCTCCTTAATATCTATACTTTTTGGTTCGAAAACACCAGCAGTTGAAAAACCGTAAACATCTCCATCGATACTCTCGTATCCCTGAACTGTCTTTGTCTCCTGAAGTTGGGCTGATCCTGTATCCGGATTTGAACTTGAGATCGTTCTAATATTCTGCACCTGGTTGAAAACATCTCTCCAGAATAAAGGGTATACAAGTTGTTCCTCAAAACCGGTTCCCTGAAGGTTATACTGCACAACTGTCCCCTGCCCTATCTCTCTGCCTACTATGGCTGAAGCAGGTTCTGTATAGTTTCCAGAATCCTGAGCAATGTTTCCAGAAAGGTATTTCTCCTGGTAAACTGTAGTCTCAGCAAACCTGTTTATATCGATATCACCGTTTTCCTCTGAGAGAGAGGTTACCGGAAGATAATCTGGATAGTTCACTCCTGTTTCTGAAAAGTAAATTACATCAAGACCATTCTCTATCTCCTCTCTGGATATATCAGTAATATCCGAACCAGAAACTGCTTCAATATCGGGTTCGGAGCCGCTTATCCTCGCTTCCGGAATGGATTTCACCGCCTCCCTGAAGTACGGTAAATTATCCGAGATTCTAACCCGGATGGAGTCTGACTGCGGTCTGTAGAGGTACAACGAGTTATCGACTTCGTATTCATCTTCACCAAGTGTAATATTGTTTCTTCCTCTCTGAAGCTGGACCTGAACCGGTTCAAGACCCGAAGCTTCCAGTTCGATTTTTCTATTATCTGAATTTGTCTGTATAGTTATTTCTGACTGTTCTTCAAGGTAGTTCTTTACATAGATCGTCGCTGTCTGATTATTTATTTCGTAATCGGTGATTCCGTGACTGTTTGAGAACTCTGTTTCTTTGAGATCAAGGTATTTCTGGCTTGATGCTGAAGTGATCGTTCTTTCTGCTTCGCTGCTCTCTATAGAGGCCATGTTGGTTGCCATGTACAGGTTTCCGTCCAAGCTGGTTGCTGCTGATATCACAGGCTGTATGTCTCTTTTTATTTCAGTTGAACTTGTTTCCTGAATTATCTGTGAGGCAGTTGATCTCTCCAGATCCGTGTATGTTTCAATCTGGTCGCCTACAACCACCAGGTTTGTGGTAGGAGCTAGGTTGCTCTCTGCGTATTCTCTGTAGTCCTCGAAGTTATCTGCCGTGTTTGCTGTTGCGTCCAGTAGAATTGTGGCTTCTTCCGACTCCATGCTTGAGTTAACGAATGGGTCGGCCAGCGCTACAGCAAGTAGAGAGAATACCAGTAGGTGTAGGAACAGGAACTTGTTGTTAAGTAGTTTTCTTATTCCCTGTTTGAGTTTGCCCGGGTTTTCTTCCTCTCTGAAGAACATTACGGAGGGCATCATCTTTTTCTCCGGTTTCGGTTTCAGTAAGTAGAGACTCAGTAGTACAAGGATTGAGGCAGCTGCGATAAGGTTCTGTGGATTGAGAAAGTACTGTTGCAGTTGCTGTATCATCAGTTGCCTCTAACAATACTTGAGTCAGGGAGTTTCTTTAATCTTCTATCCTCTCCATCACTTTCTCATGCAGTTCCTCCAACCGTTGTTTCCGGTCCTCCATCTTCACCACATCGGTGCTGTTCTGCAGAAGCAGGTTGTGGCTGAAAGGAGACGGTATATCAGTATCCCGCATCTCATATGTTATATCATCATCTCTTAATCCTTCAATCACTTCCAGTGTATGTTTGATATCCATCGCGTCCTCCATGATCTCCCGGTAAGTCTCCTTTATCATCGGGAAATCTTCATCATACCGGTTGCGGACGGTTGAAAGCAGGAAATGACCTTTCATCTGCTGCTGGCCCACAGTCTTGGACTCCCCCTGATAGTTCCGTAGGATCATCAGGCTTCTACCGGCTACATGCCTGAAACGCCTCTTCATCAACTCAGTCTTCGAAACAGCATCCCTCAGCTCTTCCTCAGGATTACAGTTCTCAAGACTGTCGATAAGCCATTCCAGGTCGATAGGTCTGCGTGGAGTCAATAGTATGAAGCCGTTGTCATCGATAACCATACCGATATTAGTATTCAGCTTATCCTGGAGGATATTGGCCATTATACGGGCAAGAGCGTCATGCGTTCTTCTGCCGTAGGTTGTCTGGAAGATCAGGTTCTGACGGTTATCATCATCGATATACTTCTCGACCACTATATCCTCGTTGTTTGAAACCTTGTCCGTGAATCTGTACTGCTCTTTCACATACTGGAAGATGGAGTTAGCCGTGTTCTCATCCAGGTAGTAGTTATGCATTATCCACTGGATGATATCGTCGTCTCCAGCACCGTACTCAAGTTGTTCAGCTATGCTTTCCCGGAAATCACTCATCCTCATACCTAGGTCGTAGCTTAGAGGTAGTCTTTCCGAGTACCAGGAAGGTACTGTCGGCTTCTTCTGAGGCTTCGGATCAACAAACACTTTCATTCCTTTGGCATATGAGAACTGGTATGTGGAGCCGCCCAAAGTGAAGATATCGCCTTTGGTCAGCCGGTCCAGGAACTCCTCGTCCAGTGTTCCGACATACTCACCTTCTCCACGGGTCTTCACCTCGTATCCGGATTCATCAGGTATTGTCCCTATGTTGGTCATGTAGATTACACGGGTCATCTTTCCTGAGCGGCCGAAGAGTTCTTTCTCTCTGTTGATCCATATCTTGCTGTAGACATTCTGATCCTCAAGCTCGTATTCTCCGGACAGGTATTTCAGGACATTATCCCAGTCCTCTTCACTAAGGTTCAGATAGCAATAGCTCTGCTTTACCGTGTTGAAAGCTCTTTTGAAGTCCCAGCGATGGTTACATGCCATTCCGACTACATGCTGTGCTAGTACATCTAATGCGTTTCTTGGTATTTGTATCTTGTCGAGTTCGTCTTCCTTTGCACATTTTGTCAGAACTGAGCATTCGACTGCTTCGTCTCTGTCGGTTACTATCATTTTTCCTTTAGCTTTTTCCCCAATTTTATGTCCTGAGCGACCGATTCTCTGGATACCTCTGGCCACTCCTTTAGGAGAACCAATCTGAAGCACTAGGTCGACTGTTCCGATGTCGACTCCTAGTTCCAGTGAGGTTGATGTGACTCCTACTTCTAGTTCGCCTTTCTTGAGCCGTTCTTCTACTGTAAGTCTTTTTTCACGGCTCATCGATGAGTGATGCGCTCCAATATTATCGTCGTAATAATCCGGGAACCGCTCCTTCAGATTGTTCACCACTCTTTCAGTTGCGCTTCTAGTATTAGTGAATATAATCGTGGATTCATGTTCCTCAACCAGGTTATGTATCTTGTCATACATGGCCTCTCTGATCTCACCCGGGTCAGTATGTATCAGATCTCTAACCGGCGAGACTGTTTCTAGATCAATCTCTTTGGACGCTGCTACATCAACAATCTGGCATCCTCTGGTATCGAATTCATCTGCCTCCAGCATCTTTTCATCAGCCGAGATTTCATCGTACTCTGTTTCCTTCATGTAGCTTTCTCTGTTTTCTGGCTGGAAGCCCACGAGGTATTTGGCTATCTCTTTGATTGGCGCCTGTGTAGCTGAAAGGCCTATACGGGTCGGCGAGGTGTTAGCCATCTCTTCCAATCTTTCAAGTGATAATGATAGATGTACCCCGCGTTTGTTCTCGGATAGGCTATGGATTTCGTCCACGATTGTGTACTCTACATTTTTGAGGTGGTTCTGGAACTTTGGCGAGTTGAGAAGAATTCCCAGTGTTTCTGGAGTTGTTATTAGTATGTGTGGCGGGTTTTCAAGCATTTCTGATTTCTCTTTATCTGTTGTATCTCCGGTTCGGACCGCGCTTCTTACCTCCGGTACATCGTATCCCTGTTCTTCCGCCTTCTCTTTGATCTCTGTAAGTGGTTCTTCCAGGTTTCTTTTGATATCGTTGTTTAGTGCTCTTAGTGGTGATACATAGACCATGTAGATCTGGTCTTCCAGTTCGTCTTCTTCTCCTAGTCGGAAGAGTTCGTTTAGTCCTGATAGAAATGCGGACAGTGTTTTACCTGAGCCTGTTGGCGCACAGATCAGAGAGTTTTCCTCATTATGTATGAGTTGGAAAGAGTGTCTCTGTGGTGGGCTCAGTGACTCAAATTTGGAGTTGAACCAGTCCTTTACATATGGTTGGAAGTCTTCTGGTAGTTCATCAGAGGCCTGTTCTTCACTGTGGAACGCGATTTCTGGCATTTGATTATCACCTAGTTGCCAAGATTTAACAAGCTATGTTAACCCTCTTTCCAGGCGTCCATCAAACGAGTGATTATCACAGCCATAAAGGCTGTTACAAGCCCGATCAGTGGCTGAAGCGAGAATGCTGCCAGAGTGATTAACGGGATCAGAAGTATGAGAAGTTTGCCTGTGAAGGTTTGACTTACTATTTGTTCGACCTGTTTCTCTATATCGATGTTCAGGTCTTGATCCTCGATATTGGATGAAAGCTGCTGCGGTATATCCTGCTGAGCGTTTACGAATGCCTGGTTCAGAGTCTGGAGCTGTGACTGTGAGAACTCTCCCTTTGTCTCGTTCAAGACTTTTGTTTGTGTAAGTGTTACTGTGCTTCTGCTTGTTGATTCGACTATTCTTGCCTGTTGTTCCTGCTGCATGCTGATTATTCCTGTGGTCTCGACCACTTGCTGGGTTGAGCCACCTAGGAAGGATGCTGTAGTATTTGTTACGGTTGATCCGAACTCCTGGTTTATTGTGGATACTGCGTATATTCCTGAGCTCAGTAAGAGACCTGTGAGTAGTAGTGGTAGGGCTGTGGAGCTGTAGAAGTCCCTGAATCTGTTTCCTCCGGAGAAAAATGATACTGTGATTGATGTGAATGATATGAATGCTGCTGATGCTGCCATGAACAGGTCTACTGGTGCGAGGACGAGTGAAAGTAGTGATATGAGTGATGCTTTGTTGAATTCTTCTGTCGAGATGCTGGCCACGAACGCGTATAGAAGTGGGAATGTTAGTAGTAGGCTGAAAGTAGCTGGCTGTGTGGGTTCTACCATGTAGGCTGCTGATACTGCGAGTAGTGATAAGGCGAATACTCCGGCATATTCTACATATTTCTCGACTGAATCCATGGAATAAGTAGAGTTTGTTGACCTGATTTTTAAATCGAGTGACCTCTTGGCTGTTGAAGGTTTATAACACTCCAAGAGTTGAATTGAGGTACGGGCGAACCCGAATTATGACAAGTATTACGCAGATAACCTCTCTAATCACAGAATATATAGCTCCAAAAACTATTGCACTTACCTTAGCGATAATACTAGCAGGTTACATAGGAAATAAACTGGTTAAAAGAGTGATAAAGAGAAGCGTAGGAACCGAGGTAGACGAACATGTCTACAAGACAGCCTCGAAGCTCTCATCCTTCCTGGTATACGGACTGACCCTGATAGCCTTGCTCGGCGTATATAATGTCCCGCTTGGTTCGCTGGCCACCCTTGTCGGACTGCTTGGCCTGGGTCTGTCCTTCGCGATGCAGGATATGATCGCGAACTTCATCTCCGGAGTGATGATCCTGATCAGTCGGCCTTTCAAGATCGGTGATCAGATCGAAGCTGGAGGCGAGGAAGGAACAGTTCAGGACATCCGGATCAGAGCCACTGACATCAGAACCTACGACGGTAGAAAAGTGATTATACCTAACTCCAAGCTGTACAACGATGTAATCGTGAACAACACGGCGTACGGCAGCAGAAGATTCGAGGTTATCGTCGGTGTAGGTTACGATGACGACATCAAGACTGCGAAAGAAATAGCTGAGAATGCTCTTGAAGATGCAGATCATGTTGAAGCTGATCCAGAGCCACAGGTACTGGTAAACGAACTTGGAGGTTCATCCGTGAACCTGAAGCTGAGAGGCTGGACAGACACACATAAGTCCAATATCGTGAAGGCCTCATCCGAGCTAACACATCTGATCAAGGACAGGTACGACGAGGAAGGAATCGATATCCCTTATCCGATCCGTACAGTCTACATGGAGGAATAAATCCTCCAAACTTCTCTTCCTTCTTTCATATTTACATCTAATTTTGCTGGTAACCTCCGGGTTATGGCAAGTTAATTAAGTCTCAGTTTTCCGTCTTTGGTGTATGGTACAAGAACTTACAGCGGAAGAACTTGACGAGGCTTTTGAGTCAGATGAAACCTGGATCGTAGATTTCTGGGCAGACTGGTGCCAGCCATGCAAGGTACTAGCACCTGTATTTGAGGAGGTCTCAGAGGAGTTCGACGATATCAACTTCGCAAAACTGGACATGGAAGAACATGATGAAGCCGGTGGAAAATATGGAGTAAGAGCTCTACCGACATTACTCATGATCCAGAACGGGGAAGAAGTTGCAAGAGCTTCCGGCGCTATGAAGAAAGATAAGCTTACAGAGTGGATTCAGAACAACGCCTGAAAACTTTCAGACCAATCCACTTCACCATAACCTGTTTTCTTATTCTCAATACCTTCTTCAAACTCTATAACTACTTCATCAACTGTTTTACCGGTTGTATCAATCTCCAGAACATTTTCATGCAGTTGAACTGATTCAGAAAGGATGACATCAAGGGCTTCAGCCTCCATGTTCTCTCTAACTTTCTCATCAGAGTAATCTCTTCCGGAAAGTCTTTCCTCAAGAATCTCCGGCTTGCATCTTAGAACTATACAGTAGTCGACATCGAGGTGGTGTGCGAGATGGCCTTCGAAGATGATATCATCTGATTCAAATTCCTCGGCTATTTTTGCTTTGAGTTCTTCGGTATCGACTTCGGTTACGCCTTCAACAGGCTCGCCCAGATTGTTCTCTTTAATGTACTCTGTTAGATGCACTATCTGGTAATCTGTATTTAGATGGTCTGTGACCGTGGTTTTTCCGGTTCCTGGCGTACCTGTTATGGCTATCTTCATGGTTATCCTGTTGCGGTGTGAAGGCATAAAAGAATAGAACAGGTATCAGTATTCAAAGAGTCAGGAACCTGATATGAAAGGTTTTTGGCTCAAAGAACAGGAAAGTTTTTCTGTTTTTTGAGGAGGATTGAACCCAGATTTATGATTGATATATGGACTGAAAAATACCGGCCGGAAACACTTGACGATGTAATAGGACAGGACAAAATAATTGAAAGACTGCAGGCGTTCGTGGAGGAGGATTCTATCCCTCACATGCTGTATGCTGGTCCTGCAGGAACAGGGAAGACAACTTCCGCAGTAGCTCTAGCCAAAGACTTGTACGGAGATGAGTGGAAGCAGAACTTCATGGAAACCAACGCCTCAGATGAGCGAGGGATCGATGTAGTAAGAGAAAAGATCAAGGACTTCGCCCGGACTAAACCTGTCAACGCAGACTACAAGATAATCTTCCTGGACGAGGCCGACTCCTTAACAAGTGATGCACAGCAGGCCTTGAGGAGGACTATGGAGCAGTTCTCAGATAACTGCCGGTTCATCCTCTCATGCAACTACTCATCGAAGATCATCGACCCGATTCAGTCACGGTGCGCAGTATTCAGATTCAACCGATTGGAAGAGGAAGATGTAACAGAGTACATTCAGAAACTGGGAGAGAAAGAAGACTTCAAGATCTCCGAGGAAGCTGTTGAAGCCGTTATGCGTGTTTCCAGCGGAGATATGAGAAGAGTTACGAACATCCTTCAGACCGCGGCAATCCAGAACAGCGAAATCGAGGAAGAAGATGTTTACGGCGTTGCAGCCAGCCTTCGACCGGATGAAATCCGTGAAGTACTCGACCTTGCGTTTGAAGGCAGCTTCATGGACGCGAGAGAGATGCTCACCGACCTGATGGTTGACAGAGGGCTCGATGGAACCGACATAATAGACTCCATCCACAGAGAAATTCTTGACCTCGACCTGGACGACCAGCAAAAACTCGAAGTAGTCGAACAGCTCGGAGAATACGAATTCCGGATAAGCGAAGGAGGAAGCAGCGACATCCAGATCGAAGCAATGCTTGCAAAACTAGCAGAAATAGGTCAGAAATAAAGTACCATGTGGGTAGAACAATACCGTCCGGAAAGCCTGGAAGACTACAGAGGCGCATCAAGCGAAAAAGAAGAGATACAGAAATGGCTGGAAAACTGGGAAAAAGGCGGCAAACCAGTACTTCTACACGGACAGGCCGGAACAGGAAAAACATCGATGGCGGAAGCACTAGCCAAAGACTACGACCGTGAACTAGTCGAAACCAACGCCTCAGATGTAAGGACAAAGAAAAAACTGAAATCCGAACTGAAAGAAGCCACTAGACAGGCAAGTTTCCTCGGTAAACAGAAAATTATACTTATCGACGAAGTTGACGGCATGGGAAGAGCCGACAGAGGCGGAACCAGCGAACTACTCAACATAATCAAAGAATCCCGTTTTCCCGTAGTTCTCACCGCCAACGACGCCTATTCCAGCAACATACAGAGTATAAGAAACAAAGCGAAACTTATCGAACTGGGCTCCGTTCATACAAACTCTATCACAGCTCATCTGAAGCGGATACTTGAGAATGAAGGTATAGAGTATGATAAAAGCGCTGTCAAGCGTATTGCCCGTGGGAGCGGAGGTCAGATGCGTTCAGCGATTAACGATCTGGAAGCAGTAGCCCTAGGTAAAGACAAGCTCGAGGTTGAGGATTTGGATGCGATCAGTCAGCGTGATAACCGGCAGGAGATCTTTGATTCTCTGAAAGTCATCTTCAAGACCACAAACCCTCAGAACGCAAAGCAGGCAACTGAGAATCTAGACGAAGATGCGGACACATTCCTTCAGTGGATCAGAGAGAATATTCCAAGGGAGTACAAGAAACCGGAGGATGTAGCTGAGGCATATGATCAGTTGTCCAACGCCGATCTGTTCAACGGAAGGATCAGAATTAGACAGCACTGGAAACTGTTGAAGTATGTCTACTTTTTCTCAAGTGTAGGTGTAGCGTTATCCAAGGATGAGAAGTACAAGGGATGGACGAAGTATCAGTATCCTGGAAAGATCAAGAGAATGGGTCAGACACACGCGGCAAGAAACAGGATGGACAGTATAGCAGGCAAACTATCCGAAAAAATGCATATATCAAAGAGGGAAGCAAAAAGATCGCTTCCGTTCCTTGCTGAAGTGCTTGAAGATAATCCTGAAATTTCTGAAGACTTTGATTTCGATGACAAGGAAGTTGACTTCATCAAGAAGTTTTCAGCTTAATTCAAAGGTTACATCAACCCAGGAATCTTCATGCCGGTCTTCTTCACCTTTGTACTCCTCTAGATAGGCGTTTCCTTCTCCCAGTCCCGGCCTTCCAACCAGTACATACGCACTTCTGTATACGAACTGACCTGTGCCAGCACCCCATACATCTTCTGAAGCTCCTAAATCATACATTTCATCAGGTAAATCTCCGTGGAACCTGTTGTTCTGTGGTTCATCTTGTGTCGTGATCATTACTATCTTGGATCTGTCGTTTCCAAGGTCCTCGATATCCTGGGCCATCCTATCTGCTTCATCTGTTTCGCCATATACATCGTAGTTTCTGTGGTACTGGAAGCTGTTAGTATCTAGGTCATAAACAGATACGGCGTAGGATCTTGATCCATCGTGTAGTTTCCTGCCGTTTTCTGCATCGTAAACCCCTCCGTAGTCGTTTTCTGTTTCTCCCGGTGGTATTGGAGCGGTTCCTGTACCACTACCTCCCTCATCACCCTGTCGTGCGTTCAGTCCTATTGAAATCAGTCTTACTTCTTCTGTAGTGGCGCTGTTACCCCCTATGCATTCAAGCGTGATCTGGTCACCGGTTCTCTCCATGGTTACATCGAAGCATTCATTTGTGGCATCGTATTCAGTGGTTGAGCGGTAGTTCGGTATCGATTCGATGAATTCTCTGAAGCTTTCCCTTTCATCTACTTTGTTGACATCTACTTTCCCGGCTTCCTCCTTCACAGTATCAATTATGTGTGCGGTATCATCTAGCTGGTAGTTCTGGTTCTGGAACTGGGTTATAGCTCCTGTCATGGAAAGAACTATAACAGATACAAGTACTGATGTTAAGGCCATAAACTGTCCTTTACTCTTCACTGACTCCACCTCAGTCTCAATTGGTAAGGCATGTAGGTAGTGTTATCAACGCTTGCGATCACATTTGTTGAGATCGATGTTGGATCATCTCTTCCTTCGAAGACGACCTCTGAGTCGTACATACTGAACATGAGAGACCCAAGCAGTTCCAGCTCGTCCTCATTGTAACTGGATTTCTTACCTGTTAAAGCCAGTCTATCACCATCAAAGCCCTCAAAGCTTTCACGATAATTTACGACTTCCACATTTGAATTACCGGAGAACCTTAACTCTACACATTCCCCAAGATCGCAGCTCGCATCCCCAGAGTTTGTAATGATAGTGTACTGTCTTCTATCGATTGTTGTTCTCTCTCCCTGAAGGTAAGGTCCGAGCCCCGGAGAGGATACATCCGGGAGGTCGATGTTGACTGCCCAGGCATCAGTTGGACAGCTTCCAGCAGCTCCGACTTCCGTATTTATTATATCGTAGTTTCCGCTTGGTAGATTAACATTACCTTCGTATCTATTACCGCAGTTAGGCTGGGGATCACCTGCAGCACTTACACTGGACATTCCGTTTACCTGATCGCTCCAGAGATCTGTGTTGAGAAGTGCTGCACCTTCCACAGCAGGGTTTTGATCGGTGATTGTGCCTGAGGTGTTTGAGGTTATTGGTCCTGCTGGCGGTAGCTGTATGTTTGATCGGTCACCTTCCATTCCTTCGAGAAGTGTCTCTATGTTCCGGGATCTGTCGGAGTTACTGAAAGATATATCAGTTGGTCCACCGGAGTAACCTCCGTTGAAACCTATATCTATCCAGTGCAGCCCCGTGTCATCCATGAAGTTTGAGCTATCGAACTGGCTTTCTGACATATCCATCATCATGACAACCGGATTGTCGCGCATATACTCCTCTAGATCTCCTCTCTCACCTCCGTCGATTATATTCAGGGCGTCTGAGTTCCTGAATACAAAGAGATCCTGATTCATTTCCTCATCCCTGATATCTATTACATCGATTTCTACTTCCGGTCTGAGAGAATTAAGAGGTTCGCTCATCTGTTTGTGGATCTGTGTCGGAAGAGTTGACTGGTAAAGGGTTAGTTCACCTGCTGTAATATCTTTCACCTGGAAGTAATCTCGTGGATACCCCGTTTTGTTGCTATCTCCCCATTTGAAGTTGTCTTCAAGGTAGTATGGTCCTTCATCTGCCTCGAACTGGCACTGTGTGCCGTTATCGACCCAGATAGTGTTGTAATCTACCGATTCATCGAACTGGGACTCTGTATCAGCTATGTAAAGCCTCACATCATAGTTATCTCCTCCTACACCCAGGTTTTCGGTCCGGAGGATAGGTTGCTCTGTATCGATATCGTCTTGGAGATCACCGTCACAAGTACCGCCTACAGCGGATACTTCCTCCAGTGCAGGTGTAAACTGTTTGGAATCCACCGTGTTATACCCTACTTCCACATCTCCGATCGGAATATTGGTGACGCTTCCGGATACCTCCTTTCCGCTATCCGATACGGTGGTTATTGCTGTTTGAAGTGAGCCTGTTTCACCTCTGCTGATCACACTGGTGGCGATACCTGATTTATGCATTGTCTGTGTCAGGTCCTGGGCTTCGATCTTTGAGCGGTACTGTCCCCAGTCATTTCCTTGAGGTACCTGGAATATTCCGTAGGTGAAGCTGATTATTATCAGTGCTGATATGATGACTTCAAGCGAGTAGCTTAGTCCTTTCCTGTTTTTTACCATGTTAACACCTCGATCTTGACCGGGAAGTCGTCAGATTCTATATCTTTGAGTACTGCGTACCTGTTAAGCTTTACTACGGTTGCTGCCTGCTCCTGAGGTGCTCCGAAATCTTTGATCTGTGATGAGAAGATCACCATGTTACCAGGGTCGTTAACTCTGTTCTGGAACTGTGTGACTGTGAAATCCATTCCCTGTATATTCACTACTTGTCCGCGCTGTGCTCTTTCAGATGTACCGAAGTTCCAGTTCTCCGAGATGTAAACTGTGTCATAAACACCGTCATGAGCAGTTACGACGAACTTCATCTCATGTCCGTTTATGAAGGCTGTTCCGTAGTGAACGGTGTTATCTGAGTTCTGGTATTCACTTACTGTAGGTTCCAGTATCTGGCTGGGAGGATTTGAGCGTGTAAAGGTTTTGTAGGTCTCCACGACCGGATACCAAGTGAATATCATCCGGTATTGATTGTTTATCTCTGTTACCTCTCTGAACTCTGTGTAGTTTAGTGTAGACGGGTTGTTTGCTGAATCATCCAGTGCTCCGATCTTTGAAAGTTCGACTTCTCCGTTTTTGTCTGCCAGTCCAAAGGTTTGGATATCGTCAGGGTTTTGTTCCCAGTTCGATGATGAAGGTGTTGAGCCTGGCTGTGTGAGCATCTGACTTGTCAGAGAGTGTATCTCCATGTTCATCCGTGCTTCCTCTACTTCGTCATCGAACTGGGGTATGGAATCAGATGCCACCATCAGGATTGAGCCGAGAAGTGCGATGAACATCAGTGATGTTCCCAGGAATTCGATTGTGGACTGGCCTTTTCTCATTTTCCTAGCTTACACCTGCAGGAGCTACAACCAGTATGTATACAACGAGTGCAAGCGGAAGCATTATCAGTGCATGTTTTATACCTCCGCTTGGACTTCCTTCCTTTATTTGTCCTGCTACGGCAGCGGTACACATCCCCTGAATCATAAGCATCAAGAACAGCAACGACTTATAGTACGCCATATTCCCATAACTTCTCTTTTCTGCTTCCTGTGAGGTAAGCGACATATCCGCCGGTACGAAGCCGAATATTCGTGCTGTTGAACAGAATGGCTGTGCTGTCGCGATCTGTCCTCCGCAGAAGTTGACATCTGTGTTTCCTCCTCCAGAGCCGATGACTTCTCCGATTCCGGAAAGTGCTCCAGGGTCTGTTGACCCCAGTCCGAGTAACTGGGCTAGCAGGAAGTAGATTCCTACTGTGATCCCTATGAAGAGGAAGAAGATGACATACATGATGACGAGCTGCTGTTTGAGCTGTGCATCTTTCTCTTGTATTACCTCTCTTAATTGGTCTGCGTCCTCTGCTACTGAATCGATTGTATCTGTTATGTTTCCTCCACTCTCGAAGCTCTGGATAATAATCGAGAGTGATTCCTGAACTACTGAGGAGTCGCTCATTCTGCGTGAGAATCTTTGCATGACTTGTGGGAACGGTACTCCCCATGTCATCTGGTTGTGTACTTTTTCTATCTCATTGTTCAGTCTTCCGTAGTCTGATTCCCGTGCTGACTCAAGGGCTCTAAGCAGGGTCATACCTCCTCTTTTGGATTCTGCCAGGTCGTTTAGGAATGAGGGGAACTGGTTCTCGATTTCTCTAACTGCACGGTTTTTGAGGAATGAGTATCCTGCGTATGGAAGTATTGATATGATCAATCCGAATATCAGGATTGATCCTCCGATCTGAGGACCTAAGCTTGTATAGAATAGGATTCCAACGGCTATAGTTACTATACCTATGGCTACTGAGGCGAATATGAGTTTATCTTCAAAGGTCCATCCAGGTTCCAGTTCTTCATCTTTGAAGAAATCAATCAATTGATACCACCCGGTGATAGACCCTGTACTAGTAGTATAAACATGCCTGAGATTAATGGAAGACCCATGAATATCAGTAGAAGCTGGATTGTAACGATTACAGATGGTGATAGCTGTGTGAATGTTGTCATGACTGCGGACATCGAAGTGAATACGATTGAACCGACAATAACAACTGTAATATACATTTCAACTAGTAGAGATAGTGTATCTGCGAACTCTTCTACTCTTCTTTCGTAATCGTCCATCAGGGATGCTGCTCTCTGCTGAAGGAAGTCTCGCATGGTTCCTCCGGTGGTAAGTACATGGTTCATTCCCCACATCAGTTCTCTGAAGTCTTCGCTTGGTGTTCTTTCTGCTGCTCTCTGTATTGCTTTGCTTGCATCCATTCCAAATGTTTTGATATCTCTGTCTATTTTTTCTGCTTCTCTCGCTACTTCTCCGTATTCGTCGACTTTGGATAGGTTGGCAAATATCTCTGGAAGTGCTGTTCCGGTTCCTGCAAGAGTTGAGAGATACATCGTGGCGAAAGGTAGTGTGTCCCGTATTTTTGAGGCTCTGCTGCTTTTGATAAGCGAGGGATATATGTAGAAACCGACGATTGTAGCTGCTCCGGAGATGAGAGAGAAGGTTAATGCGATTATCATACCTGATATTCCCTGAGAAAGAAGAAGTAGAGTACCTACTACCAGTGCGATGAATAAGGTGACAAATCCAGCTGATGCGAACATCATGCTGACATATTCTGGTAAGGATACTTCGATATCTGCCTTTGTAATCTGAGGTCTAAGCCCTTCGAAAACATCTACATACGGAAGGACAAAACTTCCCACTAGATTGTAGCAGAAATTGGCATACTTTCTAAGCATCCTTAACTTCTACTTCTTCATTATTTGAATTAAATGTTTGCCCGACTTTCTCCATAATTGACTCAGGATCTGAATAATAACGGGAAATCAGGTCTCCAACCTTCCTGTAATGCTTGTACTGCTCCTCCTGCATCCAGTTCAAGACATGCTGACGGTTCCGTAGCTCTGACTGAAGATCAGAGTATTCCATACCACTCTGATCAGCAATATCCTTCAAGATAAGAGAGTTATTCTCCACTATATACTCGTCATCATGCGGATCCCAGCCGAAAACTTTGTTAGAATCGATACCAGTACGCTCATCGTAACCTCTGATCTCATGAAGACCGGTAATCCTTCTAATATAGCTCCCGCCTCTTCTAATCCTCTTAATAAGCATAACCAAGTCAAGAGTTTCAATCAGAGAAGGTGAAAGATCGATCGGGTCGGTGGTCAAACGGTCCATAAGCATCTCAAGTGAATCTGCGTGGATCGTCGATAACCCTGTATGTCCTGTTGCCATCTGCTGGAACAGGATGTAAGCCTCTTCTCCTCGGACTTCTCCGACAATAATGTACTCCGGTCTCTGACGCAGAGATTCCTTTAACAGATTGTCCATTGTTACTTCTCCGCCACCTTCTGCACTGGAACCGAACCCTGAACGGGCAACTTCTGGTACCCAGTGGTCGTGAGGAAGCCGTAGCTCAGGCGTATCCTCGATAGATACAATCTTCTTCTCCGGTTTGATGAATAGGGATAAGGAGTTTAGCTGAGAAGTTTTTCCAGCTCCAGTTGTTCCACATACAAGTATCGATTTACCGTGCTCGACCAGTGTCCAAAGGTAGGAAAGCATCTGTGCATTCTCAGTTTCATAATCCATCATATGAATCGGTGTCAACGGATCTTCTGTGAACCGTCGGATCGTGAAGTTGGAACCTTTACGGGCAATATCTGTAGCAAGTGTTGCCTGTACACGAGATCCGTCAGGAAGGGATCCGTCTAGGAGCGGGCTGGATACTGAAACTGATTTTCCACATCTCTGTGCCAGTTTCATGACGAACTCGTCCAGTTCGTCTTTGTCATCCCAGGTAATACTTGTCTTTACTGATCCGAACCGTGGATTTCTATGGTATGCGTATACGGGTATCCTGCTTCCGTCGCATGAGATATCCTCTACCTCTGTATCATTCATCAGTGGCTGTAGCTTGCCCAGACCGGCGAAATCTCTCTTTGTGTAGTAACGGATTATTTCGCGCTGTCTGTCGTCTATAGAAATATCATACTTGTCAACGATCATGTCGATTTTCTCTTCGAGGTAGTCCTCAGCTTCTTCGCTCTCCATGTCGTTGAAGGTGACATCGAAGCTTCTCTCCATTATCTCGCTGATCTTATCCAGTATTTTCTCAGTTTCTTCTGTTAGTTCAGGTTCAATTACCTTGTAGACTACTTCCCCTCTTTCTTCATTCCATTTGATATGAGCCCAAGCGTACACCATTTCGCCTTTGTCCGGATCCTCAGGAACTAGCGGGTAAGTCGTATCTACATCGGTTAGGTCAGCGGATTCTTCTCCTTCATCGACCATGTCTGGGGAGAATTCTCCTGGGGTTGGAAGTCTTACACCTTCTTGATGTGTGTCCTCTTCTTCCTCTTCTTCATACCATTCCGGATGTTGAACCCTTCTTAACCTTTCTACCAATCCGTTCATTCTCATATATACTTACTTTCACCCCGCTATACTGTATTGGTCATTGTTTTTGTATAAAGTTATTTGACCGCCTTCAGCAGTACCGGTAAAATCATACTCATTCAGAGATCTCAATTCGTAGGTATATTCCTGTCCTTGAACATCTATCAGTAGGTTGTTGGGAGGTGCAAGCGATAATTCGTACTCGCGGTTACCCATTTCTTCCGGCAAACTAACCGATTTCTCGACAGTTCCGCTCTCCACCTGATCTAGGTTGTTCATCTGTACTGTCATCTTGGAAGCTACGATATCTGTTTGACCGGAGACTGATGTCTCCATGACTTCTTCCCTGTAGAGATCGAATATACTTACTGATCCTAAGACGAGTATAAGGCTGAGACCTGTTACAAAAATGTACTCTACGGCAAGGTACTGTCCTTTCAAGATTTATCTTCCTCGGCACTCAGCTTGTATCCGATTTTTCTCACCGGAATTCAGTTGTAACCACAGTCCTTTCACGGTTAAGAAGTTCTCCTGTTTCAGTTTCTACTGCATCTGTCCCTGTGTCCATTTCAACACCTTCATTTGAAAGAACCAAATCTGTCTCTCCAGTAGCTGAATCTCCGCCCTGCGGCTGTACATCTGTCATCTCCAGTATCGGTCCTGAAGCTGTTTCAGTATACAGATTTCTGAACTCGACCCGGTACTGAATAGTGACTGTCTCCGACCCTGTCGCTCTCAAAGCGATTACGCCAGGACTGTCCTGACCTTTCTGACCATATGTTCCATCTCCAACTGAAAGACCTTGTACTCTTTGTCCTTCCAGCAGGAACCATGTTCCACGGGCGTAAGGCGAGCTCTGCGCGGTTGTGGTGATTTCAATGTAGTTTCCGGTTTCATTTATGTCTATAGTTGTTCCTTCAGAGAAGTCAAGCGATACTCTTTCTGTAGTTCCTTCTCCACCGTTTCTGATCGAGTTAAGGCCGTTATATATTGATCTGACCTGTTCCTCAGTCTGAACCAGTTGCTGCTGGCTCTGTCTCTTTTCAAGTATCGGTGTACCCCAGATATAGGTCGCTGATACCGCGCTCAAAGTGATACCTGTAATTATTACAGCAGTTACTGCCTGGGTCTGACCTTTATCCATATATCGACTAGTTTGTTCTAACCTGAATATAAAATAAAGGGAGAGAAAAAACCGGTTCTTTCTAACAACCGTACGCTGAAGCTGTTGTAGGCGAGCAAGTGTAACTCCAGGATCTATCTGCTCCTCTCATCTCAATCTCAATTCCTACCGACTGAGTTGATGGAGGGAACTCGAAACCGGTATCACATTCGTATGTCTGACCTGGCTGTATTACCTGGTAGCTGTTTGCGTCGGTGAAGCAGTTAAAGTCAGACTGTGTGCCGGTTAGTTCCTGACTGGCTACTATCCAGTTGACTGCGGTTCCTTGCGCGTTTGGTACAAATTGCATCTTGAAATCGCTGATATTCCAGGCCACGCTGCCTGTGTTCTTCACATATACTTTGAGGTTATCCGAATTGTCTCTGTAAACTGAGGAATAGCTGAGTTCCGTGTTCCGGATTTCCTGCTGATCACCGACCGCCTGCGCTGGGTCACCGACTAAGGACTGGAACTGAGTATAAACAACTCCAACAGCCCCAACAGTAACCATCAGAAGCAAAACAATCGCGATTACAGGAGTAATTCCTTTCCGGCTTTCAGTTAACATAGAGTGTTCTACACAGAAATGATGTAGAGCTCTTTATATAGGTTGGAACAGAAGGATATGCATCCGAAAATCCGTGTTCAGTTGATTGTTTTTCAAGAAAAAATAATGGGAAGAAAATTGTGATTGTGTTCTGATGGACCCTTTCTGGATTTTAACATCCAAGTGAGTCTGCAGTCGCAGGTGAGCAAGTGTAACTCCAGGACTTATCTGCTCCGTTCATCTCTACCTGAATTCCAATCGTGTCCGTGGAACCAGGGAATGCAAATCCTGTGTCACATTCGTAGGTGCCCTCAGGCTGAACAACTTCATAACTGCTTGAGTCAGAGAAGCAGTTGAAATCCGAAGAAGATCCTGAGAATTCCTGTTCAGCTACATTCCAGTTTACTGCGGTTCCTTCTCCGCCGGGAATGAACTGCATGGTGAACTCGCTTGTGTTCCATGCTACGCTTCCAGTGTTACTTACCTGAACAACCAGGTCGCCACTGTTATTGTTGTAGACGGAGGAGAAACTCATCTCTGTGTTTCTTACCTCCTGTTGACTACCTACGGCTTCTGCCGGGTCACCGACTAAGGACTGGAACTGAGTATAAACAACTCCAACAGCCCCAACAGTAACCATCAGAAGCAAAACAATCGCGATTACAGGGGTAATACCCTTTCTGTTTTTCATACGAATCATAGTATCGCTCTATCAATCAATAGTCACAGCCTGTTTATATAAGTTAATACAGGTTTATCGGGTTATCTAGGTCTAACAGGACCCGTCTGCACTGTATCCACAGATTATCGATGACTGAGTCTCATACACGCCTGAAACCTGAACCCGCTTCGAGTTTCCTGAAGTTGGATAATCAGCATTCGTATCCAGCCTTATCTGTTCTTGCGGTGATAAATCCACATTATCATCACCGTTCAAGGAACTATCAGAAAACTCCCAAGTTCCCTGTGGCTCACCGTCAACGTAGATGTTCCACAGATTCTCTCCATCATCTTTTACTTCAAGAGTTGTAGAACCTGTGTTTCTCACATCAAGAGCTATATCACCGTCAGGATTTTCAAAGGCATACGTAATCGATATATCGGAGTTTTCGATTTGGTTTTCACCAGCTATCCTATCCTCGGCATTCTGCCGAAGTTGATCTCCTAAGTTCTGTAGAAAGATACCTGCTGAACCAACTGCTGCTATACCTATCGATATGAGTAGAACCGTCGCTACTACAGGTGTTACTCCTTTCCTGTCGTTCATCATTCTTCAGAGAACTTTTGCTTTAACTTTTCCATCCTGTCAGAATTATCCCCTATGTTACCAAGCTCCGCATCTGAGTTACCTGAACTCTGACTGGTACTCTGCTGGCTTGTCGAAGACTGAAGACCCGAACCTCTATTTGAAGATCCAGAACTGTTTCCTCCCTGACTTCTATTGCTTCCTGAGGACTGCATACCACTACTGGACTGGCTTTGCTGACCTCTCTGCTGTCTAGACTGTCCGCCACCCTGCTGACCTTGGTTTTGCTGTTGCTGAGGTGAGAAACCCTGGCTGTCCTGAGAAGCATAAGCTCTTCTCAGACTCTCATTAATATTGTTTAGATTCTCAACGACTTCTTGATTAGATTCTTTAATGTCGCTTGCTACATCTTGCATTTCGTCGCCGATTGCCTTGGATATACGGCTTTCCATGTCGCCCATGACTTCTCCTTCCATATCGACTTCGGATGCTTCTTTCAGGAGATCCATGAAGCTGTTCATGTTGTCTACTACTTCATCCATCTTGTGTGTGAGGTCTTCTACCGAGTTCTTAAGTTCATGAGTTGACTCGGTCATATCATTGACAATCTTTTGGTTAGTCTTCATGATGTCAATCATGTCGCTGACCACTCTGTCCTGACCACTGCCTCCGCCCTGTTGCTGGGATTGCTCCATTTCGTCAATTCTTCTTTCCAGTTTCTTGATAGGTCCTACAGGGACTACTTCATAATCGTCGCCGTTTCCAGAGTTTATTTCGACCTCGTTATCTGATGGATCTGACATGTTTTTAGAAAACCTCTTTGTAATCCAATATTTCCGCAGCCTGTATTTATAACCAATGGAGAACCTTCCGTAGTTACAAGTCAGTTGGATGAGATCAGGATTTCACGGGTAATACGGTCAAGTCGCTCTCCTGTAGATGCTCCTATCGTTTCGTTCTCCATACCGAGATAATCGATATTTAGATCCTCAGAAGGTTCTATCTGATCGCCTACCTGTATATCTATGAGCTCGATAGTATCTCCAGAACGCATCTCTCTGAACTCGATATGGTACACTGTTGAACCGTCGGGAAGGCTTCTCGCCGCAATAATTGATTGCCGATCATAATCGTCTAATGCGAAATCGCCTTCACCTAAAGATGTACCCAGTAAAGTGGTTCCGTTGACCAGCTGCCATTCAGCAGGGTACATCTTGTTTTCTCTAGGATTTTCTATCTGGATAACATTGTTTTCCTCATCTACAGTGATCGAAGCGTTCTCCTCAATTTCAAGACTGATACTGATGTTTTCCTGGTTCTCGGCCGATCTAAGAAATCCATCTCTTAATTTCTCGGCCTCTCCCTGAATACTGTCAGTCCCAGGTTCAGAACTGGTTTCTTCAGGCATGAATACCGGAGTAGAAAGATAAGCTATGATAGCCACTGCGGCGATGAAGGAACCTGATACAAGAAAGATATTTTCTCTGTTCACATTTACAGTTAGAGAAGTAGTAGAATAAAAATGATACGGAGATTATGAGCGGCTGTTTACATCATGCCGCCCATTCCTCCCATACCGCCGCCAGGCATTCCACCGCCTGGACCGCCGGCTGGAGGTCCGCCTGCGTCTCCGCCGCCTTCATCGTCGAATCCTGATGCGGAGATTACATCGTCGATACGGAGGATCATCTCTGCTGCTTCTGAGGCTGATTGTACTGCCTGTGTCTTGGTCTGGCGTGGTTCGAGTACTCCTCTTTCGAACAGTGCGTTGCTTTCTCCGGTTGTTACATCGATTCCTGCCCAGACCTCTCCTTCTTCATGCTTGTTTCTGAGATCGACCAGTGTATCGATCGGGTCATGCCCTGCGTTTTCTGCAAGTGTTCGTGGGATGACCTCCATGGCGTCTGCGAATGCGTTGATAGCTAATTGTTCTCGTCCACCGACGCTGTCTGCGTAGTCACGGAGTTCTCGGGCTAGTTCAACTTCTGTTGCTCCGCCTCCTCCGACTACATGTCCATGTCGGAGAGCCGAGCTTACTCCGCCGATTGCGTCTTCTACTGCTCTTTCGATCTCGTCGATTACATGTTCTGTTCCTCCTCTGATGAGGATGGAGACAGATTTAGCTTCTGGGCAGTCGTAGACGAATGTCATGGAGTCACCACCGACGATTCGGTTTTCGACTGTTCCTGCTGTTCCTAGGTCAGAGTCTTCGATATCTTCTAGGCTTGTGAGGATGTTTGCTCCTGTTGCTCTGCTTAGTTTTTCTAGGTCGCCGCTGCTGACTCTTCTGAATGCGAGGATTCCTTTCTTGGCGAGGTAGTGCTGTGCGATATCGTCGATTCCTTTCTTGCAGAATACTACATCGACTCCTGCTTCGTCAAGCTGGTTGACCATCTCTTTGAGCTGTTTTTCTTCCTGTTCTACGAAGTTCTTCATCTGGCTTGGATCGGAGATGTTGATCTCTGCGTCCGTTTCTGTTTCCTTGACTTCGATTGCGGTGTTGAGAAGTGCGATGTTGCCGTCTTCTACTGAGTCAGGCATGTTATTGTGTACCTTTTCTTTGCCGAGGATTACTCCTTCTACGAGTTCTGTGTCGTCGATTGTACCTCCCTGCTGTTTCTCGACCTTGATCTGTTCTCGGTCGACCATTATGCTGTCTCGGCCTTCTTCTGCTACCTGATTAACAGCCTTGACTGCGATCTCGGAGAGGTATTCGCGTGAGCTTTCAGCTGACTTGCCTGTCATGGCTGTTTTAGCGACTTTCTCAAGTGTTTCAGTATCGCCGAGCTCTACTTCTTCTGAGATGTCGTTTAGTACTTCTATGCTTTTTTCTCGTGCCAGGCGATATCCCTGTGTGATTATTGTTGGATGGATTTCTTGATCCAGCAGGTCTTCTGCCTGTTTGAGTAGTTCTCCTGCGAGGACTACTGCTGTTGTGGTTCCGTCGCCGACTTCTTCTTCCTGTGTCTGTGCGACTTCTACCATCATCTTAGCCGCTGGATGCTGTATATCCATCTCTTCTAGTATTGTTACACCGTCGTTGGTGACTACTAGGTCTCCTACTCCGTCGACCATCATCTTGTCCATTCCTTTTGGACCTAGAGTGGTTCTGACTGAGTTTCCTACGGTTTTGCATGCTTCGATATTGTTTTGTTGTGCGTCTTCACCATGCTGCCTCTCGGCGTCTTCAGACATGATGAAAACTGGGTTGTTTCCGAATCCTGGCATTTGTTTTGGTACACCTCTTTTGAGAAAATGTAGAACTTGTTTTAGTAGAAGTATGTTAAAATTTAAAAGATTGACTGAAAACAGGTTTGAGCCGGTTTACAGGTGCTCTGACAGTTCCTCGGAAAGAATCCTTGAAACTGTGGAACCGTCGGAGTCAACCTTCTGCATAACCAGTCCCATCAAAGCACCTTGCGCATGCTCGCCCTGCTCCTCAATCATTCCTTGTTTCTCATCGATTACTTCCTGAACAGCTTCACGGATCTCGTCTTCACTTACCCTGTTCTCCTGTATCTCTTCGACAGCTTCTGCCGGACCTTGCTTGACTGACAGCTTCACCGCCTTCTCAAGTTCACCGGACTTGATATCATCGTCTTCAAGAGCTTCCAGAAGATAGCTTAGATCGTCTGTAGACAGCCGATCAACTGCGACGCCATCATCCTCTAACTGAGGTAAGGTGTTGACGAGAAGATTGGCTGCGGTCTTCATATCATGGCTTTCTTTCAGTTTTTCGAAAGTATTCAGTTTTCTGCTGCTTGTGATCTGCTTGGCTAGCTCTTCGCCGATTTCCTCTGCGTAGCGTTCTCTACGCTCTTCAAGAGTGTCCGGAAGATTCTGATCGATCTCTTCAACCTTTTCATCAGTGATTTCAACCGGTTGAATATCTGTTTCCGGGTACATCCGTGCGCTTCCTGGTAGAGGTCTAAGATATGATGATGTGAAGTCCTGTTCCGCATTACGAGTTTCTTCGGGCACTTCTCCCTTGTAGATTTTTTCGGCTCTATCTCTTACTGCTTTGGCTGCCGCTCTGACCTTCTGCTTCGGCCCAGCCATCACTGCTAGTACATCTCCATCTTCACGCTTGAATGTGTCTGCCAGTTCCTCGAACTCTTCCTCTAGGCCGTAACCTTGGATATCTTCATCTGTATGGATCAGACCGTTGATTCCGTATTTGCGGCCGTAATCGACCAGTTCTTTGGCCAGGTATCGGTCTGCGGAGATATTCTGCTTCATCTTGCCTTCCAGCTGTGGAAGTTTGAAGCCGTAGACCTCTCCATCGTTTTCAAGCACTGTTGATAGTATTTCGTTGTCAGAATCATCGAAAAGATGTGTAACATTGTCTGCGAGAACCTCTGTTTCTTCCAGGTCTTCTCCGAGTTCTACGAGGTTCTTCTGTCTTTTTACCTCGAATTCAATCAGTTTGTCGATGTTCTCTACATCCTGGAATCCCTTGATCTCGACTCTGGCGCCGTCCTCTATAGATACATTTACATCCTGTCGAATTGTTCCGATTCCTCTCCGTGCTTTTCCTGTTGATCTGAGAAGCATTCCCAGTTTCTTGGCTACTTCTCTGGCGTGCTCAGGATTCTGGATTGATGCATCGGTTCCGACTTCTACTAAAGGTATTCCCAGGCGGTTGAGGTCGTATACTGATTCGTTGGCGTTCCGGCTGTGGATACCTGCTGATTCTTCTTCAAGTTCGATATCGTCGATCGCTACTGTACCTGTTTCTGTCTCCAGTACGCCGTCGAGCCCGATCATGGCTGTTCTCTGGAAACCTGAGGTGTTAGATCCGTCGACGACTATTTTACGCATGATCTGGATCTCGGCAGGGATGTTTGCGTCTACCATTCGTGCGAAGGTCATCGCTGTGTCGAGTGCTTCATTGTTTATTTCGTGTGGTGGTTCTTCGTCTAGTTCGACTAGGCAGTTGTTTCTCTGGTAGTAGTTGTAGATAAATGTGTTTGAGCTTTCTGATTCGACTTCTGCGGCTTCATCTCGTTCTCCGCTTTCTCCTGCTACTGATTTAAGCTGTCTTCGGACCTGGAAGTCTTTCTCTTCGTCCTCCATTTCGACAGGGCAGTTGCAGAAGAGTTTGGTTTCTGTTGCTAGCTGTTGATGTATTTCGATTCCGCATTTGAAGCCTAGGTTTTCGTAATCCATAGTATTTATTTGACCTCCAATTCTTGTAAAGTATTCTCAATTCTTTGTTCGAACTGTTCAAGTGAGATATTTTCGTTAAGTATGAGGTGGTCTGCAAGTGTGATGAGTTTGGCTGCGCCATGTTCTATCTCTCTTTCATCTCTGTCCTCTATCTCGGCTACTTTATCCTCTTCACGGGCTCGGGATTCCTCTCTTTTTCTTCTTTCCTCTCTGGACGCCCATACTGCGATAACCTTGACTTCTTCACTTAGATTGTCTTCGAAGCATTCTTTCTCTATCCAACCGCGCATACCGCTGATAACTATTTTTTCATGTTTCTGGATAGCTTCTTCTACATATGGAAGTGTGAGTTCTGCTATGGCTTCCATACCGTTCTGTTCTCGTAGAGCTGATACGAATTCTCCTGTTTCTTCCGCCGGTATCCCTCTCTTATCCATCTCTTCTCTAACTACATCTCCCATATCGATCTTAGTAAATCCTTCTTCCTGCATCTTGTCAGCGACAGTCGTCTTACCTGATAGCGGAAGTCCTGCTATACCGTAAATCTCCGTCACTATATTTCTCCTCTCTTAATCTCATTTCTGATAAGGGATTTTGCGACCCGATACTCGGTGAAGTCATTAACAGTGGATATATCTACAAGAGAATCAATCATATGGGTCGGATTGTCTAGCTCCTTGTCTTCTTCGAAAGCTATGCACATTGCGTATTCTCTGAGGATGTCTCTAACTCTTTCTTGATTTCCTTCATCTAGAAATTTCTCTGCTTTTGAGTCAAATTCGTCTTTATCCATCACTAAATACCCTTTTCATTCAATATAAGGAGTTCGTTCGTTGATCTCTCCGTTGATATTTTCCTGGAAGAGTTCAAGCGCTTCCTCCCTGTCGTCGGACTGGCCTAGAGACCACATAAGTTTCACATAAGCCAGCTCTGGATGCATATCCTTCGAGCTGTAAACCCCTGCGTCCTGAATCTTCAGACCTGCGTCATATACATTCATATCGACACGGCCGTTTAGACACTGGGAGCTCATAACCACTACCGTGTCTTCTGCCAGTTCTTCAAGTTTTTCAAGGATTTCTGCATGGTGCTGAGTTTTATCATCGAACGCGTTTACCGGCATATGTCCTAGACCTGTTCCTTCGACCACCACGCCGTCTAAATCACGATCTATCAGGTTCTGTACCTCTACAGGCTTCATGCCAGGTCTTGTCTTGAGTACTGCTACCTTTGTATCAAGTTCTGTCTTTTTAATGTACTCTTCTCTGTTATCTGTTTCTTCATTGTATTCTACTTTCCCTGTTTCGTAGTTTACTGTTGCCAGAGGCTCTGTGTTGATTGGTTCGAATGCATCTCTCCTTGAGGTATGCATCTTCCGTACTTTGGCCGGATTCAGTATATTACATTCGGTATCGTTTGTTGTTGAGTGCATACATACTCCTACACCGTTGAAGTCTGTATTTGTGAGGAACTGTGCTGCGCAGTACATGTTCATCGGTGCGTCGCTGCTTGGACGGTCGCTGCTTCTCTGTGAACCTACGATCATTACTCCTGTATCCAGATTCTGCAGCATCAGTGTTAGTGCTGCGCCTGTGTACTGCATCGTGTCTGTTCCGTGTCCGAGAATGATTCCGTTGTAGTCGCGGTTTTCGTCGATTTCCTCTGCGATTTCCTGCCAGTGCTCCGGCTCCATATCTTCGGATAGCATCTGTGCGACGACTTTGCTGTGTATATTTACTTCCTCAGCGAGTTCAGGGTACATCTCTACGAGGTCTTCGGGGTCGAAGGCTGGTTTGACTCCTCCTTCTTCATACGATACGCGTGAGGCGATTGTTCCCCCGGTATGCAATACTAGTATATCCGGTTTGTCTTCCAAGTGCTGTACCTCTTCCCTGGTTTCTTCTTCAACTTCGTTTTTCTCGATCAGTTCGAGTTCTTCTGGCTGTACTCCGATGTTGTATCCGCTTTCCAGTTTTAGTACCAGTACTTCCGGGTTGCCGCTGCTTGGTTTCGGCATTAGTACGCCTCTGTGTTCGTCGGCTTTTACTCGGTCTCCTGTTTCGATATCTTTTTCTTCGAGAAGTTGCTGGATTTGATCGGAGTACATTGTTACAATTTGATTGAGTTAGTGGAAGTCTTAAGTATTCCACCGGCCTACCCCGATGTGGGATTTAAAAGAGTCTCGTCCTCGTAGTCTATTATAAAGACTTCAAAATTTTAGGTGAATTTCTCACTTTATGAAAGTACACACAATTGGAGGCTACGAAGAAATCGGAAAGAACATGACCGCAGTCGAAACTGAGGACGGAGATGTCGTCATCTTCGACATGGGTTATGATATGGAAGAGGTCGTGGCCGCAGAAGAACAAATCGACGAACTAACTACAAATCAAACCCTAGAAACAGGTGCAATACCAAAAGACAAGCAAATCATGGACAAGAATGTGGTTGCGATCGTTATCGGTCACGGCCACCTTGACCATGTAGGAGCAATTCCAAAGCTAGCAGGACAGTACAACGCTCCGATCCTTTGCACACCGTTCACAAAGAAGATTATCGAGAACGGGATGGAAGGAGACCGGAAGAACATCAACAACGAGATCGTTGAGATGGAGACAGGTGAAGAATACGATATCAAGCCTGGAAAAAGCGTGGAGTTCCTGCATGTGAACCACAGCATTCCTGATGCTACACTCTCACTTCTCAGAACCGAGGAAGGGAATGTAATCTACGGAAACGACATGAAGTTCGACCGTAGCCCTGTACTCGGAGAGAACACAGATATCGAGAGAATCAAAGAAGTAGGAGAAGAAGGAGTCAGACTCATGGTTCCAGGAACAACATCCGTAGACGAACCAGGAAGAGTAAGACCTGAAAGAGCAGTACAGGTCGAGCTTGAGAATGTACTGAACGCCTCTTACGACGCAGGCGGAGCAGTATTCGTAACCACTTTCTCAAGCCAGATCGCACGACTGAACTCCATCCTTGAAGCGAACGATGGACGGAGAAAGGTCGCGTTTGTCGGTAGAAGCCTTCGAGAGAACGCTGAAGCTGCAGAGGAACTTGACCTCATCGATCTTTCCGATGTCGAAGTTGTATCATACTTCGATGAATGTAAGGAACTGATGGACAGAGTAGACGGAGAAAGAGAGGAATGGCTTGTTGTAGCAACCGGTAACCAGGGAGAACCTGGCGCACAGATGGACAAGATCACATCACAGCAATATCCCTTCGAGTTCGAGAAAGGAGATCATGTAATCTTCTCCTCACGAACCATCCCAACACCGCCAACAAAGGCTAACCGGTACCAGCTAGAGAAGAAGATGAAGGAACAAGGAGTAAGAATCTACAAGAATGTCCATACATCCGGACACGCTAAGAAAGAAGATCACAGAGACTTCATCAAGTTCTTCGACCCTGATAACATCGTTCCAAGCCATGGACACATCCAGAAGCTTGGAAGCTATGTAGAACTGGCTCGCCAGGAAGGATACACCTTGAACAAGGATATCTTCATCAGCGAGAACCAGAGCGTTATCGACTTAGAGGAATAGAGCGGAACAAAACCTTTGTTCCCTCCTCTATACTTTTTCTTTCACTGTACCCCTGATTCACTTCTACAACATACTTCGCCGGTTCATCACTGTAGTATCGGGTTAGATTCTCATCAGCTACTTCTGGTTCCGGATCAGCCTCCGCGATATTGATCACTTCCTGCTCCTCTGATATGAAGATGATATCCAAGGGTATACTCGTGTTCTTCATCCAGAAAGCTCTCTGCTCCGAGTCTTCATAGACGAACAACATTCCGCAGTCCTGGCATAAACTTTCTCTGTTCATCAAGCCCTCCGCTCTCTCACTCTGGTTATCTGATACTTCAACCTCTACCGTTGAGTCTAGAGTACCTGTCTGAAAAACCACCCTTGGTTTATTGTTGACGCCGAGCAGGCTTACAGTTGTGAAAACCGCGATGAGCAAACCGATTATCAGAAGCGAGGATTTCAGTTCATCCATACACAGATTTCTGAACTGGATTGATTAAAATCCCTTGACCCGGGATTAAAGGTAAAAACAGCTACCACCTCAATAAAACTATATGATTCTGGATAGTGTCCTGCTGACGGCGGTAGCTGCAAGGATAGGTGTAGCCGCAGCGGTACTGATTGGCGCAGGATTCCTGATAACCCGAGCCTCGCTAGTAGTGAGGAGAGCGGCATCCCACAAGTTTTCTGAAAGAACGGTTCTTGACCTAGTGGAAGATGTTTTCAAGGCAGGAGCATGGTTCTCAGCTATTTTACTCTCTCTCGGAATCCTAGGCTTCAACCAGATCGCAGCTTCACTGGGAACCGCAGCAGGATTCGTGGCTTTAGGAGTCTCATTCGCACTAAAAGATGTGATTTCCGATACGGTAGCAGGCATCTACCTGGTTCACGATCCGGACTTCAACAAAGGCGATGATGTAGAGGTAGATGGAATAAAAGGCGAGGTAGTGGATGTAGGTCTCCGAAAGTCACGGGTGGAAATGGAAGATGGAAACAAGAGAATAATCAATAACACTGATGTAGAAAAAAGATGGACACTGCTCTCAAACGGTCAGTAAACGGTATGGAAAAAGATAAAGAAACTAACTCCGTCAGCTTCATCGTTCCGACCCTGAACGAGGAGGACTACCTTGAGAACTGCCTGAAATCAATTCAAAAACAAGAAGTTTCCAAGGAGATTATAGTCGTTGACGGCGGAAGCAGTGATGGAACACTGAACATAGCTGAAGAATACGCTGACAAGATTATTTACGGAGTTGATGGCCGAGGAGAAAGCAGAGACAAAGGTGCTCAGAGAGCTGAGAACGAACTGCTTGTTTTTGTGGACGCCGATACAGAAATCGCTGAGAACTTTGCCTCAGAAGTGATGGCGTTTATGGAGAACAACGATTTAGATGCCTGCGCCACAAAGTTCAAGATGACAGGTATTAGAAGCAAACTGATCCAAGGATTCGGAAATACTGTTTTCCCTCGTATGAAACCTGCACTACTACCAGGGTTTAATACAGTTGTTAGAAAGCCTATCTACGACTATTCCAGAGGTTTCGAAGATATAGCCGGAGAAGATCTTCAGTTCTCGAAAGAAATTTCGAAATACGGCAATGTAGGTATTCACCCAGACAAATTGGTTGTAAACTCAGGTCGAAGAGTAAAGAAGTACGGCCTAACCGGGGTTCTCCTATATTACACCTGGAAAGACCTGAGAAGAAGGAAAAACAACCTAGTTTCAGCCATCTGAGTTCAGAACCACCTACTTTATAGAAATTTTCTACCTAATTAGATTCTTGTATGAGTTTAGAGGAGATAGCGCGGAAATACGCTTTGAGAAATGCAGTACAGCACGACGGAGAATGCAACCCTGGAGCAGTTATCGGAAAGATCTTTGCAGAGGAAGAGTTCGATGACAAAGGAAAAGTCACCGGTACCGCTCAAGAGGTCTGCCAGGAGGTAAACGAGCTATCTCTAGAGGAACAGGAAGAAGAACTTGAAAACTATGAATTCGATATACCAGAGAAAAAGGAGCACGACCCTGTTCCAGACTTGAAAAATGCAGAGGAAATGGACGAAGTCGTTGTAAGGTTCGCACCGAATCCAAACGGTCCTCCGCATCTGGGACACGCCCGTGGAATGACAGTTAACGGCGAGCTAAGAGACAAGTACGACGGCAAACTGATCCTGAGATATGACGATACCGATCCAGTGACCAAGCGGCCTCTGGAAGAAGCCTATGAGATGTACCAGGAGGACTATGAATGGCTGGGCTACGAACCTGATGAAATACGGTACAGTTCGAAAAACTTTGATACTTACATAGAATACGCTGAAAAACTAATCGAGATGAACAAAGCGTATGTATGTTTCTGCAGCCAGGAAGAAGGACAGGAATACAGGAAGAACGGTGAAGCGTGTCCGCACAGAGACCAGGACCCTGAGGAAGCCATGGATAACTGGGAGAAAATGAAGAACGGCGGTATAGAGGAAGGAGAAGCCACGCTCAAGATCAAGACAGATATGGACCACAAGAACCCAGCTGTCAGAGATTTCGTAGCATTCAGAATAATAGATGAACCAAACCACCCGATTACAGGTAACCAGTACCGTGTATGGCCGATGCTGGACTTCCAGGGAGCGATAGAAGACCAGGAGATGGGAACAACACATATCGTACGCGGAAAAGACCTGAGAGCATCAACCAAGAGACAGAAATACATTTACGACTACCTTGACTGGAAGTACCCCTATATCCAGTACTGGGGAACAGTCGAAGTATCCGGGTTCACAGCTCCAATGTCCACTTCTTCTATCGCCGAGATGGTTGAAAACGGTGAGCTGGACGGTTGGGATGACCCGAGATGCGGAACATTGAGAGCTTTGAAGCGGAGAGGTTTCCAGCCTGAAGCGATCCAGGAGTTCTTTATAGAGATGGGAGTCACTGAAAACAATATCGAGGCAAGTATCGAAAGCCTTGAGAAAGAGAACACACGCGTAATCGATGAGGACGCAGACAGGTACTTCTTCGTCGATAAACCTGTTGAAGTGACTGTGAAAGATGCTCCTCAAGATATCAAGGCCGAGATACCTGTTCATCCCGATGTAGATCGGGGTTATAGAAGCCCGGAAATTGATGTTGAGGACGGCAGTTTCAAGGTACATGTTAACCGGGAAGATATTGAGGACGATAAGGTCAGGTTGAAGGGCTTATGCACCATCCGTTTTGAGGACGATGAAGCGTATTATGTTGATGAAGACCACAAGGAGGCGCTTGAACAAGATCTGGACTTTGTTCAGTGGACTCCTCATGATGCCGGAACAGTAACAGTTTGGATGCCTGATGGCAGGAAGGTTGAGGGCCGTATCGAACCGAATGATATTGAGACAGAGGAAATCGTCCAGTTCGAGAGATTTGGCTTTGTCAGAAAGGAGGATAACGGGCTTTTCATCTACGGGCATCAGTGATGCATATTTAGATCAGTATATCTGCTTTCAACTTCTTTTTTGTCTTCAAGGTAGTATCGTGGAGCTGTAAATATATCCATTTAAGGCAGGGAAAAGTAATACTTACTCCCGCGAGGGGAGGGGGTTATAGTAGAGTCTGAACTATCACCTGTTAAACTTGGTTTCTGCACTCTTTGTGAAAAGAGAGTCTTCAAGAAAGAACCTTATGTGAAGGCTTCAGAAGGCTACTGCCATAAGAGATGCATACTGAGAGAAACAGGTACAGAAATAAAGGCGTAGAGAAAACGCGGGGGATCGGAGACGAAGAGAAATTGAGTTCCTTCGTTCTCCTTCCTCAAAATTATTTTTTAAAGAACTCTTTTGATCTTCTTAGTCGCCTTCTCCATTTCTACTTTGACTAGTCCCATGTTGACATCGTCGTCGGTTAGGATTGCGAGAATTCCTTCGTCTCCGGCTCCTGTGGCGACCAGTTTACCGTTCTCAGCTTCAATAGTAACTGCCTCTACATCACCCAACTCTAGGGATTCAGAAGCGGTTTCTCCTGATCCTACGGTTGAAGCTGTCATAGCTCCGACCTGATCATCATTTATATCATCGCCCATGTTAGAAGCGATCAGTAATCCATCTCTCCGGACGACTGCAGCTCCATTAACACTCTGAACATCGTCCAGATCATTTAGCGGTTCATCAAGTTTTTCCTCTTTACTTGCCATATCAACATATTCCAAGTACATGCATTTTAATGTTCCCCCATTGCCAAGGTGGTTAAACCAACTCATGACGAAGATAAATCATCAAAGAGAAAAATGGAATTTCGACAGGTAGAAAATGATTTTGGGAAAGCCGGGAATCGAACCCGGGACCTCTGCGTTTCTCACAAATCTTTTCTGGAGAGTACATTTAATCATCGGAAACCAGCTATCCAGAATCACCGGCTTCCTCATCGCTCATACAAACTGAATTGTTATGAGCGCAGCGCTCTAACCCCTGAGCTACTTTCCCTTCTTACAAACTCTTATTGGAGGATTATGCTTTTGAATGTTGATTCGCAGCAAGCTTGAAAAATCACAGCGCACCGTCCAGTCGGTAAGAAGGATAAAGGAATTTTTATGGTTCAGGTACATCGCCAAATTCAGCGCCGATATCGGACATTGAATCCCAGTACTGATCGTTTACCAGTTCTTCTCTGGTCTGATCTCCAAGTCTGTCCCTGTAGGCTTTCAGTCTTGCCTGTACCTTAGCTGTAGCTGGATGACTGATATCTTCCATATCCCAGTCGTACTCTTCTTCCATGAAGCCTTTCAGACCTGAGACATCGCCACTGTATTGCTTCTCACCTGATCTGTAGACCTCGACATGGTTCTCTTCAGGGTCCAGCATGGCTACAGGCCGGTCAAAATGAGTCACTTCTCCTTCTTCACCTACCATGTGCTCCAGGTCGTAGACTGCCAGGTCCTCACCTACTCTCTCGGGATCTATATCGATACTCAGGTCGTTCATTCGCTCCTCACTGACATCATCGGTAATCTCATAGGTATAACCAGTGATGTGTCCTGCATCGACTTCTGCCTGGGGCATGTTCTCGGGTACTTCCTGTGATGCCTCGTAGTAAAAGACATCATCAATCTCTGGAAGTGAGCTGTTTTCATCACTGCCCGCTCTTCTGTAGGTTCTTACCAGGTTATGTTCGAGTTCGCTGCCTCTGATGTTTTCAGGGACACCGAGTTCCGTGTTTTCTCTTTCACGGACAAGGGCTGTCTCTTCAGTTCCTTCTCTTGCCTGCGCTACCTTTACTTTTTCGTCTTCTACGCGGCCCATCTGCCCGTCCAACCGTTTTGGCTGTGCGATCGGTCCGTTATCTCTCACCGGCATCACTAGGTTGCCAGATAGATTCCAGATCAATCCTGCGCCTTCACGCTTATCAGGCAAATCATTTTCGTTTTCCATGGTTATCCACCATAATACTATTTTGAAACAAGAAATAAAAGTTTTTTGACTCTTTGGTAACGAATCCCTGGCTGTACAGTATAGAACCAGGTAATCAATCAGAAAGTTGATGAGAAAATCGAGTGGGTTCGCCCAGATTTGAACTGGGGATCTCCTCCACGTCAAGGAGGTGTCATAACCAAGCTAGACCACGAACCCAAGGCAAAAAATCTGTATAATGAATCAAGGTCTAGTTAGGCTTAAATAGTTGGGAACCTATTTTTAAACTGGGAAGAGGACGAACAAAATTCATGACACTTGAATGCGAAGAATGTGGTAACGAACTACATGTCAACGCCGTTGATAAACCTAACATCGACTGGGTGAAGGTCGTCTGCAGTAACTGCGGTCATGTAACCGATATATCCATGATCAGACTGTCAGCTACAGCCAAGAACACCGAATAAAACTTCTACACCTTTTTTCTCATTTCACTGAATTCAGCACTCAGTTAAAAAAGTGTAACTGACCAATTCTCCGTTAGAACCACAATGGTAAACAAATGGCAGGACTATGAAACAGGTCCGGACGCACCAGATGTAATCAACGCAGTAATCGAAAACCCAGACGGAACAGAAAACAAATACGAATACGACAAGGAGAAAGAAAGCGTCGTACTAGACAGAGTACTTTACTCATCAATCCAGTACCCAGGCGACTACGGATTCATCCCACAAGCCTACTACGAAGACGGCGACCCAATGGACATCCTCGTCCTAACAACACACAGCACCTTCCCAGGATGCGTAATAGAAGTTCGACCGGTCGGAATCCTCTACATGGACGACGACGGAGAACAGGACGACAACATCATCGCCGTACCCACCGAAGACCCACGCTGGAACAATGTAGAAGACCTGGCAGATGTAAACGAACACAAGAAGAAGGAAATCTCAGAATTCTTCAAGACCTACAAGAACCTCGAACCTAAGAAAGAAGTAGAGATCGAAGGCTGGGGCGACGCAGAAGACGCCAAAGAAGCAATCGAAAGAAGCCAAGAACTTTACAGAGAGAACTTTGAGTAATTTCAGATGTCGGCGGTTCCGAAGTGTTCAGCAGCTTCGGACGCAGTTATCTCTTCTTTTTCCACATCTCCACTATTTTCTTCATATATTCTTTCGTACTCGTTCTCGTCCGTTACACTGTAGTTGCCGTTCTGCCATTCTCCTTCCTCTTCGATTATCTCGGGATGCTCTCCGTTCTCGATAACTACATATCTGAGGTCGTCTCCCTGTATGGCTCTGGATTTGGTGGCTATACGACTTTGGAAAAAGTCTCTAAGCATTGCATCCGCTGCTTCACCGACTTTTTCTTCATCTGTCAGGAACTCAGTGTTTACATGGTCAAGGTAGGTGTAACTCATTTTCGTGGTTCAGGAAGAATGTTTAACCTAGTTAAAATATTTTAATCTACCCGTAGAGAGTTAGCTCCCGGTGCTTGAGTAATTGCTTAACCCGATCTTCCAGAACACCAGTGCCAAAGCATAAAGAACCGGACCAGCGGCTATAGAGATCATCTGCCATGTCTGCCAAGCGGTACGATCCAGGAAGAATGTTGCCGGGAAGAAAGACGCAAAAGCTATCGGGATCGCCGTCACCAGGATAATCTGGATTGGAAGACTGTAGATATTGTACGGATACCTTCTGTACTCACTTAGACGGAAGATCAGCCAGATAGCGCTCCTGCTTCTACCCGTCCAGAAACCAGTGGTAGCAAATACCATATAGGCAGCTGCAAATACAAGCATACCTGAGGCCAGAGCTGCAATACCGTACAGAATGTTCTCTGGTGTGAGAAGCTTCAGTCCAATCTGGTTGGCGGAGTAGATGATTAGTGCTGAGTTCGCTATCAGTTTGGAAAGATTGTTATCTGATACCTCATCGGCATATACCTGAAATAGCGGGCTTAAAGGACGCAGAAGGAACCTGTCCATCCGTCCTTCAACAATGTAGTCTTCCAGGTTGAACATGTTGAACAGGAATACATGATGGAAGTTCATTATGAATCCTCCAAGTCCTGCGAGGAACAGCATCTCGTTGAATGACCAACCGTTAATGGCCTCAACCTGAGTGAAGAGCAAAGTCAAAAATGCAAGTGATGCTGCAAGATTGACTAGCTGTGCGACAAAACCTACCGTGAAGTCTGCCTTGTAGACCAGTCTGGTCTTCCAGTACTGTTTGAAGTAGTACCAGTAGATACTCAGGTACTTTCTCAAGATCTCATATTTCTGTGTTATCATCTGTTTTTATCCTCCCTGTACTGTGAGTTTTTTCTTGGCTTTTCGCCATGCTAGCTCTCCTGTGACTCCGATTACTGCTATCCAGAAAAGCTGTAGTCCGAAGATGTTAAGCATCTCTGTACCGGTAGCCTCCATCGTGAATATCTGTATCGGGCCGTCAGCCATCCACTTGAACGGAAGCAAGTCGAACACTCCTGAAAGTCCTGCCGGAAGAAGATAGAGCGGGAATAGGACGCCTGAGAAAACATCTTGGATATTGGTTCTCATTGCTCTGATACCCCATCCGATCTCGGTCCAGAACACCAGCATGGATGTCAGGAACGAGAATGTGAACACCAGGTTGAAGCTGAGGACAAGTGAAATTATGAAACCAGCTGCGTTTACCATTGAAGGCGTCTGTATATCTATGAACAGGAAGCCTATGATCAGTACTGGTATTCCTTTAGTTAGTATGTTGAAAGCAGATTTTCCAACAAGGTATGAGTATATCTGAAGTCTGAGAGATACAGGTCTCTTCAGCTCGTTTACTATAGTTCCTTCTCTCACTCTTTCTGAAAGAAAGCTCTCTACTTCTGTGAATACGGAGTTTGATACTACCTGTCCTAACAGGATGTATGTTAGTACTCCGGAGAGACTTGCTGCTAGCTGTCCACCGGCGTCTATCGCTGTCCAGATAGCGTATACCATGACTAGGTAGAGAACTGATGCTACCAGGGACATAACTGCGTTGAATCGGTAGGCTGTTGATTCTCTGAATCCTATGCGCATGAACTCTAGGTATTTTCTTGCTTTAGACATTTTATTCCTCAGCCAGACCTTCATTGTAGATTTTCTTGACTACTGCCTCGATATCCGGCTCTTTGATCTGGAAATCGCTTACATCATATCTTTCAAGCACTTCTTGCATCAGATCGGTCGCTGAGATAATCTCCCGGTCAAAAACAATCTCGACCTGGCCATTCACATTCTGTACTTCTTTTACGCCATCGATATCTAGTTCTATGCTGTCGTCTGTTTCAAGAACTAGTCTTCTGGATGAGAAACGGTTTACCAGTGTTTCCAGCTGTCCATCGTAGATTTTCTTGCCTTCATCTAGGACAACGATCCGGTCACAGAGATCTTCTATATCTCCTATGTCATGTGTTGTCAGCATCACTGTGATGTCTTTCTCACGATTCATTTTCCGGATGAAGTCTCTGATACGCTCCTTGACCGCTACATCCAATCCGATAGTCGGTTCATCCAGGTAAACAATCTTGGGATGATGGAGGAACGCTGCTGCGAGCTCGCAACGCATTTTCTGTCCGAGACTAAGCTTTCTAACAGGTTGATCCCAGAAATCTGATAGCTGAAGTACTTCATCGAACTCATCGATCCTGTCCTGATAGTCTTCTTCGTTTACTTCGTATATTTCCTTCAGAAGTTTGAAGCTTTCTTTGACTGGTAGATCCCACCAGAGCTGGGTTTTCTGACCGAATACCACTCCAATATTCATCGCGTTCTTCTTCCGCTCCTGGCTTGGATTCCTTCCATCAACGGTTATATCGCCGGAGGAAGGTTCCAATATCCCAGTCAGCATCTTGACCGTGGTGGATTTTCCAGCTCCGTTCGCTCCGATGTAACCTATCATCTCGCCCTCATCTATTTTTAGGTTCAGGTCCTCTACTGCGTGTACTTCTTCGTAGTCGCGTCTGATGAATGATTTGAGGTATCCTCTGATACCTTCTCCTTGGTTGTAGATGCGGAAGGTCTTGTTCAAATTCTCGGCTTTGATCAGTGTCATAAGAATATACCATTCAACCTGTTTTTATTAAAGGAACTTTAGGAGATTCCAATGTTTGAGCTTGCTGTCTCTCTGTAGAATTCACTTAATGACCGGCCCTTGCTCAAATAATCCTGTAGCTCATCCATCTCAACTCCGTAAGTAACTTCTTCATCAAACGAATCGGAACGATAACCAAGTTCGATATATTCTACTTCATCCATCTCTAGGAACTCACTTGCATAAATTTCAAATATCTCTGATCCTTCAGATAGGTAGTTTTCCTCATTTAGAGCATCTATGACATTCTCAAATCTTACTTCTTCAGCAAAATTAACCTCTACTCCAAGATATACTTCACTACTGTCATTATCTTGGCCGAATATTAATTCTTCAGTGTTAAAGTGTGTGTAATCTCGAGATTCTAGGTTTTTTCTAGTTTGATTTATATTTTCGCTGATATCATGTTCTCCCTCTTCCAAATTCTGCGAAGAATCGAAAAATAATTCATAAAATAGCGGCGCCGACAATAGCCCTAATAGACCTCCTGACGCGCCTGCCATAGCCTGTCTACGAGTAGTCTTACCCATATCGTCAATAATATTATCTGCCATTATTACCAGTTGGTGACAAAAGAAGTTAAATATGTTTTTAATCAAGAGATTGGTTCAATAGAATCTCTTAGTTCAGCCCATGCGGCCTCATATCTTGGAGCTAATCGGTTCGGAGCTCTAAGATACTGCACAAATTACTCCCGCGGGATTGGTAAAGCCACTTCAATCCTTTATCGTTACAGGTACGCCTTTCTCTTTGAGGAGTTCTACCTGGCGTTTAACGAAATCTTCTTCATTACTTCCTTTTGTGGCTATCATGTAAACCTGTGCGTCGCCAAACGGTCGCATTACTCTTCCTGCTCGCTGTGTTGCCTGTCTTCGGCTGCCTCCCTGTCCGCTCATGACGATTCCGACTTCTGCGTCAGGTAGGTCGAGGCCTTCGTCCCCGATACGGGATACGATAAGTGTCGTCAGTTCGTTTTCACGGAATTTCTGGAAGTAATCTTCCCTCTCCTCGAAATCTGTTTCCCCTGAGACGAACGGTATATCGAACTTCTCAGAGATATCCTCTCCTTGATCGATCCAGTCACAGAAGATGATGGTCTTTTCATCCTCATGCTTCTCAAGAAGTTCCTCAAGAACAGGGATCTTTGCAGGGTTCTTCGAGGCTACTATTGCTTTCTTGATACCTGAAGCCTGTTCGTATTTGTTCCGGTAGTAATCGGATTCAAATTCGACAAACCGTAGTTCTACATCTGGCTTGACTACATGGCCCTCCTGGAAGAAACGAGCCCATTCTCCACCAATCTCTTTTCCTATCAAGGCGAATATCTCTCTTTCTTTGCTGTCCTCTCTTACTGGTGAGGCTGAAAGCCCGATTCTGCGTGTTGACTGGAGGTTTGCGGTCTTTCTGAACATCTTGGATGGGATGTGGTGTACTTCATCGAAGATAATCAGTCCCCAGTCCTTTCTGAAGAGCGAGGTTTTTTCAGCAGCCATGTGATATGTTGCGATGGTTACATCCTGCATCTTTTTTTGTCCGCCGTGATATTCACCGATTTGATCTTCTGTTAGTGTTGTTTTGTCTAGTATTTCTCTTTTCCACTGGTTAACAAGTGAGCGCTGAGGTACCAGTACAAGGGTTGGTGCGTCGATTTTCGCCATTAGTCCGATTGATGTAACTGTTTTTCCGGATCCCGCTGGATTGGCTAGTACTGCTGCGCGTTCATCGTATGCTCTTTCTACATATTCGTTCTGGTAGTCTCTGAGATCGATTGTCAGGTCGCATCCGATCTTCTCGTCTACTTCACGGTACTTTGAGTTGTCTTCTACCGGATATCCCTTCTTTAGAAGTGCTTCTTTGATCTCTGCACGGGATTTGGAGCCCATCGCGATTCTGGATGCTGTATCTGATAGATCTACTGCTAGATTGTCTCTTACCTTGTCGATGTTCCGGGCCCATTCCATTCTTTCGGGGTCGGAGGATTCTAGTGCGTGGTATCTTCCTCTGTGTTCGATTGAGAAGATGTTCTGGCGCTCATATGTTCTTTCTACCCATTCTAGGAAGCTTGGATAGCTTCCGAGTAGACGGGTGTATATCTCTTTCATCTCTTCTAGGGATCTGTCCGAGTTCCATATATCCATTTCCCGTACCTGGAACTTGTAGTGCTGCTCGGAAGAAGTTTCCATGTGGGCTATCTGTGATAATTCGTTCAGTGTTTCCTCATCTGGATCTGAGACTATTATCTCTCGCTGTGGCTCGAAAAACACGATCTGGTCTTCAGTTTCTTTTTCTTCAAGCAGTTCAATCAGTTCTTCTCGGGATAGATCTTCGTATTCGGACATTACTTTTGGGGTTTAGCCTGCTTAATCTTAAATCACTGCCGACTCGAATTCTCTCGATGTGAAGAAGAACCATTTAGCCCGGAAGCTTTCAGAGGTAGAGGACTTTGAAGATCCAAAGATAAAAATGGAGCAGTACCTTACCCCTGCACACCTTGCGGCTGATCTAATCTACACAGCGTACATGCAAGGAGATATAGAGAATCAAGAAGTTGTGGATCTGGGTGCCGGAACTGGAATGCTTTCGATCGGAGCAGCATTAGTTGGAGGAAATGTTACTGCGGTCGAAAAGGATGAAGATGCCGTAGAAACCCTGCAGAAAAATATTGACGAATATGATGTAGAACTTGATGTCGTGAATGAGGATATGAATAAAGTTGATTCTGGTTTTGATACAGTTTTGATGAATCCGCCGTTTTCTGTTCACAGTGATCTGGGTATGAAGTTCTGGGAGAAGGCTGTGAGTATAGGTTCGAAAGTGTACGGTATTTCTCCTAGAGGGAAGCGCTCGGTTATAAAAGATTTTGTCGAGAAATCAGGTTTTAGAGTTGTAGCGACTGAGGGCTACACTGTTTCACTTCCACCGACTTTTGGCTTCCATACAGAGGCAAGCCAGGATATCGAGGTGGATATCATAATCGCAGAACAAAAGGAGGATTGACAAACTTATACTATGGAAATTACAACTGTAGAAAAGGAAGACCGGCTTATCGTTGATATGGACGGCAATCACACCGTTGCGAACCTGATGAGAAAAGCTCTATGGAAGAACGACAGCGAAGCAGGTTACGACAAAGGACACCCGCTTGGAGACGAATCCAACCTAGTAGTGGTATCCGACACACCTGAAGACGACCTTGACGAAGCACTTGAGACAGCTAAGAACTGGATCACCGAACTTCAAGGCCAGATCTAAAGTCAGCAGGATTAAAGTAACTCCTCACCTATACTTTTTCTTAATTCAAATGGACGAACCAGAAATACCTGAGCAAATAGAAGAGATTCTGAACACTGGTTTCTTTCTAGCGGTAGCAGCATTACTCGCCTTTGGAACTCTGCAGACAGCAGGCACAGTAATGCAGACAGAGAGACCGGTAATATCAGTTGTATCCTGTTCGATGTACCCAGATCTGAATGTAGGAGATATACTGATAGTTCAAGGCACAGATTTCGAGGATATAGAGGAAGATGATATCGCGGTATACGATGTAATTGATCAGGCAGTGCTCGAGGTGAATGGTCAGCAGGTCAAATTGAACGAGGAAAACTCCACATACAGCATGAATGAAGAGACTCTTGAACTTGTTGATGCCCGTTCGAACGGAGAGCAGTACGCGGTCCTGAGTCTAGACGGTGAAAGATTCCGAATCAATCAGGGAGAGTACGGTAATGCTGATGGAGTCCGTATAGGCCTTGAATACGCGGCCGGAATGGATATACCTGTAGTCCACAGAGTAGTTGAGAAGCATGATAACTATCTAGAGACCAAGGGCGACAACAATCCGAGACAGATCCGTTTTGAAGAAGATGTCCGTCCAGAGCAGATTTACGGTGTTTCAAGGTTCAGGATTCCCCGTATCGGAGGATTCAAACTGCTGCTTATGGACTTCATGGGCTTGAACGGGGGTAAGCCGGTTGTTTTCGATACTTATCCGGTCTGTCAGGAATCTTAGATGAAGGGTATTGATAGGTTATAAAAGAATTTCTTGTCTAATATCTGTCACCATGGACTTCTGTGATGATTGTGGAGGCATGCTTGTCTCCGAGAAAACCGACGACGGAAATGTGATGAAATGCCGTAACTGCGGACAGGTACAGGACGCAGACGAAGAAGACTACAAAGTCACCGAGGAAAAAGAAGACGATCCAATGGACCGCCTGAATGTGAACGAAGAAGGCGAAGAAGAAACCATGAACCCGACAACAGAGAAGGAATGTCCAAAATGTGGGAACATGGAATGTGAGTTCTGGATGGAACAGACCCGTGCATCAGACGAACCACCTACAAGATTCTACAGATGCACAGAATGTGGGAATGTTCACAAGGAATACGACTAGAGAATTATTTTTGAGAAACTCTAGTTATCAATCTCTATCTTATCATTTTCATCTATACTATCCGCTAAAGCGTTAATAGAGGTACGGAGCTTGTTGATTTCATGATTAACAGCTCGCTGCCTGCTCTTGAACCGGTTACGATCAACCTTCTGATCAATCTTGTCATCAAACTCTGAAGTATCAGCTTCCTCACTGCGGGCCTCAATATTATCTATATCTTCTTGAAGACTTTCAACCTGGTTCTTGATCTCTGAGAGCGACTCGCTGTTCTCCTCAACACTGTCTTCGAGGTCATCAAGCCGGTCCTCTAGCTTGATATTCATCTTCTCAAGTCCTGAAATCCTGTCAGAGTTACTGTTGATATCTTCTTCAACCGAGTCACGCATACCTTCCAGTGATTGTATACGGTTATTGTAGTTCGTGAAGTAGTTTCCAAGTTCAAATCTCAGGTTAGCGACTGTGCTTTCAATCGAAGAGAAGTTCTGGATCTTATCCTGGTTGTCCTGTACCGCATCATCAAGCGCGTTGATATGTGATTCAAGTTCTTCCAGGCGCTGTGAGATGTTCTGTACGCCTTCCGCTGCCTGTTCACCTTTCTTCCCAGTCAGATCCATGATTTAAGTACCGGTTCGGTGGTATTTGAAACTTCGGAAAAAACCGGGGAAGAGTTATAACATTTGGACGAGTTTTTCTAGATATGCCAGAAGAAAGACAGAGAAGAGCTGCAGCCGAACCAAGGGACATAGAGGATATCTCACCTCAGTCCGATATCCGTGTAAGAATAGTAGGCACAGTACTTTCCAAATCAGAGGACTCACTTACCCTGGACGACGGAACAGGAAGCACCGAAGTATTCCTTGAAGAAGACCTTCTTCAGGGAGTTGAAGAACAGGACCGGATCCGTGTTCTGGGCCGAGTACTGCCAACACCGGACAGCTTCGAGATCCAGGGAGAGATCGTGCAGGACTTCTCAAGCATTGATTCAGAACTCCACAACAAAGTTAAAAAAGTTGTTAACACCAGTCAATAACAATAGGTGATTTCAGTGTTCAAAGCAGAAACAGAAGAAGTAAGCCTCATCAAAGACTCCATGAAAACCATCTCCGACCTGATCAGCGAAGGACTATTCCAGCTGCAGGAAGACGGAATCAAACTAGTCGCAGCAGACCCGGCAATGGTCGGACTCGTAGACTTCAAAATAGAGAAAGAAGTATTCGAAAACTACGAACTAGACGAGGAAACTAAAGTCGGTCTGAACCTAGAGAACTTTTACTCAATCCTCAGAAGAGCAAACAGCGACGACACAATCACCTTCGAACTGGACGAGGAAAACTCACAGTTCCACATCACAATGGAAAGCTCTTCAACACGAAACTTCTCACTACCAATACTAAACCTGTCAGAAGACGACATCCCAAGCACAGACCAGCTAGACTTCACAGTAGAAGCAGAACTGGACACCTCAGTACTTGAAAGCGCAATCAAGGACGCAATGGTCGTATCCGACTCAGTAACAGTAACCGCTGACGGCGACCAGATCAACATCAGCGCAGAAGGAGATCAGAGCAACGCATCATTCACAATTACAGGCGACTCACCAGGAGTCATCAGCCTTGAAGGAGGAGAAGCCAAATCCATGTTCAGCCTTGACTACCTATCCAAGATGATCGGAGGCAAGAAACTCTCCGACAATGTAGGAGTCAAGCTAGGACAGGACTTCCCGATGAGACTCGAGTTCGTTATCCCAGATGAAGCGAACCTGAGCTTTGTTCTCGCACCAAGAATCGAGGAAGACTGATTCAACAGTCGACAAAACCATTCTTACTCTTTTACTTTAATTCTGTTCTAAATGCTATCAGCAGCAGCTACATCAAGAAAAATCAGAGTATAGAACGGGCTTTTTTACCTTTCAAACCAAAAGTGAAATAGACAAATGGGGGAGCGGGAAAAACCACAGGACTGGAAGATAAGACAGTACTACCAGCAGGAAGAACTGGTAGAACGAATAGTCGAACTCTGCCAGTACCGAGAAATCGCTCCCACATATCCACAGGGCTACGGAAAACGTCCTGACGCGATCAACTTTCCCGGCGACTTCACCCAGCTCGTTGAAGACGGAGCAATCGCATTCCACGCATCAGTCGAACGATGGAGAAACCCCTTACTCATCGATAAAGTAAGCACATTAAACGATCTCAGGACAGGCTGGGACCTTGTCATCGATATCGACTGTGACGAAAGCTTCGAACTCTCAAAAGATGTAGCAGAACTAGTTATACAGGAACTCCAGCACCACGGAATAGATCACATCTCGGTCAAATTCTCAGGCAACAGAGGATTCCACATAGGCGTAAGAGAAGAAGCATTCCCAGAAGAAGCAGAAGAAACAGAGATAGCCGACCACTACCCCGAACTACCCCGCGGAATAATCGACTACATAAGAAAAAACATCAAAGACGAAGTAGAAAACCTAGTAAAAGAATACGGCTTTGAGGAAGAGATGCAGACAGATAACGGCCTAGATCCATTCCAGGTAGCGGATGTAGAGAATGACTGGGGTCAGAGACATCTCTTCCGTATGCCTTACTCCATCAACGACAAAAGCTGGCTTGTCTCCAAGCCGATAGAGATCGACGAGATACAGGATTTCGAGAAAGAAGACGCGGAAATCGATAAGATTGATTTTGAAACCGGCTTCCTAGATAGCTTTGAGGAAGATGAAGCCCGCAACCTGGTTGTACAGGCACTGGACTTCATCGAAAGCAGGAAAAAAGAGAAAAGAGAGAAAAGGATCGAAAGCGAGGAGAAAGAGTTCGACAGGCCGGATGAAGCAGTACCGGAGAAGTACTTCCCGCCAACCATAAACAATATTCTTGACGGCCTGGAAGATGGTCGAAAAAGAGCTTTGTTTATTTTGATCAATTTCTTCCGAACAGTTGGATATTCCTGGGAGGAGATAGAGTCCAAGATCTGGGAATGGAATAGTGAGAACAAGGAGGAGCTGCGTGAAAGCTATGTAAAAGGCCAACTGAACTGGCACCGGAAAAGGGACGAGACTGTTCCACCACCGAACTACGATTCCAAAGGCTACTACAAGGATATGCAGGTATACGAAGGCGACAACCTTGAGGAAAAAGTTCCTAACCCTGTAAGTTATGCTTTCAGAAAGGCCCGGAAGGAGGACGGAGGCGGCGATGAAGAGGATGATGAAGACACATTTGAATGTCCTTACTGCGGTAAAACATACGAGATGGAGAGCTACTACAAGAAACATGTCCAGACCTGTAACGAAGATGACAAAGTCAGGAAGATTGAGTAAGGTAAAAAAGTTTACACCGCGACTATTTCTATAGAAAATGGATCCTCTCACATTCAGCGAACTCCGAAAAGTACAGAAATCAGAGAAAAGACAGGACGAACTAACAGAGCTGGATGAAAACTTCTTCAGACAAGTCTCCGAATACCTTGCAAACAAAGAGGAACTAGGAGAGGACAGAGAATTCAACAACGCCAAACGCGTATTCGACAAAATAATATCACTCAGAGAGAAAAAGATATACAGACAGGCACAGATAGCCGTTAAGACAGATCTAAACGCAGGTAACCTCAACTTGCTACCCAGCGAACAGGAACTATTCAGAGAAATCAAAAAAGACTTCAAAAATCACCGTACAAGGATAGAAGACCGCATCGACACAACCTCCGTACAGAAAGTAGAAACAAATGAATCAAATACTGAAGAAACAGAGGGAGAAGAAACTGAAACTGATATAGAAACAGATGAACCTGTCCAGATGGAAGAAACCATGGAAAATGAGGAAAACAAAACAGAAGAAGAGGAAGAAAACGAAGGTCAAGATGTTGAGGACGGATACGAACTGGTGAAAATCACATCAGATGTACCTGAGTTTATGGGAACAGACCTGGAACCTTATGGACCGTTCGAGGAAGGTGAAGAGGCAGCAATCCCTGAGGAAAACGCAGAGATACTTGTAAACCGTGGGAATGCAGAGGTAGTAGAATGACAGAAGTATACGCGATAAGTGGATCAATCATAAGAGACAAACTAGACAACATAACTGAACTGGCAGAAGCACTGAACTCAGGCGAAGAACAGAAGATAATCGTAACAGGCGCAGGAGGACTAAGCAAATACCAGAAAGCTGTCGAAGGTAACAAAGGAGAGAAAGACCTCATAGGTATCAAAGCGACCCGGCTTCACGCACAGACACTTCTCACAGAGATCGAAGACAGCTATCCCGAGGTACCTGAGAAACCTGAAGAAATACAGAAAGCAGCATCCACCGGCAAAAATGTAGTAACCGGCGGACTCGTACCAGGATACTCAACCGATGCGGTCGCAGCAACAGTCGCAGAACTTCTTGACGCCGACCTGTACATCGCAACGCGTGTTGACGGCATCTATTCCGGTGATCCTGAGGAGGACGAAGATGCTGAGAAGTTCGATGAGATCACGGTTGAGGAGCTTCTTGAACTGACTGGCGGTAAAAATGAACCTGGAACTTATTCTGTTGTTGATGAGTCGGCTCTTCGTTTGATTGAGCGGTCGGGTATCAGGACGAAGGTTTTCTATGCGGATAATGAGAATATTGTCGATCCTGAGGATGCTGATGGTACGGAAATCAGGTCACCGGATAAGTGACCTTTTAAAGATTTATTCTATACTTGTCTAGTATGGTCAAGATTCCAAAAGAGCAGAAAAGGTACTGTCCACACTGCGACCAGCATACAACTCAGACAGTGAAAGAAGTAACTGGAAGACCTGACGGAAAGATGAGAAAGAAGTTCCGAAAGAGACAGCGAAAGATCGACCACGGATACGGTTCATTCCCATACGAGAACCCGGCAATCAGAAGCCGTGGAGGAAAGAACCCGACATCCAAGAAGAGAGATCTTCAGTTCCAGTGTCAGGAATGCGGAAAGTCAAACAAACCTAAAGACGCCATCAGAGCAGCAAAATTCGAGATCGAGAGGTGAAATAATTAATGGCACAAGACTTTCTAAGAGTAGAATGCGAAGAATGCGGAAACCAGCAGACAATCTTCTCAAGAGCAGCATCAGAAGTAGAATGCCTGGTTTGCAGCACAGTAATCGCAGATCCAAAGGGCGGAAAGCCTGAACTCAACGGAAAAGTAGTAGAAACACTCAGTCCGGAATAAAAAACCTTCCGGAAGAAGCAACATTTTTTACTCTCTATTCAAACTTTTCAAGACCTGCATAGGTGAACAACAAAGAAAATGAAATGGTACAAAGAAATCCCGGATGAAGGCGACCTAGTCGTAATAACCCTTACAGATATAGATCAGAACTCTGCCTATGCAGAACTAGACGAATACGAAGACCTAAGCGGACTTATTCATATATCAGAAGTTTCTAGATCCTGGGTACAGGACATCAACAAAGAACTCAGCGAAGGAGAGAAAACAGTAGCACAGGTAGTAGAAGCCGAAGACGAAAACAACATCAGCCTCTCCATCAAGCGTGTAAACGATAAACAGAAACGAGAGGCAATGAGCCGATGGAACAAAGAACAGAAAGCAGAAGAATTCATAGAACAGGTAGCTGAAAAACTAGGAATGGACAAGGAAACAGCTATAGAGGAAATAGCGTTCCCGATGCAGCGAAAGTTCGACTCAAGCTTCCACGGATTCGAAATCTCCGTAGGAAAGGAAGACCAACTAGAAGACCTTTTCGACGAAGAAACACTTACAGCAGTACAGGAAGTAGCAGAGGACAACATCGACCTGAAGAAAGAGAAGCTTGAAGGAGAAATCGAGCTCAGGTTCAACCAGAGCAACGGACTTGAAAGAATCAAGAAAGCCGTAGCAAACGATCACGAAGGCGTCGAGATAAAGTATGTTTCTGCACCAAACTACTCCATCACTGCCTGGGGCCGGACAAAGGAACTGGCGAAAAAGAAAATGGACAAGACACTTGACCAGGTAAGAAACAAGGCAGAGGAGCTTGACGGCGAATTCGAATTCTCGAAAGCTTGAGAACTCTTATTTGACCTGTAGAAAAGGAGGTTTTGGAACCCTTGATTAAAAAATGCGTCAAATGTAAATCATACACACTGAAAGAGAAACACTGCGGTGAAGAAACAGAAACCACTCGACCACCTAAATTCTCTTACCCAGACAACTACGGAGAATACCGGAGAAAAACAAAACGGAGCTGAAATTTTTATGACAAGAACCGAACTCAAACTAGAAAAACAGCCAGAACTCGAAAACCCTGTACTAATAGAAGGCCTAGCAGGAATAGGCCACATAGGAAGAAATGTAGTAAGCTATCTAGCCGAAGACCTTGAAGCAGAGAAAATCGGAGAGCTACACAGCGACCACTTCCCACCTTACACAATAGTAAAAGACGACAAAACAGTCGAAAAAATGAAGAACAGCGTCTACCAGCTCCATACAGAAAACGAAGACTACATCCTAATCGAAGGAAACGCACAGGCACAGACACCTGAAGGACACCACGAAGTAGCAAGAAAAATAACAGACTTCGCTGAAGACAACGATGTATCCAAAGTCCTCACAGTAGGAGGATACGGAACAGGAGATGTAGTAGAAGATCCTGAAGTATTCGGAGCAGTGACAGAAGAAAACCTGAAGGACGAGTACAGCGAACACGGAGTACGGTTCGAACACGATGTCGACCAGATAGTAGGAGTATCAGGACTACTGCTTTCAGAAGCGCAGGACCAAGATCTGCCAGGTATCTGTCTGCTCGGAGAAACACCAGGATTCCTTTTGAGTGATCCAAAATCCACTGAGGCAGTTCTGAACGCTCTTGAAAGCATTATGCATGTAGAACTGGATTACAGCGAACTGGACAAGAAAGTTGAGGAATCACAGGAAGTACTTAAAAAACTTCAGAAACTACAAAATCAGCAGAGCCCTGACCAGGACAAGCAGCAGGGCGGCGGCAACGATCTAGGATACATAGGTTGAATAATACAATGAGTTACACAAGATACGAGAAAGCACGGGTACTGGGAGCAAGAAGCCTTCAGATCGCAATGGGAGCACCACCATTCGTCGATTACGAAGGAAGAGAGAAACCACTCGAAATAGCGAAGAAGGAACTTGAGGAAGGAAAACTCCCGATCACAGTGAAGAGCTGAAACACGCTCCACCACATATCCCTTCTCACTTATTCTTAACCACCACTGAAAGGGGAAATTTTTTCTATCAAACAACCTCTCCGTTTGGAGTTTTGAACAAGTTTTGGATTAGACTTAATACCGAGGTAATCCAGTAATTACTATTATATGAAGATACGGAAACTAGAGGTCCGAGAAATCATAGACTCCCGTACACAACCCACAGTAGAAACTGAAATAAACGGCGATTACGGAAAAGCACCTTCAGGAGCATCCACAGGAACCCACGAGGCCAAATGCTTCGTGCCCGACAACCTTCCAGAGATCAGAGGGCTGCTGAAAAACCTGGAAGGAATGGATCTCACACAGAAAGAGTTCGACGACAAACTCAAAACACTAGACGACACGCACGACTTCTCAAGACTAGGTGCGACAGCGATCGCCTCAAGCTTCGCCTACAAGAATGCACAGGGATTCGATCACAGCAAGAAGTTCCCATTACCGCTAAGCAATGTGATTGGAGGCGGAGAACACGGCGGGAACACAAGCATCCAGGAATTCCTTGTTCTGCCTGTCAACGCAGAAAGCTTTCCTGAAGCACTGAAAACTAACACTGCAATATACCAGGACCTGAAGGAAAATTACGCATCAAAGATCAAAGGAATGAACGACGAAGGTGCCTTGATCACCTCGATGGACGACGAAAAAACTCTGAAAGTATTGAAGAAAGTCGCGGACCGTCACGACGCACGGATTGGACTGGATGTAGCTGCAGGCGAGCTATATGAAAATGGCAAATACCACCTGGACTCTGTCAACCAGGTGAACAGCCCTGAAGAGCACCGCAAGTTCATCCAGAAACTGATCAACGAGTTTGAACTTGTATATGTAGAGGACCCGTTCGATCAAGAGGACTTTAGGCATCACGCTGAGCTTACACGCGCCAACCCGGATGTACTGATATGCGGGGACGACCTGTTCACCACGAACAAAACCCGGTTAAGAGAAGGTGTGGAGAACGGAGCATGTAACTCCCTTATTGTGAAACCTAATCAGATTGGAACAGTTTCACAGGCCAAAAGAACAGTAGAAGTAGCGAAAGAAGAAGACTACACACCGGTTATTTCCCACAGAAGCGGAGAGACATGTGATGCAACTATAGCTGACCTGGCATTGGAATGGGAATGTCCGATAATTAAGGCTGGTATAGCTGATATCAGGATCGCGAAACTGAACCGGTTGATGAGGCTTTGGGACGAGATGAAGAACCCAGAATTGAACAAAAGCATGAGTTTCTGAGAGTGAGGATATATGAACCGGCTGTTCCTGGAAAGCGTTACCGGAGTATTAACAGTGTTTGTAGCAGGTATACTTTCGGAGCAGTGGTTGACAAGTCCGGAACTGAAATTCGGGGTACCTCTATCGGCCGGTATTCTCTGGTCTGCAGGTATGCTTTACCGTGTCAGAAAGGCTGAAAGCGGGTCTTCGTAACGCCAGTCTCCCTCTTATTTAACTTTTATTCTACAACTTCAGGTCTATGAGCGAAGAAGAACTCCTAATCGACCGGGATGAGTACCTGGCTAACGGCGTACATATCGGAACCAGAAGCCAAACAAAGGACATGGAACAGTACATCTTCCATGTAAAGAAGAACCAGCTGGCAGTTCTAGATGTCCAGCAGACCGACGAAAAGATCAGAGAAATAGCAGAATACCTTTCCGAAA